>CANRHU010000023.1 GCA_947630485.1 uncultured Lachnospiraceae bacterium
GAAAACCGATGGCTCCTGACTGAAATAAGTCTACTCCATCGGTTTTCTTTATTCAAGCTGACCTCTGAACAGTAACTCTGCCGGCCGCAGGGATCCGGGATGCCCAAATATTCCCCCATCGCCAGAAATTCGTCCTCATAAATGCAGTTCTGCAGGCTTCCGTCGCGGATGTTACCAAGACATTCCAGATAATCAATCCAGAGGACTCCCGCTACTTCCGACGCCTGCAGCGTCAGCGCATCCGCGTCCACCGGCTCCCGATACACATACATCTGCGCAATCTCAGCGTCGCGGAACGGTTTCCCATAGAATTCCGCCTCCATATAGCCTTTGCGGCGTCCAGCCGGCTCAAGCTGCTCCGGCAGCGCCCGGATTCCCAGCTCTTCCTCCAATTCCCGCAAAGCGGACGTCAGATAATCTTCCCCTGCCGGCACGTGTCCCGCGGCAGAAATGTCATAGCAGCCCGGATAGGAATCCTTTCCCGCGCTTCTCTTCTGCAAAAGAATATCATAGCCGCTCTTTTTGTTCGGCCGCACAATCCAGATATGGGCTGTCGGATGGAGGCTCCCCTCCCGGTGGGCTACGCCCCGCTCGCGCACGACGCCGCTTTTCGTTCCGTCCTCATTCAGAATATCGAAAAGTTCCATGGGCCTGCCGTTCAGCGCCGCGTTCACCAGCGTCGCACCGTCCCCTCCGTAAACCAGTTTCAGAGAGAAAAATGCCCCGTCCTCCTCCAGTAACCGGAAGAATATCTTGTCCCCTTCCCAGATGTTCAGTCCCCAGACACGGTCCGCGGGCACCCATTGGAGCTCTCCCTCGTCGCAGGAGACCGGCTCGCCTTCAAAGCCGTCCGCCGTAAACAGTGCCATATACTCCGTCTCTCCGCTTCCGGATACAAAGGTGACCAGCCCGCGGAAGCGATAGGACGTCAGCGTATAGCCGGTCTCCTCCTTCACCTCCCGCAGCACGCACTCCTCCGGACTCTCGTCCGCCTCAAAATGGCCCCCTACGCCAATCCATTTATCCTTATTCACATCATTCTTTTTCACGGTTCGGTGAAGCATCAGCCAGCAGCCGTCCCGCTCGATATAACACAGGGTGCTGAAACTCGTCATATCATTTCCTCCGTCGCCGCCGCGCCGGGAAACCGCCCCGGCGCTCTGCTCGTATCTCCATGCGAGAAAGGCGCCAGTGACGCTCTTCTCGTATTCCGCGTTTTCTTACAGCATACCACAAAATCGCAAAATGAAAAGAATCATTTGTCAGATTTCGGCGCAAACTAGGAAAAAATCCATATGGAGGTGAAAAGAATGAGAAGCAGCGATACAGTAGAACTGTTAAAGGAATGCGACGCCGGCGTAAAGATGGCCGTCTCCTCCTTCGACGAAGTGCTGGGGCGAATCCGAAATTCCGACATGAAAAACCTGCTGGAAAAGAGCAGGGAAAGCCATGAAAAGCTGGGCGGTGAAATCCACTCCCTGCTGGACAGCTACCACAGTGAGAAAAAGGATCCGAACCCCGTAGCCAAAACCATGTCCTGGATGAAAACCACCATGAAAATGGGCATGGACGAGAGCGACGCCACCGTGGCCGACCTGATCACGGACGGCTGCAACATGGGCGTGAAATCCCTGCACCGTTATATGAACCAGTACCGGGGCGCAGACGAGACTTCCCGCGATATCTGCGGCCGCCTGGTGCGCATGGAGGAAAGCCTGTGCAAGGACCTGCGGGAATACCTGTAGGATCTTTTTAATGCCGCCGCATTTTAGGAGGAGCTTTCGAAGCGGAGCCTGCCGGGCAGACTTCTGAAGAATACAAAAAACGCGTCATTGGCGCGTTTTTTGCATACTGACGTAAAACGACATCCGGGCGCCGCGGCGCCGGGTCAAGAAATCACGCCGCGGCGCCTGGGTTAAGAAATCATTGACAAATATCCCCCAATGGACTACAATTTCACTCAAATCCGGTTTTCTGTGAAATCATGGGGGGAGAAAAATGTCGCTTATCGAGCTGTTTCTGATCGCTGTCGGTCTGTCCATGGACGCCTTCGCCGTCTCTATCTGCAAAGGCCTGTCCATGCGGAAGCTGAATCTGCGCAGCGCGTTTATCATCGGTCTTTACTTCGGCGGTTTTCAGGCTCTGATGCCGCTCGCGGGCTACCTGCTGGGTTCCGGCTTCAAGGACGTCATCACGGCCTACGATCACTGGATTGCCTTCCTTCTTCTGACCATTATCGGCGGCAATATGATCCGGGAAGCCCAAAACCCGGAGGAAGAGAGCTGCAACGACTCTGTCGCCTTCCGCGATATGATCGTCCTGGCCGTTGCCACCAGCATCGACGCCCTTGCTGTGGGCGTCACCTTCGCCTTTCTCCGCGTACATATCATCCCCGCGGTGTCCTTTATCGGCGCCGTCACCTTCTGCCTGTCTGTATTCGGCGTGAAGGTGGGAAACGTGTTCGGTACGTGCTACAAATCCCGGGCGGAGACGGCTGGCGGACTGATCCTGATCGGAATCGGCTTAAAGATCCTGATCGAGCATCTGTTCTTCTGAAAACGCCGCTCCCTTTTACCAGCCGGTGCGGTTTTCCACACGCGCCGCCGTCGCCGGGTTCATCCGTATCTTCACGCTGGAGACGTCCACAACCTCATAGCTGGAAAGCTTCCCGTTCTTTAAGTCATTGAGCATCTCGTCCTTATTCTCCATAAAGATCTGGAAATCATCGCCAAAATAAGAGCGCATCAAACGGAGCTCGCCGCTGTAAACCGGTTCCTCCGCCGCCGGGTCTGTCTCTTCCCCAGGGGCTGCCTTCGCCGCCGACTCTGTCTCCTCCTGCGTATCATACTCCAGATAATCCAGATAGGGCTTCACAAGCGCGCTGTTATATGTCACTTCGTAGCGGACGATCCCCTCCGGCACAGACGGATCTTCCTCGATCTCTTCCAAAAAACGGTTCGTATAATAGCTTCTCTCCAAAATAACCTTACTGCCGTCGTCCTTGAGTTCAAAGTCAAAATTTCCCGTCACCAGGTACTCGCTGCCGAGCTGCTTCGTCCCGCTGTATTTCAGCGAGGACCATTCCACCATCGTAACACCCACGCCGATCCCGCCCAAAAGCACGCCGGTCAGAAACGCGGCCGCCAGGATGATTCTTATTCTGCGCATGATCCATCTTCCTCCTCTCCGTCACTCTCTTTTAAAGCCTCCGTCCCAAGCTCTGCCGGAAGCGCCCCGCGGCGCCCGGCCGGCATATCGCTTCGCGCTGCCACGGCAGCTGCTCTCCGCTTTCTCCAAAACAACGTCACCATAAAGCCGGCCGCCGCAAACAGGCTCACCGCCGCTCCCAAGGACCCGATTACCAGTCCCGCAAACGGATATCCGCTCAGCACCAAGACGAAAAACGCTCCCAGCGCGAACAGAAAAAACACGCCCGCCAGGCCGACAAACAGCGCGATTCCGACACAAAACAGATTCCAGGTCATACGGACGCACCAGAGAAACGCCTCCACACACCACCTGTAAAACGCGGCAATCCCGCCTCCAAGCTGCTCCCAGAACCCTCTTCGAACCGCCATCTCCGCACCTCCTTCCTCTTTTGTCCCCAAAGCCGTATCCTTCTTCCTTTCCTCCGCATCCTTCCGGCCGATTCCCAGGATTCCGGCCGTCCACAAAAAGGGCCTTTCAAGCTGCCTAAAGCACCATAGAGCCGCCCGCCATATCCAGGCGGCCGCAGCTTTCATACTCCCCACGCACCAGCCGGCAGCGGACTTCGTACTCCTCCAGCACCAGCCGCCGGCCGCCTTAATCTTCCTCCCAAACGAAAGCCACGCGCCGGCTGCCCTTTCCCGCAGTCCGGCAAGTCCCCTGCCGGCCTCCTCCGTTTCGTCGCGCGTCTCCCTGCGCTCCTTCGGCCGTCCGTTTCGGTCGGCCGCTTCCGTCTCCGCGGCCATCCCGCGCCCGGCTGCTTTTTCAGACTCCTCCGCCTGGTTCACCGCGGCATAATCCGCCCGCACGTGATACGCCTCGAGAAGCTCCGCCGTCAGCTCCTTAAAATCGCCGAAATCAGCGATCGCCTCCTCCTCCGTCAGCCCATTGGCCACCTTCATATCGATATGCTGCTCGTATTCGTCGACGATATCCCGCAGCTCCTCTTCCTCCAAAACCGCCAGCGCCTTTCGCAGCGCCGCCAGAAATTCCTGCTTATTCATCCCTCGCTCCTCTCCGCCGCCCAAATGCAGCTATTGACTATCCCTCAACGCCCCTCAAAAAGCGTTCTTCCCGGCCGTCTGCCCGGCCGCCGCGCCGTCACTGCGTTTTCTGTTCCTGCAGAAAATGTCCGACCCTCTCCGAAAATTCCGTCCATTCCGCTTCCAGCTGATCCCGGTACAAAATCCCCGCCACCGTCAGATGATAATACTTCCGCGGCGGACCTTCGGTGGACTCCCGCAGGTACGTCTCAAAATACCGCTCGTTGGTCAGGCGCTTTAAGAGCGGGTAAATCGTTCCCTCGTTCACATCCACAACCTTGGAAACCTCCTCCACCAGCTCGTAGCCGTACATATCCTTCTGCCTCACCGATTCCAGGACAATCAGCTCCAGGACTCCTTTTTTGAACTGCGCATTCATAGCGTCCCTCTCTTTCTCTGGTTACATATTATACCAACTACTTGGTATTGTCAAGTACTAAAATTATAAATATAGCGGCTGCAAAAGCAGGCCGATCAAAATCCGCCCTCTCTCGCAGCCGCCCCGTCAGTCGATCTGAATCTTAAACACGACCGGCATATCGCTCTCGATCCGCTGTGTCCTTACCGTAAGGCCGCTTTCGTCCCGCGTCCACGCTGGCGTCCCTCCAACGCCCAGCACTTCCACCGACCGGATGATTCCGTGAAAATTCGGCGCCTGGGAAGCGTCCGTTTCCGCCAGCGAACGGATGCAGACGGTGTCTTTCCCCTTCATGTTCAGGCAGACGGCATAGAGATATCCGCCGTTCACCGTAAAACGGATATCCTCCGACGTATAGCCCTTGTCCTCAGAATCGGCGAACTGCCCCTCCTTGATCTTCGTTGGACCTTCCGCGGACAGCCTCCAGAGCTTGGAGCCGTAGATCGCCTCGCCGTTTGTCTTCATCCAATCGCCGATCGCAAGCAGGATCCGGCGGTCCTCATCGGGAATCGTTCCGTCTGCCTTCGGGCCGATATTCAGGAGGAGACGTCCGTTCTTGCTGACGATATCCACCAGGTCGCGGACGATCTGATGCGGCGTCTTGTATTCATTTCCAACCGTATAGCACCACGAATTATTGGCCACGGAGGTGTCCGTCTGCCAGACATATGGCCTGGCGTCGGCAAACTGCCCCCGCTCCACGTCGATGACGGCGGCGCCGAACGCGAAGGCGTCATGCTTGTAATTGATGACGACCTCCTCGCCCCACTCCTCGGCGCGATTGTAGTAATAGGCGGCAAATTTCCGCAGATACGGCTTCACGCTGCTGTGCTGAATCCACCAGTCAAAATAGATAATCCGCGGACGGTAGCGATCCACCAGCTCGCAGCAGCGGCAAAGCCAGTCATTCAAAAACTCCTCCGTGGGCGCCGGTTCGGAATACAGATCGAAATGATCCGCCGGTTCTTTCATGGCGGGCCAATAAAAGTCGCCGCGCACGAGCGGCTCCCTGATATCGGAATCAAATTCTTTGCCGTGCCCCATGAAAAACCAGTGCTCGACACGGTGCGAGGAAGCGCAGGGATAAAGTCCCGCCGCGCGGCAGGCCTCGTGAAGCTCGCCCAGGACGTCGCGGCGCGGTCCCATTTTAACCGCGTTCCAATCGGAAATGGCGCTGTCATACATCTGAAATCCGTCGTGATGCTCGGCCACCGGAACCACGTACTGGGCCCCGGCCTGTTTAAACAGACCGATCCATTCCTCTGCGTCAAAATTTTCCGCCCGGAACATGGGGATGAAATCCTTGTAACCGAACTCCCGGTGGGAGCCGTACGTCGCGACGTGATGCTCAAACTCCCGGCTTCCCTGAATGTACATGTTGCGGGAATACCATTCACTGCCGAAGGCAGGCACAGAATAGACGCCCCAATGGATGAAAATACCGAATTTGACTTTCTCATACCACTGCGGAACATGATATTGCTGGAGAGATTCCCAGGTGTCCTTGTAACGGCCGTTCGCAATGACAGCGTCGATGGTTTTCAGATATTCTTGCATACATAAGCTCCTTTCGTTGCATTGTTTGAAATGATCGTATACCGTCCGAGCCCCCGGCTTTCCTCCAAGTACGGATTCACCGGCTCCAGCTTCTCCGGCCGCGGCGGCTTTCGGAAATCGTCCGTCTCGCGCAGAAGCATCACGTCGCCGCCGAACTGGTTCGGGTCTGTCAGATAGAGAATCCCCTTTGTCCCGTAAATGGCAAAAAACGCCTGATCCGCCTGCACGCTGTCCCCCAGAAATGTATCCGGCGCGCAGCCCAGGTACAGCCCCTTCTCCTTCGCCAGCGCCATAAGCTCCCTTGCCGTCCGCGGATCATCCGTCATGGTCTTTTCCGTATAGACATGCTTTCCGGCCAGCAGCGCCGCCTTTATGATCTCGTAATGCGCGCCCACCGGCGTCAGGTTCAGAACCATATCGATGGACGGATCCGCCAGCATCTCCTGAAAAGAGCAGGCCGTAAGTCCGTATTCCTGCGCCTTCCGTCCGGCGCTTTCCGGATGGGCGGCGCAGACCGAGACAATCTCCATCTGCTGAAATTTCCTCTGAATCGTCTCAATGTAGCGGCCGCTGATCGCGCCCGCGCCCACAATGCCGACCCGAAACCGCTTATCCATTTTCATGCTCCTTTCATACCGTTCCTTCCGCAAGGGCGGCGAATCCATTTTCGTCCACCCGCCATACCTGATCTGCCTTCACCGATTCCCGCAGGCAGAGCCGCACATTTGCCATATCGCTGTAATCCACAAAGCGGGCCGCTTCCTCCGCGTCCACGCCTGTCCGAATCCTGCGGGCAATGAGCCGCTGCCGCAGGAACTCCTCGTCCGCCTCCAGCCGGATGGTGTAGTCAGCGTAAGCCTTCAGCTCCTTCCAGCCGGGCCTGTCCAGGAGCAGATAGTTTCCCTCAAGCAAAACGAGATCTCCATCGATGCGGATCGCGTCCTCCCGCGGGTTGTGAAGCAGGCGGTCATATTCCGGCCAACCGCACGCCTCCCCTGCCGCCACGCGGCGGATCCGCTCGGCAAGACGCTCCAGGTCGAAGGTCTCCGGCGCGCCCTTCACCTTCACCATGGGAATCTCCTCGCCGCCGCGGATCGTGGTATGCGTCAGAAGATAATCCTGATAGCGATGGAATCCGTCCATCCCGATCGCCATCACCGGTTCGCACCCCTCAGTCCTCTCCGACAACTCCTTTAAAAAGCTCAGCAGCGTACTTTTGCCCGCCCCCGGCGGGGCCGCCAAAAACGCCAGAACTCTCCCGCCCTTCTGCTCTCTCAGCTGTGCAAGCCTTCGGAGCAGCGGGAGAAAGAGCCCGGAAATATTCTCCTCGTCAAACCATACCCTGCTTTGGATCCCGTTGATCTCCGTATCGTATGTCATTGTTTTCATCCCCGATATCTCCTGCCTGTAATATAGATAAAATACGGACAAAGCGTCACTGGCGCTTTGTTCGCATGGAAATACAGAAAGCGTGCCACTGGCACCCTTTCTGCATGGAAATACCTCCGCCGCGCAAGGGCTCCGGCCCGCCAATCCGGCGCTGCGCAAATCGTTTCAGGAAACCCTCTCCCACAGAAGCAGATTGTCCTCGATCCGCGGCGCGACGCGCCCGGTATCCTTAAGCCACGCCAGATACGACCGCACCGTACTGCCCACCAGCACGTACTGCTGGTAATTCATGGTCAGACCGTAGTCGTCGAAAAGCCTTTTAAGGACGGCCTCAAAGCAGAGCGGCTCAGCGCAGATCTCCACAATCTTCTCCGCCACCTCCAGCGTCCGGTCGATATTGTACTGCGCAAGCGGCGCGATGTCCTCCGCCGCCTCCGCATGCGCGGGCACAAACATCCTGGCATTCATGGTCTTCACCATTTCCAGCGTCTCAAGATAGGCCCCGATGTCATAGAGATAGCCGATCTTATACTTGTCCAGTGTCCCGCGGCCGGACAGGCAGTCCGCCAGATACACCACATCGTCAGCCGTGCGGAATCCCACCATTTCGAACGCGTGGCCCGGCAGAGGAATGATCTCAAGGCAGCGGATCTCCGCCGCCTGCGGCCCGCTCCGCGAACCGGCGCAAACCGGCGCCGCCTGCGGCGTCTCCTGCGCAGCAGCGTAACCCGGCAGCACGTCCGGCGTAAGCTCCTCCGCGTCGCTTCCCTGCGCCATCAGGAACTTATTGCGCAGCTCCTGAAACGGATATCCGCCGTACAGAAGCGACGGTTCCAGCACCGGATGTCTGGTGAAGTCCAGCTCAATTCCAGGCGCATAGACCTTACAGCCCGTCTGCGCCTGGAGATACTTACAGCCGCCGATGTGGTCTGCGTGGGAGTGGGTGCAGTAAATGGCGGTCAGATGCCACCCATTTTTATCCAGAATCTGCCGCACCTTGCGGCCTGCGTCCTTGTCGCTGCCGCTGTCGATCAGACAGACGTCGGTATCCGAAAGCTTTACGACGCCGATGCGGGCGGGACACTGGATATAAAAAGAACGGCCGGTTACCGAAATCAGTTCGTACATGGCGGATTTCTCCTTTTTTCTGTGATCTGTTTCCATTATATAGCAGAACTGCCGGGATGTCATCCGAAATCGCAGCCAGAATCACAATTTCAGGCGCAAAATCCGGCCGTCTCACTCCTTCGCCCCGCTCACAATCCCGTAATATGCCCCCGCCGTCAGTTTGTATACCGCCGCGTAGCACACGCCGTACACCAAAAAGCACAGCTGGGCCATCCGCACAAAGAGCGCCAGATTCACGCTTCCGAACAGCCGCAGAAGCTGCCACAGCAGCGGGAACGCGAAAATGAGATGAATCCCGGCAAACAGAAGCGGAAGGAAGAACACCGTCAGAATCTGGGAGTTGATACTCCTTCGGATTTCCCGCTTCGTCATTCCCACGCTCTGCATGATGCCAAAGCGCGCCTGGTCCTCGTAGCCCTCGGAAATCTGCTTATAGTAAATGATCAGCACCGACGCGATGACGAACACAATGCTTAAAAGCAGCCCCAGAAACAAAAGTCCGCCGTCCATCATCAGGCTGTAACGCCGCTCCACGACGCGCATGCTTATGTCCGTACCCCGGATCTTTGCGCCGGTCGCCAGACGTATCTGCTCGATCGCAGCCCCGGCCCTCGCCGCCTCGGTCCTGGCTGTCTCCTCGTCGTCTCCGCCCTCGATGTCGTATTCACAGATCCATTCCGGATAAGCCCATGTCTGACCATTTTGGCACGTCAGATCGCAGAAAGCGCCGGCTGCGGCGTCCAGATCCTTTACAACCACGTCCATCAGGGACATGGCGCTTATCTCCGATCGAAACCCGCTCTCAAAGAAATCGTCCATCTCGGCTTTTACGCGCCAGCTTCCGCCCTCCGTGATCGAAAATGTATCCCGGCCGTATTTCTCTCCATAGCAGTAGATCAGGCACTCGTCGTCTGCCAGGTCCGCGTCCGTTCCCATCAGCTCGTTGAAATCCTCCAGCGAAAAGAACTGGATCACCCGGCCTGTCGGATCCGCGGCGCCCATGACCCATCGGTCCATATCGATCGAATATCCGCCGTCTAAGGGGAGGCCGTATGCGGCCACCTTGCGGTAGGTCCTGATGTTCTGCCGGGCCGGAACCGCACCGGGCATCTCCGCCGCTGCAGCCTCCATCCCCGCAGAAGAGCCGGCCCCGAGGGTCATCGCGTCCTCCAGCTGATCCGTAAGCTCCCGCTTAAGTCCCTCGCTCCCGTTCAGCCGCACCTCCATATTGATATGCCGCGGAAACCGTTTCTGTATCGACGTCTCATCTCCCACATAGAGGGCCACCGTGCAGGACAGCATGACCAGGATCATGGTGCTTAAGATGCAGATGGAAGCCAGGCCGGCCCCATTCCGCTTCATCCGATAGACCATGGACGACACCGATACGAAATGGTTCGGCTTATAATAGTACCGCTTGTTCTTCTGCAGCATCCTGCAAAATGTAACCGAGCCGGCGATAAACAGGATATAGGTTGCCGCGATCACCATAAGCACCGCCGCCACGAAAACCAGGATCGCCTGCAGCGGTTCCTTGATCGTGACCGCCAGATAGTAAGCGCTTCCCAGAAGCAGAAGTCCGAACAGGGCCGTCAGGCGCTGCGCCTTCGGCGGCTTCTCACCCACCTGGCTGCTCTGCAGAAGCTCCAGCGGATTCAGCCGCCAGACCCGCCATACGGTGCAGATCAGCAGGAACAGATAGATCTCCAGGAAAAACCGCAATGTCAGCGCCAGGGACCGGACGCTTACGCTCATCGCGTAGCCGGCGTCCAGTTTCAGGATATAGAAAAAGCCGATCTCCGCCAGTTTTGAGAAAAGGATGCCCAGAAGCAGTCCGCTTCCTATGGAAATAGCCGTGGAAAACACACTTTCCCAGATCATGATGCGGGTCAGGTTCCTCTTATCCATGCCGAGCACGTTGTAAAGGCCGAACTCCCTGCTCCGCTGGCGGATCAGGAAGGAATTGGTATAGAAAAGAAACAAAAGCGCAAAGAAGCGGATCACGACGCCGCCAAGCCCCATGAACAGCTGCGTGAAATCTCCGCCCCGCACTTCATTGATAATGGGCGAGCTCTCCAGGAAATGCAGCAGATAGTGGATCATCACCATGACGCTGCCGGCCATCATGTAGGGTGCATAGAGCCTGCGGTTCTTGCGGATGCCCTCGGCGGCCAGCCTTCGGTACAAATGAAGCTTCATCGGCGATCACCGCCCGTCTGCAGCATGATCAGCGTATCGGAGATCTTCTCGTACATCTGACTCTCGGTGGCGCCTCCCCGGTAGATCTGGTGAAACACCTCGCCGTCCTTGATGAACAGCACTCTCCCCGCGTGGCTGGCGGCCTTGACCGAATGGGTGACCATGACGATGGTCTGACCGGAGGCGTTGATCTGCCCGAACAGGGACAGAAGCTCGTCGGTGGACCGCGAATCCAGAGCCCCGGTCGGCTCGTCGGCCAGGATCAGCTTCGGCCCGGGAATCAGCGCCCTGGCGACCGCGGCGCGCTGCTTCTGGCCTCCGGACACCTCATAAGGATATTTTTTCAGAAGTTCGGTGATGCCAAGCTGGGCGGCAATAGGTCTTAAGCGGGCCTCCATCTCCTCGTGGGACCTTCCGGCGAGTACCAGCGGCAGATAGATATTGTCCTCGATGGAAAAAGTATCCAGAAGATTGAATTCCTGGAAGACAAAGCCCAGATTGTCCCGTCGGAAGGTCGCCACCTGGGACTCCTTAAGCTTCGCCAGATCCTGACCGTCCAAAACCACCATGCCGGCTGTGGGCCGGACCAGGGCCGCCAGAATATTAAGAAGCGTAGTCTTTCCGGAGCCGGACTCGCCCATGACGGCCACGTATTCTCCCTGCTCCACGGAGAAGCTGACGTTTTTCAGGGCTTCCACCTTGGAGCCGCCGAAGCGGGGCGTATAGATTTTCTTCAGATTCGTTACCTGTAAGATTGTCATTGAAAATGATTCCTCCTGTCATGTGGACTTAACAGCCCGGCAGGCACGCCTTCCGGCTGGTCCGCCGTTCTGAGTGCGGCAGGCCGGTACGGAAAAGGGGAATTGGCTGCCCGCGCGGCCCAAAAGGCGGCGGAAGACGCGCAGCCGGGCTGTACGATACACATTATAGGATTTACGGAAAGGAATCTCCATGGAATCGGCTTACAGTTTGCCGGACAGAACTTACATTTCCGTAAGAAATGACCGGTCTCACTCCGGTCGGATGGCCTTCTGTTCCAGATCGATAAAAATCGTGGTTCCTTCTCCGGGCGCCGACTCCGCAAAAATAGAATGTCCCAGATTCTCGCAGACGCGGCGGCAAAGATAAAGTCCCAGGCCGCTGGCTTTTTTGTCGGCACGCCCGTTATAACCTGTGTAACCTTTTTCAAAAATCCTCGGCAGGTCCTCCGGTGCAATCCCGATGCCGGTGTCGCGGATGCAGAGAAGCTTCGGGGCCTTCAGAAAGATATCGATTCCGCCTGTTCTCGTGTATTTGAGGGAATTGGAGAGAATTTGCTCAATGACAAAGCAGAGCCATTTCTCATCGGTGACAACCGAAATATCCGTCGGCGTGTAATTAAGCCGCAGGTTACGGCGGATGAACTGGGGAGCGAATTTGCGGACGGCCTGACGAAGAACTCCGTCCAAATCACAGGACCGGAACACATAATCGGTGGAATCGGAATCCAGCCGCAGAAACGCCATGACCATTTCTACATACTGCTCGATGCGCTGAAGATCCTCGCCGACCAGGCGGGCGAAATCGCTGTCCTCGTTCTGCATGTTCAGCCGGATGGACGCGATCGGCGTCTTGATCTGGTGAACCCAGACGGTATAGTAATCGATCATGTCGTCATAACGCTGATTCAGAAGCGCCGTCTGCTCTGCCACTTCCGCGGCCAGCAGGCCGCAAAGCCGCTGATAATCGGCCTCCGCCTGATTATCCGCAGCAGGGAAGGGTCCCCAAGCGCTGTCCGCCTGCCGAACCGGCTGCCAGCCGGACGCCTCCTGCGTCGGAATCGCTTCCATAAGGGTCTCAAGCGACGACTGCAGCCGCTCCAGCTGCAGATGCCTGCGATAAATACGGCGGCTGTCGCACCAGAAGGACGCAAGTCCCAGCAGCCCGCAGAGCAGCGCCGGATAGAGCACCGCTCCGAGCGGCAGATGATAGAGGGCGAAAACGACCGCGAAAATCACGCAGAAAACCACATAAAGAAGGATACCACGGAAATGGTATCGCAAATACCGCAGATAAAAGCCGATAGATTCCGTCTTGTTCTTACTATCCATTGCCCTGCCCCCCACATTCGATTTTCACGCGGCATCACCCCACAAGATACCCCACGCCGAATTTCGTCGTGACAAAGTCTGTAAGCCCCGCCGCGTCCAGCTTCTTCCGGAGCCGGTTCACATTGACCGTCAAGGTGTTCTCGTCCACATAGCTGTCTGTCTGCCACAACCGCTCCATCAGCTTCTCGCGGCTGACCACCTGCCCTTTGGACTCCATCAGGGACAGCAGAATCCGGTACTCATTTTTGGACAGCTCCACCTTCTGATCCCGATAGTACAGCGCCTGATCCCCGGTGTTTAACACCGCTCCCCGGTGCTCCAGGATCGGCGCGCTGCCGCCGAAATCGTAGGTCCGGCGAAGCAGCGCCTGAATCTTCGCCATCAGCACCGCCTGGTCGAACGGCTTGGCGATGAAATCGTCCCCGCCCATGTTCATAGCCATGACGATATTCATATTGTCCGACGCCGAAGAAATGAAAATGATCGGCACTTTCGAGACGGCGCGGATCCTCTCGCACCAGTAATATCCGTTATAAAACGGCAGGGCGATATCCAGAAGCACCAGCTGCGGATCATATTCCGCGAACTCCGCCATCACACCCGCAAAGTCTTCGGCGCATCTCGCCTCCAGCCCCCACCGCGCCGCCTGCCGGGCGATCGCCTCGGCAATGCCGCGATCATCCTCGATAATCAGGATTTTGTACATAATCGGTATTCTCCTCTGCCGCGCCGCTTCCTTAGCCGCGCCCCCGCATGACTGGTTCTGTCGCGCCGCATAACCAACCGCTCCCGCCGCGTCTCCGCATGACTGGTTCAGCCCTGCCGGACGGAACCGGCAGGGCCTGCTGCACAACGTCTGTTTATTCCACTTCGATCAGCTCATACTCCCTGCTGCCAATCCCAAGCGCCGCGGCGGCCTCGATCGTATGGACGCCGTGACGGCTTTCGATGCGCTCCAGAAGGTGTCCCTGGCCGGGATCGTCCTTCGCCGCGTAAACCAGATCCAGACAGGCCTGATCGATGGCCACCGGATCGAGACTTACCAGAATTCCGATGTCCTTCATGCAGGGATCCTCGGCCACCTCACAGCAGTCGCAGTCCACGGACAGATTCTTCATCACATTCACGTAGGCCATGTTGTCGCCGAAATATTTCACCACGCTGGACGCGGCGTCCGCCATGGACTCCAAAAACGAGTCGTGATCGGACGACCAGATCTGATCCGGATCGCCCGCGCCGTGGATCCACGCTTTGCCATAGGAGGAAGCCACGCCGATGGAGAGCTGCTTTAAAGCTCCGCCGAAACCGCCCATGGGATGTCCCTTAAAATGGGACAGCACCAGCATGGAATCATAGTTCGCCAAATCCTTCCCGACATAGTTTTTCCGGATCCGCCTGCCGTCCGGGATATCGAGCACCATGTCCGGCCCTTCGGCATCCATCAGATCCACGTCAAAGTAGTCGTTCCAGCCATGTTCCTTAAGCGTCTTTAAATGGCGCTTCGTGGTGTCGCGGGAACCCTCGTAAGCCGTGTTGCACTCCACGACGGTGCCGCCTACGGCCTCCACCACCGGCTTCCAGAAATCAGGCCGCAGGAAATTCTGATTTCCCTTCTCCCCGGAATGCACCTTGACAGCCACCTTGCCTGGAAGCTCTTTGCCCAGAAGCCGGTACATCTCAAGTACCTTCTCCGGAGTGATTGTCCTGGAAAAATAAACCTTCGCGCTCATGTAACATACCTCCTTACCGCATGTTCGCGTTTATCAATATCATTATAGTACCATAACCAGTTTTTTCTGCCAACTGATTTTTATGCGCGGCCCGAATACGTCCAGAGCGGCACTGGTGCGTTTTTTGCATACTGACGTAATCAAAGCCCCATCCGCCGCAGGATTCCGTCCAGATCCACGCCCGGATGCGTCACATAGAGGCGGCAGATCTGTTCCGTCAGTTCATAACTTAAACCGGTCCGCCGCGCGATCTCCGCGACCGGACGGCCGCGCTTCATGTCCTTTATGACCAAAGGAATCAGATCCTGAATATTCGCGGGAATCTTCATCGCGGCGTCCTCCGATGCGCCGGAAGACGGCTCGCTCCGAAAGCGGTCAGTTCCTTCCGGATTCTGCCCGTCCGTCGGCGCGTCCCCGGCCGCCGTCCAGATACCGCCTGCCGCGCTTCTGCGCGTCGTCACATATCGCTTCAGAATTCCGCCCTTATGGGACAGATCGATCCGTTCCACCTGACAGCTTCCGTCCTCCCCGATCTCCAGCAGGGCCATGGTGATCGGCTGGGCAAATCTTCTCGGCCCGCAGCTGCCGGGATTCAGCCACAGCCGGCCAGCCTCGCGCTGTTCCTCATACCGGTGGGAATGCCCGTAAATCACCACGTCCGCGGCGCCCAGATCCTCCTGCGCAATCAGTTTCCGGTTATGGATCATGAAAAATGTCAGTCCGCCAAGCGTGACCGTCAGCGTCTGCGGAAACCGCTCCGCCCACTCCTTGTCGTTATTCCCACGCACCACGTAAACCGGGGCGATCTGACCCAGCTGATCCAGGATCTCCTGGCAGTTAATGTCGCCGCCATGGAGAATGGCGCCGCAGCCCTTAAGCGTCTCCGTCACCTCCGGCCGCAGAAGTCCATGGGTGTCCGAAAGAATCCCAATACAGTAATTCCGATATCCAGCCGGCATATTTTCACGGTTCTCTCCCATATGGACATCCATCGCGATACTCCTTTCCCGAATCATTCATTGAATGGTTTCTATCCGTATATTTGAACGTCACTATCCGTATATTTGAACGTCAACGGTTTACAAGCGCTGGTCTTTTGATGCAATTTAAGCGTCAACGGTTTACAATCGGCGGTCTTTTGAGGTACAATGAAAAAGCAGATACCGATTTCTTCTAAAATTTCAACAAAACCCGGAAGGCGGCTGACATACCCGAAGTCCGGAACAGAAAAATAATCTGCAGTCAGGATAATCATTATGGCATACACAAAGCAGGAAGCAGATCGAATCATCAAAGAAACAGCAGAACAGATGGCACAGCCGCACCTTCTGACGGAGACGCCGCCCTGCGGCAGCCCCGGACATCTCTCCCGGCTGGCCGTCCGCGCACTTCTCTGGGAAGTCTGCACCACCCCCAAGCCAGGTCTCGTGGACCAGGCAGGCAGCGGCAGCCACCGCGATATGGATATCTATACCTTTGTGGCCAGCGCCCTTGCTCTGCAGCCGTACTTCGAGGCGTGCGTGCGCATCGGCCGGGAAAGCTCGCAGCTTCCCGCGCCCGAGACATTCAGGCGGGTGCGCCCGGCCGGAATTCAGGCGGAAAAAGAGATGTTCGCCGCCACCGGCGGAGTCAATACGCACAAGGGGGCTATTTTCTCCATGGGAACCGTCTGCGCGGCCCTTGGACGCCTCACAGCCGCGCGGATTCACGCGAACCCGGACTTCATGACAGAAGCCCAACCCGGCGCTGACAGCCCGGCAGAGAACGGAACAGAAAATAACCTGACAAAAGGCAGCCCGGCAGGAAACCATCCGTCAGAAGACTCTCCGTCCCCGAAAACATATCCGGCCACCGACGCAATCCTCTCCGAATGCGCCGCCATGACCCGCGGTTTGATCGCCTCTGATTTTGCCGGACTGACGCCGGATAAAGCCGTAACCGTCGGCCAGCGGCTCTATCTGCAGCACGGCATCACCGGCATCCGCGGACAGGCGGAATCCGGCTTTCCCGCCGTGCGCGAGGCAGGGCTTCCCACGCTCATGGGCGGCATCTCCATGGGGCTTGCGCCCAACGACGCCGGCTGCGCGGCCCTGCTGGCCCTGATGTGCGCCTCCACGGATACGAACATCATCGCCCGCAGCAGCATCGATACCCAGCAGAGAATCGTTCAGGAGGTGAAGGAGCTGCTGGTCGCAGACCCTTATCCGGACCGGCTGACGCTTGAAAACCTTGACCAGGAATTCATCTCCCTGAATCTGTCGCCGGGCGGCAGCGCGGATCTGCTGGCCATCTGCTATCTGCTGTATTTCCTTGAGACAGCTCCCGCGCGCTGATCTGCTGATCATCTGCTGTATCGGCTCCCGACGCGCGCTGGTCTGCCCCCAAATCAATCCTCCGAAACCGGATGAACCGTAATCAGCAGCTTTCCGACGCGCAGGTTGTCCATTTCCAGAACCGCCACCGTAATATTTTCATAATCGAAACTGTCCCCCACTTTGGGGAAATTCCCGAACTGCTCCAGGGTCCATCCGCCGACCGTGACGGAGTCTGTCTCGAATTTCTCCTCGTCCCATTCCATCAGTTCGCAGAACTCGCCGATCGACAAATCGCCGTCGATCTCATATTCATGCTCGCCGCGCTCCACGACTTCGTCCACAATCTCGTCGGTTTCATCCCAGATATCCCCGACGATCTGCTCCAGCACATCCTCCATGGTCACCATGCCGATCGTGCTCCCGTATTCGTCGGTGACAATGGCGATATGTGTCTTGCGCTGCTTCATCATCGCCAGGATCGCCGGCAGCTTCGTCGTCTTGTAAACGAAGCACGGCTCGATCAGAAGGCCCCTAAGATCCGGCTCCGGCTGATCCAGCAGGGCCCTGTAATAATGGTTCAGATAAAGCACGCCCAGAATCCGCTCTCTCCGCTCGTCGTAGACCGGAAGGCGGGAAAACGTACTCTCCTCGATCTGCCGTCTCACATCCTGCGGATCGTCGTCAATCTCCAGCGCCGTCATATCCACCCGCGGCGTCATGACCTCCTGCGCGGATATCTCGGCAAAATCAAGCGCGTTCTGCAGAAGTTCCGACTGATCCTCGTCGATGATGCCCTCGTCCTCGGAGGTCTCAATCAGATCGATCAGCTCCTCCTCGGCCGCCTCGGCCTCCTCATCCTCATCCAGCGTCTCGCCCTTTAACGGTGCGGTAATCAGATTCACCGCGCCGCAGATCGCCCAGGTCACCGGCGTCAGAACCGTCATCAGAAAACGCAGCGGAGCCGCCACCCTAAGCGCAAACGGCTGCGGATTCCTTCTCGCAATGATCTTTGGCATCGTCTCGCCGAAGATCAGCACCAGCACGGTCAGAAGAAGCGACGCGGCAGAGGTGAAGAGATCCTGTCTCGCGGCGGACGCGTCCGCCCCCGCGATCAGAAGCGCGAGAAGCGTCATCACGCTGGACGCGGAAATATTGACCAGGTTATTGCCGATCAGAATCGAGGAAAGCGCCCGATCGAACCTGTCGCAGATAAAAAGCGCCTGCTTCACAGCCGGGCCATGGCTGGCCTCCAGCCGGGTCCGGTTCAGCGCGGAATAAGCGATCTCCGATCCGGAAAAGAACGCGGAGAAGGCCAGAAGAACCACAATCGAGAAGCTGTAAAGAATCACCGTCAGCATTCCGCCTTCGCCTCCTCCCTTACAATCCGCAGGACGCGGATGCGCCTCTTCTCCATCTTCTGAATCGTGATATGGAGATCCCGAAATGTAAAACTGTCTCCCTGTCTCGGAATATTGTCAAAAGCGGCGTAGGCGAGGCTGACCATGTTCTTGTGCGCTACCTCGTCCTCGTCGTAGTCGTCGTAGCCCATACGGTCAAAGCAGTCGTCAATGCTCATGGACGCATCCACATCCCAGGTATGGTCGTCAATCTGCACGAAGCTCTCCACCACCTCGTCGTCCTCATCCCAGATATCGCCTACCAGCTCTTCGAGCATGTCCTCCACCGTGACCACTCCCTCCATGCCGCCGTAATCGTCGGTGACAATAGCCATACTGGCCTTGCGGCGGTTCATGGCCGGCAGAAGGTCCGCAATCTCCGTACTTCCATGGACGAAGAACGGCGGATCCATGACGCGGTGGATATCCACCTGGCTGCCTTCCTTCAGATATGCCTTCACAAATTTGCGGCAGGACAGCACGCCCACCACATTATCGATGGAATCATGATAAACAGGCATCCGCGAATGGCGTACCGCGCGGATATGCTCCAGAATTTCATCCACGCTGTCGCTGTCGTCGATGGCCTCCACGTCCACCCGGACCGTCAGGATATCATCCACCATATGATCCCCGAAACTGAGCGCGGACTGAACCAGCTCGCCCTTCTCGGTCTCCAGGCCGCCCTCCTCCGCGATATTTTCTACCATATCGTAGAATTCATCCTCGGTCACGGCGCTGCTGCCGCCGATCAGGCCCGCGGCCAGATTGCCGATGGCCGTCAGCAGGAAGGAAAACGGCGTGCATACACGCATAAACAGGATCAAAGACCCTGCAATCGACTGTGAAAAATGTTCCGAATATTTTTTCGCAATACTTTTGGGAAGCAGCTCCGCGAAAAAGAACACAATAACCGTAAGTACCAGCGTTACGGCCGCTACGGCGTTGGTGCCCCACATCCGGGTCGCCCAGACTGTAGCGATGGAGGATGAAAGGATATGCGAGAGATTATTGCCGATAAGGATGGTGGACAGGGCATTGTCGAAATGATCCAGAATATACTGGACATTCTTCGCCCCCCGGTCGCCCTTGTCCGCCAAAAGACGGATACGAACTTTATTGACTGAACTGAGGGCGATTTCGCTGGAAGCGAAATACGCGCCCATAATAAGCAACACTACAATCAGGATTAGGGATATCCAACTGTCCCCTTCCATGGGAAAAACCACCTAGCCTTTCTTAAACATACGCCTTTCTTGAAATAAAGATGTTACTATTATACGGAAAAATATACGCCTTGTCAATCATTCGCGCGCAATCTACAGCCATTCGCGCACAGGCAGCCTATTCCAACAGCTTCACGATCTCCTCATAGCTTAAGCTTCCCAGCGACACATTCTCATCCGTCACCACCTGGTCGGCCAGCGACGCCTTTGCCTGCTGGAGCTTCAAAATGTTTTCCTCAATGGTTCCGCGCGTAATCAGCTGAATCACCGTGACCGTCTTCTCCTGGCCGATGCGGTGGGCGCGGTCTGCGGCCTGGTTCTGCGCCGCCACATTCCACCACGGGTCATAGTGAATGACCATATCCGCCTTCGTCAGGTTCAGACCCGTACCGCCCGCCTTCAGAGAAATCAGGAAAAGCGGCGCCTCGCCCCGCTGGAACGCGTTCACCCGCCGCTGCCTCTCCTCCTTCGAGGTTTCGCCCACCAGCATTAGACTCGCGATCCCGGCTTCTTCCACCCTCCCGCGGATCAGCTCAAGCATGGATGTGAACTGAGAAAACAAAAGGATGCGGTAACCGGATTCCACGCCGGAACGAATTAACTCCATACAGGTCTCCAGTTTGGCGGAGCCGCCCTTATAATCCTCATAGATCAGCCGGGGATCGCAGCAGACCTGGCGGAGCCTGGTCAGGGCCGCCAGAATCTGTATCCTGTTTTCCTCCCGCTGCCCCTCCAGCGTCTCCTTAAGCTGCAGGGCGCGGGCCGCATAGAGCTCCTTTTGCTCTCCTTCCATCTGCGAGTAGACCACGGTCTCCAGCTTCTCCGGGAGCTCCTTTAAGACGTCCCTCTTCAGACGCCGCAAAAGAAACGGCCCCGTCATCCGGCGCAGCATCTCCACCGCGTCCGCGTCCCCGTCCCGGACGATCGGCGACTCAAACCGCTCCTTAAACCGCTGGTAAGAATAGAGAAATCCCGGCATCAGGAAATCGAAGATGCTCCACAGCTCGCTCAGCCGGTTCTCGACCGGCGTCCCCGTCAGGGCATAGCGGGTCTGCGCGCGGATCGCCTTGACCGCCCTGGCGCTCTGCGTGGAGGGATTCTTTATATACTGCGCCTCATCGACGACCTGGAACCGGAAGGAAAGCCCCTCATAGAAGGTCAGATCCCTCTTCAAAAGATCATACGAGGTAATCACTACATCAGAATCGGCCGCATTTTGCAGCTTCTCCTCCCTCTCCGCGGCGCTTCCGGTGATGGGAACCACCCGCAGGGACGGGGAGAATTTCATAAACTCGCACTCCCAGTTGTAAACCAGCGACGCGGGGCACACGATCAGAGACGTGCATCGTTTTTTCTGCACCTCATCGTAAATCACGCTGATGACCTGCACCGTTTTCCCAAGCCCCATATCGTCGGCCAGGATGCCCCCAAACCCAAAGAAATCCAAAGTTCTAAGCCAGCGGAACCCCACCTTCTGATACCCGCGGAGCACCTTTGCAAAAGCTTTTGGCACGTCAAAATCGCTGTCCTCCACCGACTTCATGCCGCGCACGATCGCCTTAAAATGCGAATCCCTCTCCAGGCGGATATCGTGCCGCTCCCGGTACAGGCTGTCCAGATAGAGCGCGCGGTAGCGCGGCACCCGGAAAACATCCCCCGGCGCCGTTTTGCCCTGGCCGGACTGCCCGTCGATATAATCTACCATTTTAGACACCGTCAGAAGCCCGTTATCGTCCAGTTTCAAAAATTCTCCGCTTTTCAGGCGGTAATAAGGCCGTTTTTCCCGATAAGCCTTAAGAATCTGTTCCAGCTGCCCGCCGTTTAAATCACCCGCGTCCACGCGCAGAGTCAGCCAGCCCTCGGACGCCTGAATCCCGACCGACACCTCCCGCGGGGGCAGGATTTTCAGGCTGTTCATAGTATCCGCCAAAAGCACCTCGCCGAGCTGTTCCAGCTGCGCAAGTCCCTCCGACAGAAACCGGAACATGGCCGCTTCATCGTCTTTGATTACCAGATCATTGGTTTCCGGATCACGGTAGTGAAAATAATCCGTCAGTACCTGGCTGACGCGGAATTCTCCCGGCACGTCGCGGACGATCGTGGAGGGCACGTGCTCGTCCTCCATCGGGTGGAACGAATAGGAACCGTAGCTGAGCCGCGGCCGCAGAATCAGCAGGTTGGGCTGCGGACTTTCCAGCGTAAAACTGGCCTTCAGCGCCGCCGGGCGATACATTTCCAGCTCTACGCCCTCTTTTTTCAGGATTCCGAACTCGTCCAGCCTGCGCAGGACGCGCTCATAAAACAGAGGCACATCCTTCTCATTGACGGTCACCTCGTAGGGCGCGCCGTAGCCCTGGGTCATCTGCCCGAAAAACACTTCCATCTCCCGGCTGAATTTCTCGTCGCAGACAAACAGCCGGCTTCCCTTCAGGATATAAAGATATTTCTCGCCGCCAAACGTAACGATATTGCGGTCGAGAACAATGCGGAGACCGCGGGCGCCCGTCCTGCGCACGCAGACGGAGAGCTCCGGATTCCCCCGGCACACCAGGATCTTCCGCCTGCCCTCCTGACCATCCTCCACCTCGAGCTCCCGGCCCTCCAAAAGCTCAAAGAAGCGGTCGCGTCTGACCCTGCTCAGATTCAGCTCCCGGATCGGAGGTACTGTCGTATATAAACTCTTTTTAAATTCCAGATAATGTTCCTTATAGGAGTCCGCAAGCTCCAGCACCAGCTCTAAAAGACCGCGGGAATCCTCCGCAAACGCCTCGCGGCCATGGTAAAACGCCAGCCCCTTGCCGTACTCCACGAAGGCGTTCTTTTCCACAGCGGCGGCAAACTCCACCAGATCCTTTACCACATATCCGCGGCCGCGGCCCACGCGGAATTCCACACGGATATCCTGACGCCGGATCAGCAGCTTCGGCGTCAGCTCCACAGGCTGCTCCCTCTGTGTCCCGGCAATGCGCGCCACCTCGCGGTTCGTGTATTCCCGGATCATGCTGCGCACCTGCGGAGAGGTGGAAACCGGCCGCTCCGGATTCTCATCCGCGCGGTCTAAATAGTAATTCAGAAGAGCCTTTTCATGGACGCAGGGACGGGTGTAAACGCGGCCGCGGCCACACGAACAAGAGCAGCTGTAAATTTCGCTGCCCTTGACTTCAAGCCGTACATGATACTGAAAACCCAGATCCTCCACGACGCCTTCCACTCCGGTCTCGCCTTTCCAGAAGGTCCGGGTCTGCATGCTCTCGACTCGCATGATACCTCCACTGTATTTACAAACCGCCCCTGCGGGCCGTACCGCTCACACCCCTGCCGCGCATCCGCTCCGCTCACGCTCTTCTCCGGCGTGCACCGCACCGCTTACATCCGCTCCGGCGCCTCAAAGCCCAAAAGGTCGATGCAGCTCTCCAGCACGTCCTTCACCAGGCGGATCAGCCGGATATAGCCGGCCTTCTTCTCCTCGTCCTCTTCCTTCAAGATCATCGTCGTATTGTAAAAGCTGCCGAAAGCGTCTGACAGCTCATAGATGAACTGGCACAGCCTGTGGGGGGCCTTCTCCGCAAACGCGGTCTCTACCACATCGTTGTACGCGGAGAGCTTCAGCATCAGCGCCTTCTCCTCCGCGGACTGCGCGGGACGCATCTTTCCGCCCGCTTCGCTTCCGCAGGCCGCCTGCCCTTGTTCGTATTTCATTGCAAGCGAAGCACCAGCGACGCTTTGTTCGTATTTTGACAAAATCGACTTGATCCGCACGATCGTATACAGAATATACGGCCCTGTATTTCCCTCAAACGAAGTAAACCGATCGACGTCAAACACATAATCCTTCGACACCTGGTTGGACAGATCGCCGTATTTTAACGCGGCCAGACCGATGATCCGCGAAGCCTCCCCGGCCTCCTCCTCATCCATGGTCCGGTTCTCCATGATCCGGTCATAGACCGCCTCGTCGATTTCACGGATCAGGTTCTCCAGCCGCATGACGCCGCCCGCCCTGGTTTTGAAGGGCTTTCCGTCCTTTCCGTTCATGGTTCCGCACATCATGTGCGTCATCTTCGTCTCCGGCTTCACATAGCCCGCCTTCTTCGCGACGCGGAACACCTGGATAAAATGCAGCTCCTGCCGCTTGTCCGTGATGTAAATGTATTCTGACGGCGCGTAATCCCGCTCCCTCTCAAGGATCGTGCCCAGATCCGAGGTGGCGTAAAGCGCCGCCCCGTCAGACTTGCGGATGATGCAGGGCGGAAGCTCCTTCGGGTCATCCGGCCGGGCAATGTCCACCACCAGCGCGCCCTCGCTCTCATAAGCCAGGCCCCGCTTCGTGAGATCCTCAATCAGCCCGGGAATATACGGCTGGGCGTCGCTCTCGCCCTTCCACAGGTCAAAGGTCACGTTCAGACTGCCGTAATTCTTCTTTAGGTCCGCCAGCGACACGTTCATGATATGACGCCAGATCGCCCGGTACGGCGGGTAGCCGTTCTGGAGCCGGAACGTGGCCTCCTGCGCCCTGGCCTTAAAGCTCTCGTCCTCCTTGGCTTTGGCGCTGGCTGCCGGATAGATCTCCTCCAGCTCGCTGATCGTAAACGGGGCCTCCTCCGAATCGTCTTCCGGAAAATCTTCGGCGCAGGTTCCGTCTGCAGACCGCTTATCTTCGTAGTGGAAATACGGCAGCTCCGGCTTCCGATCCCGCAGCTCCTCAATGATCAGGCCCATCTGCAGACCCCAGTCGCCCAGATGCACGTCGCCGACCATGCGGTATCCCAGATAATTGCCCATCCGCTTGATGCACTCGCCGATGATCGCCGTGCGCAGATGTCCTACGTGAAGGGGCTTGGCCACATTCGCGCCGCCGTAGTCCACGATGACCGTCGCGCCACCGCCGCATTCCTCCACGCCCAGCTTATCCTCGCTACGCATACCGTCCAGATAGGCCGCCAGATACTCACCGCTCAGCTTCAGATTGATGAAGCCCGGCATCACCGCCTCGACGGAAGCGGCCATGGTATTGCCCGCAGCGCGGTTTTTTAACGCCGCCGCCACGTCGTTTGCGATATCGATCGGTTTCTTATGGTACGCCTTTGCCGCGGCCATGGCGCCGTTGCACTGGTATTCGCACAGATCCGGCCGGTTGGAAAGGGTTACCTTCCCATAGTCCGCCGCGTACCCGCAGTCTTCAAACGCCGCCCGCATCTGTTCCGCTATCAGATCAAGTATCTTTTTCACCGCCAAACTCTCCTTCTATTAAGCATATGTCTTCATGATTGGCCTTTTATTATACAGGAAAATAACCGGAAAAGCAACCATTTAAAAACCCTCCGGCCGACAAAGCCGGAGGGGCGCTCTCTTCACTCGCTCGGTATCTCTGAATCCGCTTACGCTCTGGACAGATACTCGCCGGTGCGGGTATCGATCTTAATCCGGTCTCCCGTGCTGACGAACAGCGGCACGAAAACAGTCGCGCCGGTCTCCACGACAGCCGGCTTGGACGCGCCGGTAGCGGTATCGCCCTTGAATCCCGGCTCCGTATCCGTAATCTCCAGTTCCACAAACAGCGGCGGCTCCACGGAGAATACATTGCCGTTATAGGAGCAGACCTTGCACATCTCATTCTCCTTCACGAACTTCAGCGCGTCGCCGATCAGGTCGCTGCTTAAGGCAATCTGCTCATAGGTGTTCGTATCCATGAAATTGTATAAATCGCCGTCCTGATACAGGTACTGCATGTCCACCCTGTCGATCCTGGCTGCCGGAAACTTCTCAGTCGGACGGAAGGTCTTCTCAACCACGCCGCCGCTGATGACGTTCTTAATCTTCGTGCGGACGAACGCTGCGCCTTTGCCGGGCTTCACATGCTGGAATTCCAGAACCTGATATACGTTCCCGTCGATCTCCAGTGTCACACCGTTCCTAAAATCACCTGCTGATATCATAAATGTAGCTCCTCCTTCAAATACTGACTATGCTTTGCGGTGTTTAATCCATTTCATTCTATACTAAAACCGTAGTTCTTTCAACCACTTTTTACAAAAATATCAACGCGAAACGAATCTTTCCTTCCGGCCGGGAATTCTGGCCGGGAAGCGCTCCGCTTCTATACCCGCCCCGTCAGATAGTCCATCGCAAGCAGATAACCTTTTAACCCTAAACCTACCACCTGTCCCGTACAGGCCGGCGCGGTTACAGAGGTATGACGGAACTCCTCTCGCTTGTGGACATTGGAGATGTGAACCTCGATCTTGGGAATCTCCACCGACGCCAAAGCGTCCCTCACGGCGTAGCTGTAATGGGTAAAGGCCCCCGGATTGATGATGATTCCCTCCACCTTCGTGTGATAGGCCTCCTGGATTTTGTCAATGACGGCGCCCTCGTAATTGCTCTGGAAGATCTCCAGCTCGTGCCCCTCTGCCTTCGCCTTATTCCGCAAAAGCTCCGTCAGATATTCATAATCCTCCGTCCCGTAAATTCCCTTTTCCCGAATCCCCAGAAAATTCAGGTTCGGGCCGTTAATCACCAAAAGCTTCATAAACGTCTTCTCCTTCCACCGAAACGTCCGGCGCGGCGCCGCAAACTGCGGCTGCCTCACCGGTCTATATGTAACTTTTCCAAAATCTCTCCCGCAATCTCCTCCGGCGTCCGGCCGTCCACGTCTACGGTCAGATGCGCCGTCTCCTCATACACCGGTCCGCGCTGCGTCAAAAGCGCTTCCACCTTCTGTCTCCGCCCCTCTCCGGCCAGAAGCGGTCTGGTGGTATCGCCGGCCAGGCGCTCACAAACCGTCTCCGGCTTTACGCGCAGATAGACCACGCGCCCCAAGGACCGCAGCGCCGCCCGGTTCTCCGCCCGCAGCGGCATCCCGCCGCCCGTGGAGATGATCACCGGACTGCGCATCCTGGCAAGCCCGGCAAGCACTTCCGTCTCCGTACTGCGGAACGCCTCCTCGCCGCGGACGGCAAAGATCTCCGAAATCGTCATGCCGGCCCTGGCCTCGATCATGGCGTCCGTATCCAGAAGCTGCCAGAAAAGCTTCCGCGACAGCCACCTGCCGACCGTGGATTTGCCGGCTCCCATGAAGCCGACCAGCACAATATGCCGCCCTTCCTGCGCGGCCGCCGTCCCGCCGCAAACTGCCGCTTCTTCCTTCTCACCCATGCAGCTGCTCCTCCAAAATTCCGCGGACCCCGTCCACGACTTTCTCCGATACCTTCACGCCCGGATTCCACAGCTCCAGCGCGGCCACGCCCTGATAGAGCAGCATATCCAGACCTCCCGCCGCGCGGCCGCCCGCCGCCTCCACATACTGCATAAAACGGGTTCTGGACGGCGTGTAGACAATGTCCACGGCCTGGGCGAGCTTCCTGTAAAATGCCGCGTCCTCAATGGGGGCGGCCTCCGTCTGCGGATACATCCCCACGCTGGTGGTCTGAACCGCCAGATAGGAATCCCCCTCTAACTGCCGCCACTGGCCGAGGGCCGCCGCGCTGACCTTCATCTCCTGTCCGCGCTCCGCCGCCTGCTTCCGGATCTGCGCCGCCAGGCTCTCCGCCTTTTCCGGGCTTCGGTTCAGAACCGTCACGGAAGCGGCGCCCTCCCGAACCAGCAGATACGCGGCCGCCCGCGCAGCGCCGCCCGCGCCGATCAGCAGACAGTCCCTCCCGCGGATTTCCATACCCTGCCTGCGCATCGCGCGGAACAGTCCCTCCGCGTCGGTATTATATCCTTTATAACCTTTATATCCTGTATTTCCCTCCGCGGGCAGCCGCACCAGCGTATTGCAGGCGCCGATGCACCGCACCGAATCATCCGTCTCCGCCAGAAACGGAATCACTCTCTGCTTGTAGGGAACCGTCACATTCAGGCCCGCAAACCCAAGCGCCAGCGCTCCGCGGACCGCGTCCCCGACCGCACTCTCCGCCACAGGGCACGGAACATAGATATAATCCAGTCCCATAGCCTGGGCAATCGCGTGATGCATGAGCGGAGAGAGAGAATGTCCTACCGGATTCCCGATCACGCCGCACACCGCCGCATTACCTGTCACCATTCGAATCACCTCCGCACTTTTGCTCCGTTTTCCGCTTCCGCCGATAGAAAAACAGCACGACCGCCTCCAGATACCGTTTCAGCACAATCTGAATCTCCTCATGGGGATCGATGGGCTTCGTCAGATAAGTCCGGATTCCGGCCCGGTTAGCCCCATAGACGTCCGTGAAAATCTGGTCTCCCACAAACACCGTCGTGCGCCGGTTTGTCCCCATCAGCTCCATGGCCCTCTCGTAACCCTTCACCTTCGGCTTTCCGCCCTTATAAATATACGGGGAATCCACCTGCACCGCAAACGGCTTCACCCTCGGTTCTTTGTTATTGGACAGCAGGCAGGTCTTCATGCCCATCCGGTGAAACCGCTCAAACAGCGCAAGCGCCCTCGCATCCGCGGGAGCCCCATGCGGAACCAGGGTATTATCGATATCAAAGATAATCCCCCGAATGCCTTTCTCATATAATTCCTCATACCGAATCCCATAGGCGGAATCCACCCACTCGTCCGGATAAAACCGCTTAAGCATCATACCTCCCGGAAACGGCGCAGCTCCCTGCCGCCGGACCAGCCGTCCTTACTTCTTCAGCAGCTTCCCAATCTCCTCGATAAATGTGTTCACATCTTTGAATTCCCGGTAAACGGAAGCAAAACGGACGTAGGCGACCTCGTCCAGCTCCTTTAAGCCGTTCATGACCATCTCGCCGATGATCGACGTGGCTACCTCCTTCTCCTCAAGATTGAACACATTGGCTTCCACCTCGTTAATCAGGGCGTCGATCTGCTGCGGCGACACCGGCCGTTTGTGGCAGGAGCGCAGAATGCCGGCTTCAATCTTGGCGCGGTCATAGACCTCCCGGGTGCCGTCCTTTTTGATTACCATGAGCGGCATGGTCTCCAGCTTTTCATAGGTAGTAAAACGTTTGCCGCAGCTTTCGCACTGGCGCCTCCGCCGGATGGCAGAATTTTCCTCCGCCGGCCGGGAATCGATCACCTTTGTATTGTCCTCGTTACAGTACGGGCATTTCATACGCTGTTTCCTCCCACACGGTTCTTATACTGCATTTATCATCATTTTACACGACGGTCTCGGATTCTTCAAGGAAATTCTTGCGGTCAGGCCCCAAGTCGCCCAGCATATGGTGCCTGCGGCAGAGGGAAGTGTAGCGGTCGTTGCCGCCCATCATCACCTGTTCCCCTTCGCGGACCATCCGGCCGTCCTCCCCGATTCTCGCGTTGCACGTAGCGGCCTTGCCGCACCAGCAGACGGTCTTGATCTCCTCAATCTTATCCGCCCAGGCCATGAGCCACAGACTCCCCTCGAAGAACTCCCTCCGGAAATCCGTCCGCAGCCCGTAGCAGATCACCGGCACCTCAAGATCGTCCACGATATGGACCATGAATTCCACCTGCGCCTTTGTCGCGAACTGCGCTTCATCCACGATCACGCAGTCATACAAAAGCAGCTCCTCGTCGGTCATCTCTGTCAGCTGCTCCAGAAGAATGCCCTCCTTTTCCAGGCCGATCCGCGACCGTATCGTATAGTCGCCGTCCCGGCTGTCCAGCCTGGGCTTCACCAGAAGCGCCTTCTTGCCCCTCTCAAAGTAATTATATTCGACCATCAGGGCGTTCGCCGTCTTGGAACTGCCCATGGCGCCATAGCGGAAATATAGTTTTGCCATTTTCTTTTCTCCTCATCTCTCTGTTTTGCAGTATCTGCCGGCCGGCCATGCGCGGTATCCGCCGTCTCAGCCCGCCTTTCCGGCCCGCTTCCTCGGCCCGCTTATCCCCGGCCTGCCGTCCCGCCCGCTTATCCTCAGTCCAGCGAAAACGGGATCTGCCGCGCCTTCAAATACCGTTCCACCGCCGCGTCCCAGGCCCGGTCCAGGCTTTTATCCATCGTAAAATACGAGGCCGCCGTTCCGGTCACGCACCGGATCTGCCCGCTCTCATAGCGGACGTTCAGATACAGCCCTTTCACCTGCTCCGCCCGCATGGACACGCCGCTGTCCACGAGAAAACGTTCCACCGCCGCGTCCGGATACTGAAACACGATGCGGAAGCTCTCCGGCAGCTTCTTCCCCTTAATCAGCGAAAAGCAGAACGGCTTCACCGCGGACCACAGGGAATACTCCTCGATGCGACCCTCTTCCAGCTCCTCCTCCGTGTAATAGCCCTGGCGGATCCGTCCATCGACGGAAAAGGTATTGAACGTGACGATCACCGCCTCCCGCAGGAAGAATCGGTCGAACAGCTCCCCGATGAACAGCTCTGAAGTGAATTTTTTCTTATCCTCAATCCGGAATGCGATCATCTGCTCTCTCCCTGGCGAATTTCTCCCGGCCGCGGCGCGGCCGCTTTTCCTCTGGCTTAAGGTCCTGCCGCATGGCCGCCTGCGCTCCATCCTGAAATTTCTACGGCGCGGCTAGTTTCATTCTATCCTAAGATCCTCCGTATTTCAACCAAAAATACTTTTTCTTTTTCCGCAACTGTGCTATACTGAATTGATTTTATTCATCGAATAACAATTTTTATAAGGAGCCTGTTATGAATATTTCCAATGATACGAAACAGCTGATCCGCCTCCTGGAGGCCGGAGTTTCCCCTTACCACTGCGTTCTGTTTTCCGAGCGTTTTCTCACCGAGGCAGGCTTTTCGCGCCTGTCCCTGACGGAGCGCTGGGAGTTAAAGCCCGGCCACGGTTACTTTCTGCCCCTGTTTGACTCGACCCTGGCGGCCTTTACCGTCGGCGGGCATCTGACCGAACGGCCCTCCCTCCGCATGGAAGCCGCCCATACCGACTGGCCCTGCCTGCGGCTGAAACCATCCGCGGAAGTGTCCACGGAGCGCTACGGGAAGCTGAACGTCGAGGTCTACGGCTCCCCCATCTTAAACACCTGGCTCGACCGGCCCCTGTCCATGGCGGGGCGCGTCAGCGTCACCGGGGACCATCCGTTTGAACCGAAGGTCCATTTCATCGATTTTAAGGAACCGCTTCTCACGATCCCCAATCTGGCGATCCATATGAACCGTGAGGTCAACGAGGGCGTCAAAATGAATCCGCAGATCGACCTGCTGCCGCTGTTAGCGATACTTACCGACTCCCTGGACCGGGATCATTTCTTTCTGAACCGTTTAGCCGAGGAAGCCGGCTGCGCGCCGGAAGACATCCTGGATTACGAGATCTGCGTCTATAACACCGATCCCGCCGCGGTTACCGGTTTAAACAGCGAATTCCTAAGCGCCCCGCGCCTGGACAATTTAACCTCCGTCCAGTCCTGCTTAAACGGCGTCACGGCAGGTTTTCGGGACAACGGCATCAACATGATCCTGCTCTTCGACAATGAGGAGGTCGGAAGCCACTCCAAACAGGGCGCCTTCTCCTCCGTCACCGAGCGCGTGCTGGAAAAGCTGTTCCTGGCCCTGGGCTACGACCGCGAGACCTACTTAAACGCGGTTATGGACGGATTTCTTCTGTCCATGGACGTCGCCCACGCCATGCACCCCAACCACCCGGAGAAATGCGACATCAAAAACCACATTTATATGGGCGACGGCGTCGCCCTGAAAATGAGTTCGAGGCAGACCTATTCCACCGATTCCACCTGTCTGAGCGTCGTGGAAAGCCTGTGCCGGAACGCGGATATCCCCTACCGGAAATTCTCCAACCGCTCCGACATGAAAGGAGGCTCCACGCTGGGAGCCATCGCTTCTGCCGTATTGTCGATGAAAACCGTGGATCTGGGTATCCCGATCCTGGCCATGCACTCCTCGCGGGAGCTGATGGCCTGCGCCGACCAGTCGGCCCTGAACGCGTTAGCCGCCGAATTCTTCCTGATATAGAGAAGGACGCTGGCCGCCGAATTTTTCCTGATACAGAAAAGGACGCTAGCCGCCGAATTCTTCCTGATACAGGGAGAAGAAATTGGTCGTCACGGAACCGTCGTCCCCGGTCAGATGAACCCCTTCCCAGTAATCCTCGGAGGGAGCGTCCGCTTCCGGGGCGTCCGCCTCAAACTGCGTATAAATCTGCCGAAAGACCTGATTCTTACGTTCCTCGTAGATTCGGGTCTTTCTCAGCTGAGTCGCCTCCTCCTCGTAATCGCTGACGCACTGGATGATATAGAACCACCCCCCGCATTCGATCAGAGGGCTCATCTCACCGGAGGCAAGCGCGAACGCCGCGTCCTCCACGGCCTGCGGCAGCTCGCCGCGGCCCAGCTGCCGCTCGATCTGCTCCCCCTCGCTCGTCTCCTGCGCGACAGTCAAAAAATCGCTTTCCTCCTGATTCACACGCCGATAGACGGCCTCCGCCGCCTCCCTGCTGGAGATCTGGATCATCCGGACAGAAATCACCTTCGCTTCGCTGTCGCTGACCTCCAAATCGATACCGTCCGTCAGACTGCCTACGACCTTATTGGCCAGATAGTAATCCTCATACAGCCCAAGCACATCCTCCTCCGTCGCCCCCGTAAACGCTTTGTCCTCCGCGGTAAGTCCCTGATAATACGCGGACGCCAGCGTCTGGAGCCGGGTCTGCTCCGCGCTGGTCAGGACAAATCCACGCTGGGCCGCCAGCTGATTCATCATCCGAAGATTCGTGAGAAATTCCTCCACCTGATCCAGAAGATACGTCTCGAACGTCCTCCCGTCTTCAAGGACTACCTCCCAGATCTGATCGGTATACACCCGTTCATAGCGGTTCCGCTCCGTGGCCGCCAGAATCATAGCCTGCGATTTCGTGTAACCATGTTCCGCCTCTTCCTCTTCCACGAAGGGGAAGCCCGCGCCGCAGCCGGACACCGACGCAGCCGACACCGCCAGAAGAAACGCCGCAAGGCGCGCGCCAAGCGCTCTCCGTCTCTTCCGCCTTATATATTCATCCTTCATGAACCGGATCCTTCCTTTTGTCTTTCCATGCGTCAAGAGAAAAAGGGAGCTGTTGCAAAAAGCAGTTTTCTCTTTAGCGCCCTGCGTCTTTTGCAACAGCCCCCCTTTTCCGTCTTCATCCGTACGCCATATCCACCAGAAGCGCCATCAGAATGCCAAGCACGGCCCCGGCGAATACCTGCAGCGGGGTATGTCCGACAAATTCCTTTAAGCGCTTCTCCACCTCCTGATTGTCCAGGCGAAACCAGTCCTGCTGCACAATCAGATTCAGAAGCTTCGCCTGCTTGCCGGTCTCCTGCCTGACGCCGATCGCATCGTACATGACGATGCTCGCCAGCACGAAGCTGACCGCAAATTCGAAGGAGGCGAGGCCGTAGCGCAGGCCGGACGCGACCGTCAGGGCGCACACCGTAGCCGAATGGGAACTGGGCATACCGCCGGATCCCACCAGACGCTCCGGCCGGAAGGATTTATTAAACGCCATATCGATCATCGTCTTGAGCACCTGGGCTACCGTCCAGCCGGCTACAGCGCTCATCAGAAGCTGATTGCTCAAAAGCTCCTGCCATACACCCATATCTACACCATCTCTCTTAAGTCTGTCCGGAAACGCGCGCAGGCCGCTCCCATCCCTGGTCTTATCCGATCAGCCAGTCGTACAGCTCCTGGTACTTTAACGCCGACGCATGCCAGGAGAAATCCTGGGCCATGGCCCTTTCTACCATTTTGTTCCACTCGCGCTTTTTATCGTAGTAAATCCGCTCCGCATAGCGGACCGTGCCCAGCATCTCATGGGCGTTGTAATTGGCGAAGGAAAAGCCGGTGCCTGTCCCCTCGTACTCATTGTAGGGCTGCACGGTGTCCTTGAGGCCTCCGGTCTCCCTGACAATGGGAAGCGTGCCGTAGCGCAGCGACATCAGCTGGCTTAGGCCGCACGGCTCGAACAGCGACGGCATCAGGAACGCGTCGCAGGCCGCGTAGATCTTATGGGACAGCGGATTCGAATAATAAATATTGGCCGACACCTTGCCCGGATATTTCCAGGCGAAATGACGGAACATATTCTCATAGCGCTCCTCGCCGGTCCCCAGGACCACCAGCTGCACCGCGTCGCGGCACAGATCGTCCATCACATACTGGATCAGGTCGAAGCCCTTCTGGTCGGTCAGACGGGAGACGATGCCGATCATCATGGCCTTCTCGTCCTCGTCAAGTCCCAGCTCCTTCTGCAGGGCCTTCTTATTCTTGATCTTCTCCTTGCGGAAGGTCTGCGCGCTGTAATGGGCCGGAATGTATTCGTCGGTTTCCGGATTGAACTCATCGTAATCAATGCCGTTGACAATGCCCCGGAGACTCCCCGCCCTGGCGCGCATCAGGCCGTCCAGGTTCTCGCCGTAGAACGGCATCTTGATCTCCTCTGCGTAAGTATTGCTGACCGTGGTGATGGCGTCGGCATAGACGATGCCGCCCTTCAGCAGGTTGCCGTTCCTATATGCCTCCAGTTTATCCGGCGTGAAATAATAGTCGGACAGACCGGTCAGTCTCTTAATGGTATCCACGTCCCACACGCCCTGGAATTTCAGGTTGTGGATCGTGATGACGCTCTTTATGCCGCGGAAAAACTCGCCGCCCGCAAAACGGTCCTTGAGATACACCGGTATCAGTCCGGTCTGCCAGTCATGGCAGTGGATCAGATCCGGCCGGAACCCGATTACAGGAAGCGCAGAGAGCGCCGCGTTGCAGAAGAACGAAAACTTCTCCAGATCGTACAGCCAGTCGCCGTATAAGGTGCTGCCGTTAAAATACCACTCGTTGTCGATAAAGTAGAATTTGATGCCTTCGTATTCGCACGTCAGAATCCCGACGTAGCGGCTCTGCCCCAGATAATCCATGTAAAAATGGTCTATATAGCTCAGTTTATCCTTCCACTCCTGCTTCATGCACATATATTTGGGAAGCATGACGCGGACGTCATAATACTCCCGGTCGAAGCATTTGGGAAGCGAACCGGCAACATCCGCCAGCCCTCCGGTTTTAACAAATGGTACTGCCTCAGACGCGACAAATAAGATTTTCTTCATGAATGAACCCTCCTGTGCTTGGAACCCCTTTAAAGTATAGTATACAATACTTTTTCCGAATTAGGAAGTACATTCTTAGAAGTTTTGTGCGAAGTTTGTCAGATTTGCTCACAATACGGAAAGCACGCGGCGCGATCCGGCGAACAGCCGGCCGTAAACCTGCGCGATCTTTCCGCCGTATTGAATTACATCCGCTTATAATCCAGCCGGATCTTGTCGGAAAGTAATGCGATAAACTCAGAATTGGTCGGCTTGCCCTTGCCATTGCTGACCGTATAGCCGAATATCTCGTTGATCGTGTCCATTTTGCCCCTGCTCCAGGCCACCTCGATGGCATGGCGGATCGCACGCTCAACACGGCTGGGCGTAGTCTGATGCTTTTTGGCAATGTTCGGATAGAGCACCTTCGTCACCGAAGCCAGCATATCCTGGTCGCAGACAGAAGAAATGATCGCGTCCCGCAGATACTGGTAACCCTTGATATGGGCCGGAACGCCGATCTCGTGCAGGATCTGGGTTACGTCGTTTTCCAGATTCTGTTCCATGTACTCCACCTGGTTCTCATAGGGCCGGATCTTGCGGGAATGGGGCAGGGACATCCCCTTCGGCCTCGTCGTATAGCCGGCCAGGCGGCGGACCTTGTCCACGACCACCTCGCGGGTAAACGGCTTCATGATAAAATAGTTCGCCCCCAGCCGAAAGGCATCCTCGGTCACATTCTCGCTGCCCGCCGCGGATACCATAATGAACGAGGGCTTCTTCGTCAGCTTTTCTTCGTTTCTCACCTTCTCCATAACCGTAAGTCCATCCATACCCGGCATGATTACGTCCAGAAGGACGACATCCGGTTTGGTGGAGACGATCATCTCATAGGCTTCATCGCCTGTCTCTGCTTTCCCCACAATCTGAATGCCGTCTTCGCCTGCCAGCATCTGATTCAGGAGAGCCAGTGTTTTCGGGTTGTCCTCAGCGATTGCTACGCTCAGAGTTGGTGTCATGATTTGTCCTCCTTTTATATGCCTTTGTAACTGTGAAGTTCTCGGGGACAGTTACGTGATATTTCGATTATAAACTTGCGGAAATAGCGGTGCAAATGGATTCTACCGCAAGTTTCGACAACTTTGGGGCAAAAAATTGTCCCGTCTGCCGGGCAAACCGACAGGCGGGACAGGAGAAAAAAATATCCGTTCAGAAACAAAGACTTCATCTGACGCCGTATGGCTTTGAACCCTCGTATACCGAGCTCACCATCACGATATGGAGAATCCTCTTTGCCGCCGCGCGCAGCTCTCCCAGGGTCAGCGGATACGCCGCGTCGCCCGCTGCCGCCCCTACGGACTTCACAATCTCGTCCACATCGTTCTGACTTCCGGGCATTGTCAGGTCATTGCCGGCCTTCACGCACCCTGCCGCGTTGGAGCAGCCGTATTTGAAGGTCTTGCCCGGCTCCATCTCGATCGATCCCGTGGTGCCCCAGTCGGTCATCACAAAACCCTGAAAGCCCCATTCCTGCCGGGCGATTGCCGTCAGAAGTTCGTAACTATTGGCGGTATGAAGACCATTGACAAGGTTATAGGATGTCATGATAGACATAGGCTGGGCGCGCTTCACCGCGATCTCAAAGCCTTTCAGATAGATCTCCCGGGCCGCACGCTCGCTCACATGGGCATTCGTATGCATCCGGTTGTCCTCCTGGTTATTGAAGGCGAAATGCTTGATCGTCGTACCCACGCCTGGGTGCTTCTGGACGCCCCAGGTATCCGCCGCCGCGCACATTCCGGCAATCAGCGGATCCTCGGAATAATACTCGAAATTGCGGCCGCAGAGCGGATTGCGGTGGATATTCATGCCGGGGGCCAGCCACAGGGTCACGCCCAGTTCCTCCATCTCCTCGCCTACGATGTCGCCGGCCTCCGCAATGGCGTCCACATCCCAGGTCTGCGCCAGAAGCGTGGCGATCGGAATCGCCGTGCAGTACTGATAATAATGGGTCGCGTCATCCGGAACTTCCGGCTTCGGCACGCCGGCGCTCAGAAGCTCCATACCCGGAAGCGGCGCATCTCCGATCCCCGGGATCTGGTTGCCGTCGTGATCTACGACAAAATGGGTGGACAGGCGCAGTCCCGCCGGACCGTCCGCCAGGATCATATTGCGGATATTGCGGTCGGAAAGCATCAGGGATGTGGTGTCGCCGGCCGCGCCCGGACATGCCGCGGACGCGGAGCCGATCACGGACTCACCGCCGAAACCGCCTCTCGCCGTACCGACGCACAGGGTCGCCATCTCCTCCACCGTCAGCTGGTTCACCAGCTCGTCCAGAGTATAGCTTCCGGCCTTCACCTCATTCATCGTGATCTTATGGCCGTCGTTATCCGGCTCAGGCTGCTCTCCCGCTCCTATGGGGCTGTACACCGCCGTGAAGCAGGGAATCTTCTCCGCCAAAACCGCCAGCTTCGGGGCCGCCGCCTTCTCCGCATCTTCCCCTTCGTAGGTGTAGGACTTTGCTCCGGCCGAGGAGAGCATCTCCATCTCCACATCCAGCTTCAGATAGTTCGCCAGTTGTGCCGTCACCACCTCTTTGTCAAGGACAAGCGCGGCCGCTACCTTCGTCGCGCGGGAATGCTCTCCCACACGCACATAGTAAACACCGGGCTCCAGTACATACGCCGCCTTCGTCTCGCTGTAGGAAGCCATATCCGTCACATGAAATTCGATTGCCAGCGTCTGCTTCTCGCCGGGGGCCAGAAGCTTCGTCTTTGCGTAAGCGGCCAGCTCCTGATACGGTTTCTCCAGCGCGCCCCGCGGAGCCGAGTAGTAAACCTGCACCACCTCTTTTCCGGAATAGACGCCGCCGGTATTCGTAACCTCTACATTGACTGTAACCTGATTACCGCTAACAGTTACAGAGTTACATGCAACATCAAACGTCGTATAGGACTTGCCATAGCCGAACGGATAAGCGGGGGCCACGCCGAAGGTGTCAAAATACCGATATCCGACGTAGATTCCCTCTTTGTAGTACTCGTCGTTCACATCGCCGTTCACATGACTGAAATTCATAGCTCCCGGATAATCCGCATACTGTTCGGCCCAGGTCGTCGTCAGATGTCCGCTCGGCGTAACCTTGCCCAAAAGCACGTCGGCAAGCGCATAGCCGCCGATATTGCCGGCCTGGCTCATCAGAAGGATCGCGCCGATTCCCTTCGTCCTGCGCAGGAAACGGGTATCCAGTACGCCGCCCACATTCAGCACCACGATCACGTTCTTATAGTAAGAGGTCAGCGCCTGAATCGCCTCCTCCTCCACCTCAAACAGTTCAAAATCGCCTCTGACCGGCGCGCGGTCCTTGCCCTCGCCGGAATTGCGGGATACGATAAAAACAGCCGTATCCGTCCCCGACGCGTCCATATCCTCCCTCGTCACCGGGATGATCGCCGGCTCCTTGAACGGATTATTGAACAGTTCCATGACTGCCCCGGCTCCATTTTCCGCGACTTTCTTTGCGAACTCGGCAAAATACTCCGCCCGCGCGGCCTCGATCACCTGATCATACCGGTCAAGCCAGCCCTTTGTGGCGACCGTCAGCCCCGCTGCTTCCAGCCCCTGCTCTATATTGACCACTTCCCGGCTGTTCACGTCGCCGGAGCCGGTGCCGCCCTTGATGGTTCTGCGCCCGCCGTTTCCGAAAAGGGCCACCTTCTTTGTCTCCGCCCCAAGCGGCAGCGCTCCCGCATTCTCCAGAAGCACCATGCCCTGTGACGCCACCTTCCGCGCCCTCTCCATGTTCCTTACCTCGCGCTCACTTACCGCCGAGGATGTCGATGCATGAAACTTCGCCATTCCTTATTTCCCTCCTGTTATCTTAATTATTCTTGAGCCTTCCGGCCTTTGTTACACCATTCTCACATCTCACCGCCCCACCGCAGCCCTGTCCGCAGGCTGATCCGCTGCCACCCCGCAGCCATATCCGCTGACCGACGATCTACTTCGCCGCCCTCGCGGCCATCATCCGCAGGCCAATCCCCAGCGTCCCGCAGACTGTCCGCAGGTTCCGAATTTCAGAACATCACTTCATCCTTCTCAACATACAGCACCGTATCCTTACCGTCAGCCGTCACCGCAACCCCGTCGGCCGCCGTAACACCATCCGCCCTCAGCGCGCCGCACGCCATGCCGTCCACCAGCCGGACCGTGCATCCCTTCGCCCCGGTGATCTTTCCCGTAAGCCGCCCGTCCGCCAGCTCAAGCCTTAAACAGGCCGCCTTCTCCTCTCTCTGCCAAACGCAGAATTCGACATCCGCAAACGGCCCAAACACCTTAAATTCCAGGTTTCCGGCAAAATCATATTCCGCCCGCTCATACTTCTTTCCGACCGGAATCACGCTTCCGGCCTTCACCCACAGCGGAATCGACAGATATCCGTGCTTCTCCTTCCGCCACACGCCGCCTTCCGCCGTCTCGCCGGTCAGATAGTTGATCCATTTTCCCGCAGGCAGATAGTAGTGGGCGATCCCCTGATCGTTAAAGATCGGCGCCACCAGCAGGCTGTCGCCCAGCATGTACTGCTTATCCAGATACCGGCAGTTGGGGTCGTCCGTAAATTCCATCGCCATGCTGCGCATCATCGGCACGCCGGTCCTGGACGTGTTCACCGCGCTGCTGTACAGATACGGCGTCAGACTGTGCTTTAAATCCGTAAAGAACCGCACCACGTCCACGGCCTCCTCGTCGTACAGCCACGGCACCCGGTAGGAACCGCTGCCGTGCAGACGGCTGTGGGAAGACAGAAGCCCGAAGGCCGCCCAGCGCTTGTACACATCCGGCGTGGACGTATTCTCAAAGCCGCCGATATCGTGGCTCCAGAATCCAAAGCCGCTGCTTGTCAGCGACAGGCCGCCCCGCAGGCTCTCCGCCATGGACTCGTAATCCGACCAGCAGTCGCCGCCCCAGTGAACCGGGAACTTCTGCCCGCCTGCCGTCGCCGACCGGGCGAACAGCACCGCCTCGCCATGACCTTTCTTCTGCTCCAGCAGGTCGAACACGGTCTTATTGTAAAGGTACGTATAGAAATTGTGCATCTTCACCGGATCCGCGCCGTTATAGTAGACGCAGTCGGTCGGAATCCGCTCGCCAAAATCGGTCTTGAAGCAATCCACGCCCATATCCAGAAGCTCCGAAAGCTTCTCCTGATACCAGCGGCACGCCTCCGGATTGGTAAAATCGATGATCGCAAGCCCCGGCTGCCACATATCCCACTGCCAGACGTCGCCGTTGGGCCTCTTTAAGAAATAGCCCTTCTCCGCGCCCTCGTCAAACAGAACCGACTCCTGGCCCACGTAGGAATTGATCCAGACGCAGATCTTCACGCCCTTCTCCTTGATCCGGGCGATCATCCCCTTCGGATCCGGGAACACCCGGCTGTCCCACAGAAAATCCGTCCAGTGGAATTCCTTCATCCAGCAGCAGTCGAAATGGAACACCGACAGCGGAATCCCTCTCTCGTGCATACCGTCGATGAAACTCATGACCGTCTGCTCGTCATAATTGGTCGTAAAGGACGTGGACAGCCACAAACCGAAAGTCCACTGCGGCGGCAGGGCCGGCTTGCCGGTCAGATCCGTGTAACGCATAAGGACTTCCTTCATCGTCGGACCGTTGAAGAAATAGTAATCCAGGCTCTCGCCCTCCACCGCGAACGCCAGCCTGCTGGCCTGCTCCGTGGCCACCTCAAACTCCACCCGCTCCGGATGGTTGACAAACACGCCGTAGCCCTTGCTGGACAGATAGAACGGAATGTTCTTGTACGCCTGCTCCGTGCTGGTGCCGCCGTCCTCATTCCAGATGGAAACGGACTGGCCGTTCTTCACAAACGGCGTGAACCGCTCGCCCATGCCGTAGATATTTTCATCCACCGAAAGCCCCAGCTGCTGGCACATCCAGGCGTCCCCGCCCTTGTCGTAGGCCATGCCGGTCCAGTTGGTCTTTACGTAACCCAGGTCGCGCTGGCCCGCCTTCGTGATGACCTCCTGCTCATCTCCGCGCACAAACGTCATAGACCAGTTCTCCCGGTCGATCACAAGACTCAAGCTTCCGCTTGCAACCTTCAGAAGATTTCCCTGCTCGGATACCTCAAGCGCCTTCTCCGCACAATTCTGCAAATCAAACTCCGGCGCCTTCTTCTGTACCCCCTTGTGGTGGTACGTCTGCACCCGGAGAACCTCCGGCGCCGGCGAAGTAATCCGCAGCGTCAGGTTGATCCCGCCCAGGGTATCGCCCTTGCCCCGGATCCGCGAGGTCGGCGCCACCAGGCGCACCTCCTTCTCCGCGATATGCGTCTCATAGACGTGCTGCGGCGCAAACCACGACACGCCCTCCTTCATAAGCCAACAACCATTGTGGAATTTCATACTTACCGATCTCCTTTTCCTACATTCGCAGCCATAGCCGCTCAAACAGCATTTTCGATTCTCTCGCGCCCTGCCCGCTCAGCCAGCATTCTCGCTTCCTTCGCAATCCTGCTCACTCAGCCAGCATTCTCGCTTTCCTCGCAGCCCCTGCCCGCTCAGCCGCCGAAACTCCCAGCGCGGCCCTGCCGCGCACCGCCGCCACGTATACCGCCGTCGTGCAGCCTCTGCTATCGAACATAATAATAACACAAAAGGACGTCGCCTGCCACCCGAATTTCCACCGTATGGCAATCTTTTTCGGCAATCAGGGCAGTGATCGGCATCACCACATCCGTATACTCCACCGGCCAGGTCTTCGCCTGCTTTGCGGCCTCGATGCGCCCCTTCTCATCCATGGCCGGGAACCCTCCCTGCCGGTAATCCTTCGTATTGCCTTCCCAGGTGGCCACGGCCTCGCCGTCCACCAGCACCTTCACGCTGCAGCCCGCGCCGCTCTTTAAATGCAGAACGAACGCCTTCGGATTCTCGCCCAGCACACAGTCGCCGTAGCGCAGCACTCCCTCTTTCGAAGGATCCGCCTGCGTCACCGCCTTGTAGGAGAACTGTCCTTCGGTCAGCAGCATATTTTCATAATCGTCATAATGGTCGGCGCGGATTTTCTTCGTCAGGTTCCGCCTGCCCGGACGCAGACCCGGAACCTCCGCTTCCGCCGTCAGCCTCCGGTCCGCGCTGGAAGAGCCCGCGAAAATCTGATAGCGGCCTTCCTCCACCATCAGCGTCCCGCTGATCGTATCGTAGAAACGCAGCTCCTCCACCGGCACCGCAAACTTCACTTCGCGGCTCTCGCCGGGCTTCACGGCCTTCACACGCTCAAACGCCAGCAGCTGGCGCAGCGGCTTCTTCACCCGGGAAGCCGGGGCGACGCCGTAAACCTGCACCACCTCGTCACTCGTACATTTCCCCGTATTCGTAATCTTCAAGGATATTCTCAGATCCTTGAAATTCGCAAGCTCCACGCGCAGATCCGAATACCCGAACTCCGTGTACGTCAGTCCATAGCCGAAGGGATACAGCACCTCGCCCTCAAAATAGCGGTAAGTCCTTCCGCCTTTTATGATATCGTAATCATCGATATCCGGCAGCTGACTGTCGTCCAGATACCAGGTCTGGTTCAGCCGCCCTGCCGGGGCGTTGAGTCCGAACAGCGTCTCCGCCATCGCGCAGCCCATATCCTGGGCCCCGGTGGCGCTCAGCAGGATCTCCGGCGCCTTCTCCTGAATCTCGTTCATCGCGTAGGGGAAGTTGGTAAACAACGCCACCACCGCGTCAGGCTTCACAGCCGTCACCACGTCAAACAGCTTCTGCTGAGGAGCCGGGAACGCGATGGACGCCCGATCCAGGGTCTCCTTGCAGTCGATCAGGGAATGGCAGCCCAGCGCCAGCACCACGGTCTTCGCCGCGGCGGCGGCTTTTCTCGCCTCCTCGATACCGGATGAAACCACTTCCATAACAAACTCCGCAGGCTCCGCTCCGCGGACGGAACGAATTGCGCCGGCCGCGTCCACGGTCAGGGGCGCGCCGAAGCGGTCGGTAATGGTTACCGTCCCTCCGCCTTCCTGTGCCTCCCCGAACAGATGGAAGATCTCCACCACAAACCAGTCAAACGCCTGCTCCTTCTCCGCCGCAATCCGCCCCATCTCTGCCGCGTCTCCCGGTCCCATGGGCATACGCAGGTTCCAGAGCTTCCCGGTGCGGACGCTGCGCAGCGCGAAGAAACCGCCGTCCCACGCCTCCTTCACAAACACATCCGGCGTATCCGCAAGCGTCAGCGTCCCGTCGTCGGCGATTGCGACCGCTTTCCCGTCATATCGGAATACCACACGGTCCCAGCCGTCCACGCAGGCGCTTCCCTCGCCAAGAATCTCCGCCACGCCGTCCTTTAGGGTCTTCTTAAACGGAGGTTCGCCGCCGTACCAGTCCTGATACCAGGCGTCCGCCAATGGCCCGATGACGGCCAGATCCTTCGCGGACATCGACGCGTCTAACGGCAGCGCGTCGTTTTCATTCTTCAAAAGAATTACCGCCTCCCGCGACAGCTGCCGGCAGATCTCCCCGCTCTCCTTCGCGCACAGGTCGGCCTCGGTCACATTGTCATAGGGATTGCGGACAGGCTCGTCGTAGATACCCAGGCGAAGCTTGGTGCGGAACATATTGCGCACGGCGCGGTCCACATCCGCCTCGGTCATCAGCCCCAGCTCCCAGGCCTCCTTCGCGGCGGCGGTCACGCCCTCCTTATTCTCGGACATGGCGTCCACACCGGCCCGGATCGCGTTCGCCACGGTCTCCGCATGGGTTCCGTAGTAATGATGGGCCTCCGCTACCATGCTCATTGCGCCGCCGTCGCTGACCGCGTGCTTTAAACCGTACTGATCCTTTAAAATGTCCTGCACCTCGCGGTTGAGGATGCCGGGAGTGCCGTTGATCTTATTGTAGGCCGTCATAACAGCCTCGGCGCCGCCGTCCTCGATCGCGCGCCGGAACGGCTCCAGATAAAGCTCGTACTCATTGCGCGGATCAATCGAAGAATTCTTCCAGCCGCGGCCTTCCTCCACATTGTTGGCATAGAAATGCTTAAGCGTAGACGCGATGCGCAGATACTTCGGATCGTCGCCCTGCATTCCCTGAATGTAGGCGGACGCCATCGCGCCGGTCAGAACCGGATCCTCGCCGTAGCCTTCTTCGTTCCGGCCCCAGCGGGGATCCCGCTCCAGATCGATCGTGGGCGCCCAGCGGCTTAAGCCGCGGTCCGGATGGCGATGGTAAATCACCCTGGTTTCAATTCCGGTGACCTCGCCGGCCTTTTTGATCATCTCCGGATCCCAGGTGGCGCTCATGCCGATGGGCTGGACAAAGGATGTCGTCGGCTCCGGAATCTTCAAATCATTCTGGTCATTTCTCGCCTCCACGCCATGGGCGGCTTCGCCGCCTACGTTCATGCCCGGGATTCCCAGCCGGTCCAGATCCGGAACGCTGGACGCCAGACAGCTCAATTTCTCCTCAATCGTCATCTCGGAGAGAAGCCAGTCCAGACGCTTTTCGATCGGTAACGACGCGTCCCAAAACGGTGTGTTTTTCTTCATCATCACATTTCTCCTCTCTCAGGTGAATTCTTCCGTGTCATTTCAATATCATACCTTATGCAGTATGAAAAACCTGATCAAAATTAGTAAAACGGGGCCTGACACCGTTAAGATATCAGGCCCCAAGGTCTTCTCTTATGTAATTACAAATGCCGTCTGAACACGAAACCGTGAATTACTGCAGCTTGGAAGCAAGGAACGCGGTCTCCTTCTCGTTCGCCTCATCCAGGCCGTTGGCCTTCAACGTCTCAACCATGGTCTCCCAGTTGGCGTCGAAGTTGTCAAGCGGCTCGGTGATGCACTTAACGATGCCCGGCCATGCGATCT
>CANRHU010000024.1 GCA_947630485.1 uncultured Lachnospiraceae bacterium
AATATTGACAAAAAATTTCCGCTAACCACAAGGGTTTGCGGGTGATTTCGTCTATATTAAACTTCGGAACTCAGGAGGCATTCCGCTCTGGTAGATCAAGGCATACACGGATAATCTCTTCTGCCGGCGCAGCTGTTGTATTCTCATGGTGGTCGCTTCTTGTATCTTCATATGCCCTTCTTCCTTTCTTATTAGACAGTGTAACTTAAAAAGCGGACGGCATAGGGCGAAATAGTAACCCCAACTGACAAATTCTCTTCTTTATTTATATTGTGGGACGATAAAAGACATTTCAGAAGTGCAGATATCTGTCAGAAGCCGCCAAATTTTGCAGAAAATTCTCGCTGTGTCCTCTTGCCTATTGTCAAAGGCTATGATAGAATGAGAGACAATGAATAAATGTGAGGAGATGCAAGATGGAATCAAATAATACATATGAGCAGGAGATCGATTTAAAGGACCTGATGTTTGCCGTGCTTTACAGATGGCGGCCGATTATCGCGGCAGCTCTCATATTGGCGGTACTTTTGGGGGGATATCGGGCAGTCAGCGCTTACAGAAGTCAGAATGATGCGGATGTGATAGCGAAGGCCCAGAAGGATTATGAGGATGAACTTGTCCTGTATCAGAAGAACCTGGAGAACAGTGAGCGGGAGATCGATAATCTTGTAGAGAGCATCGAAGAGCAGCAGAAATATCTGGAAGAATCTACATTGATGAATATGAGCCCCTACGATGTCTGGGAGGCGGAAACCGTTCTTTTTGTCAAGACGGACTATCAGATTATGCCGGACAAGGTTTACCAGAACCTGAACTATACAGATACGATTCTTGCGACTTATCGGACGGCGCTGACAAATCTGGAATTCCTGGCTTCGGTAGCCGATCAGATTGGAATGGATGAACGCTATCTGGAGGAACTGGTCACCGTGACGGCGGTAGGCAACCTTCTGACCCTTCAGGTTCGCGGTGAGAATGCGGCCAGGGTGGAAGGGATTATGCAGGCGCTGCTGGATGGTGTGGAGGATACGAAACGTCAGATCCGTTCGACCATTGGAGAGCATACGGTAAGCGAGGTCAGCAGCAGCCAGGGTTCGAAGGTGGATCTGGTGCTTCTGGATACCCAGAAGACGCAGAGCGACCGCCTGAAAACGTTGAATGACAGTCTGACGTCCAAGCGGGAAGCGTACGAAAAGCTGGAAGAGCCGGAGGCTCCTTCAACTTCATCGGCGGCTGCTGTTAAGAGCGGCCTCAAATATGCGGTTCTGGGCGGCGTCCTGGGTGCGTTTGTCGTTGTGTTTGTTGTCTGTGTGGTATTCCTTATGAGCGATAAGCTCTATTCGGCCAAGGAACTCAAGAACCGTTACCGTGTTAAGATTTTGGGGAGTCTGCCGGCAGACGGTGCAAAAAAGGAGTTTGTAATTGACGCATGGTTAAGAAAGATGGAGGGACGTGCAGACGGCAAAAACACGGATGCGGAATATGGCCTGATTGCGGCTAACGTCAGCAATTATGCGGAGGATGTGAAGGATATTCTGGTAATTGGAACCGCAGACGGGCAAAAGATTTCCGCGATTGCGGACGGATTAAAGAGCCGCCTCGCAGGCGTGAAGGTGACCGTAGGAGGCGATGTGCTGAGGGATGAACAGGCCCTGCGGAAGCTTCCGGAATGCGGAGGCGTCGTGCTGGTGGAGCAGTGCAGCCGTTCCACTTACAGCGATGTGGCGCTGGAGATTGAAAAGGCGAGGGATCTGCAGAAGACCCTCGTAGGATGTGTCGTATTTGAATAAGATTCTGACGGGGCGTGCCAGCTTAGCTGAGCACGCCCCCGATGATTCCGCTGCCTATGCAGAATCCGGCAGCGACAGCCAGTTCGCCGGGACCGGCCGTCAGCCCTTTGTTGAGCAGGAAGGATACGGCCAGGAGGACGGCAAGATACAAAAGGCCTGCGAACATACCGCAGAAGAAACGGCCGCGGCGCATGCCTTTGCCGGCCAGGAAACCCGCCAGAGCGCAGGAAAGCGCGTAGACGGCATTGACGGCCAGTTTGACCTGACTTTCCTGCAGGCGGAATTTGTACAGTCCGAAGGATATGACCGCCAGCAGGAGCGCGGACAGGAGATAGGAGAACAGAAGCGAGCGAAGAAATACCTTTGGCGCTGAGTTTTCCATGGGATGTCTCCTTTTTTGCTGCTTGTTGGTTCAGTATATTCCTGGGCGGTGAGAATAGTACAAGAAAAAGAAATTTAAAGCCTTGCAACAATGGAATTCTTATGATATACTAGGACTGCTTGACTAAAAAGACGATAGGTGTGCCGTACTTTTGAAACGTGCGGTGATGGCCGCGCGGCGAACCCGCAGGACACGGCATGATCTAATGAGGAGGATATGACATGAAGAAGGTTAAGACATTGAGCGGCAACACATTAAAAGAATCCATGAAGAACGGCGGCTGCGGCGAGTGCCAGACATCCTGCCAGTCCGCGTGCAAAACTTCCTGCACAGTAGGCAACCAGAGCTGCGAGAACGCGAACCGGTAATGAACGGACGGCCGCCAGCGCAGATTTTCGTTTATCGACGGAGAAGAGTCGGCGGGACGGCTGTATTTACAAAATGAATAGACAATGAGCGAGGAACCCCCTACGGTCCTTATGATTGTAGGGGTATTTCGTTTGTTATGACGTTAGGAGATATCGAGTGATTCATCAATACAAGAACAACGGATACAACATTGTCATGGATATCAACAGCGGTGCGGTTCATGTGGTAGACGACGTGGTCTATGACGCGGTTGCGTTGCTGGCGGCGGAGATGCCGGAGATCGATACGGCTGGCGGCGCGGTCTCTGCGGAGGGCGCAAAGGGCGGCCGGGAGATTCCCGCGGAACTCCGTGAACGCGTTCGGATTTGCCTGGCAGAGGAATACGGTTACGGTGCGCGGGACATTGCGGACGCCATGAGCGATATTCAGGAGCTCATCGACAATGAGGAGCTGTTCACGAAGGACATTTATCGCGACTATGTGATCGATTTTAAGAAGCGCAAGACGGTTGTGAAGGCTCTGTGCCTGCATATCGCCCATGACTGCAATCTGGCCTGCAGATACTGCTTCGCCGAAGAGGGCGAATACCATGGCAGGCGGGCGCTGATGAGCTTCGAGGTTGGAAAGAAGGCGCTGGATTTTCTGATTGCAAATTCCGGGAACCGGAAGCATCTGGAGGTGGACTTCTTCGGCGGTGAACCCCTGATGAACTGGGACGTGGTGAAGCGTTTGGTGGAGTACGGACGGTCCCAGGAAGCGGAGCATAACAAGCAGTTCCGCTTCACGCTGACTACCAACGGCGTCCTCCTGAATGACGAGATCATGGAGTTCTGCAACCGGGAGATGTCCAATGTTGTTTTAAGTCTGGATGGGCGCAAGGAAGTCAATGACCGGATGCGGCCGTTTCGGAAGGGCGCGGGCAGCTACGACCTCATTGTCCCGAAGTTTCAGAAGTTTGCGGAGAGCCGCGGGCAGATGAATTATTATGTACGCGGAACATTTACCAGGTATAATCTGGATTTCGCCAGCGATGTGCTGCATTTCGCGGATCTGGGCTTTAAGCAGATGTCGGTGGAACCGGTGGTGGCTTCGCCGGACGAGCCCTACGCGATCCGTAAGGAAGATCTTCCGCAGATACTGGCCGAGTATGACCGGCTGGCAGTCCAGTATATTAAGAGGAAGAAAGAGGGCCGCGGGTTTAACTTCTTCCATTTCATGATCGATCTGAACCAGGGCCCCTGCGTGGCCAAGCGGCTTTCGGGGTGCGGTTCGGGGACGGAGTATCTGGCAGTAACGCCGTGGGGGGATCTGTATCCCTGCCATCAGTTCGTGGGCCAGGAGCAGTTCCTTTTGGGAAATGTGGACGAGGGCCTCACAAATACGGAGCTTCGGGATGAGTTTAAGCTGGTAAATGTCTACGCCAAGGACAAGTGCCGGGACTGCTTCGCCCGGTTCTATTGCAGCGGCGGCTGCGCGGCCAATGCCTGGAACTATGACGGCTCGATCACGGGGGCATACGAGATCGGCTGCGAGATGCAGAAGAAGCGGATTGAGTGCGCGATCATGATCAAGGCGGCGCTTGCGGAGGACGAAGGGTAGCAGGCAGCTGATGGCTGCGCAAAGTATGTCAGTGTGAGACCGAAGAGCCGGGGCGCGGCAGCAGAGCCTGGCACAGAACGAGTGTATTATAGTAGCAAAGGAGATAAAAGCAATGAAAAGTGGAAAAGGAAAAGGCCTGTTGTGCCTGATCGTCGTGCTGGCCTGCGTGGCTGTGTTCGGTTGGTTTGGGTATGACACGGCGGACGACATCAAGCTGGGGCTGGATCTGGCAGGCGGCGTGAGCATTACCTACCGGACGGTCATCGACAATCCGTCCGACACGGATATGTCCGACACCATTTACAAGCTGCAGCAGAGGGTTCAGAACTACAGCACCGAGGCTGAGGTGTATCAGGAAGGCAGCAACCGGATCAATATCGACATCCCCGGTGTGTCGGATGCCAATACAATTCTGGAAGAGCTGGGCAAGCCCGGTTCCTTAAGCTTTATGGATCCCGACGGCAATGTGATTCTGACCGGCGACCAGGTGGTCCGTGCCGAGGCCGGTATTATGAGGGATCAGACCACAGGGCTTGACAATTATATCGTCAGTTTGGGCTTTAATGAGGAAGGGACGAAGGCGTTCTCGGACGCGACCGCCGCGCATATCGGCGAACCCATCTATATTATTTATGATGATCAGATCGTTTCCGCGCCTACCGTACAGACGGCGATCACCGGCGGCGAGTGCTATATCGAGAATATGGAGAATTATGAGACAGCGCAGAACCTGGCCGCCACAATCCGTATCGGCTCTTTGTCTCTGGAACTGGAAGAACTGCGTTCTCAGGTAGTCGGCGCGAGACTGGGCCAGGACGCGATCCGTACGAGTCTTTTGGCGGCGCTGATTGGTTTCATCATTATCGCGATCTTCATGATCGTGGTCTATCGGGTGCCCGGCGTGGCTTCTGTGATCGCCCTGGCTCTGTATGCCGGTCTGGAGATGATCCTGCTGTCCGCGTTTGAAGTGACGCTGACGCTGCCCGGCATTGCCGGTATCATCCTTTCCATCGGTATGGCGGTGGACGCCAACGTCATTATTTTCACGCGTATCATGGAAGAGATCGGCGTGGGCAAGACGGTGCGTTCCGCGATCAAGACCGGTTTCAGCAAGGCGCTGTCGGCGATCGTGGACGGCAACGTGACGACGCTGATCGCGGCGGCGGTACTGTTCCTGCGCGGCTCCGGTACGGTGAAGGGCTTTGCGACTACACTGGCTATCGGTATCATTTTGTCCATGTTTACAGCCTTGTTCGTGACCAGAACGGCTCTGTATGCCCTGTATGACCTGGGTCTGCAGAATGTGAAGCTGTACGGTGTGAAGAAGGATAAGACACCGGTCAATTTTGTCGGGAAGAAGAATGTGTTCTTTACAATCTCCATCGCGGCGATTTTGCTGGGCTGGGTCGTCATGGCAGGCGGCGCGGTGACCGGACGCGGAGCTCTCAATTGGGGCATGGATTTCAAGGGCGGTACTTCGACGAACGTGCCGTTCACGACGGATATGACGCTTGAGGAAATTGACAGCCAGGTGATCCCGGTGATCCGGGAGGCAACCGGTGTGACCGATGTGCAGCAGCAGAAGGTGGCCGGCACGACCGAGGTGATCTTCCGGACACAGACTTTGACGGTAGAGCAGAGACAGGCCATGGAAGACGCTCTGGTGGAGAAGTTCGGTGTGGATCAGGAGACCATTACCACGGAGAATATCTCCGGCGCGATCAGCGATGAGATGAAGCAGGACGCGATTGTAGCCGTGATTGTGGCGACGATCCTGATGCTTCTCTACATCTGGTTCCGGTTTAAGGATATCAATTTCGCGACCAGCGCGGTGGCGGCACTGGTACACGACGTGTTAGTGGTGCTGACCTTCTACGCGGTGGCCCGGTGGTCCGTGGGCTCCACATTTATCGCCTGCATGCTGACCATTGTCGGTTACTCCATCAACGCGACTATTGTTATCTTCGACCGGATTCGTGAGCATCTGCAGACGAAGACTTCCAAGCAGAGCCTGGAGGAGCTGGTGAATATCAGTATCACACAGACATTTACCAGAAGCATCTATACCTCGCTGACCACATTCATCATGGTATTCGTGCTGTTCATCCTGGGCGTCAGCTCCATTCGTGAGTTTGCGCTTCCGCTGATGGCGGGTATCGTCTGCGGTACGTATTCGTCCGTCTGCGTCACCGGCGCGCTGTGGCTGGTTCTGACCCATAAAACGAAGGCGATGAAAGCGGCGAAGGCCGCGAAGGAGAAGGCGGAGAAGAAAGCTTCCAGGTAAGGTGCTTTAAGCTTTGCAGAAAGCAGACAATCTATGAGATATCAGTTGATAACGAGGGACGGACGTGCCAAACGGGCGGAGGTAACCACCGTCCACGGCACGATCCAGACTCCGGTGTTCATGAATGTGGGAACCGTAGGGGCCATCAAGGGCGCCGTATCCACCGACGATCTGCGACAGCTGGGCACCCAGGTGGAGCTGTCCAACACTTACCATCTTCATGTGCGGACTGGCGACAAGCTGATCCGGCAGTTCGGCGGTCTGCATAAGTTCATGAATTGGGATCGGCCGATTCTGACGGATTCGGGCGGATTCCAGGTGTTCTCCCTGGCAGGAATGCGCAGGATCAAGGAGGAGGGAGTGTATTTTAACTCCCACATTGACGGGCACAAGATTTTCATGGGACCGGAGGAGAGCATGCAGATTCAGTCGAATCTGGGCTCGACGATTGCCATGGCGCTGGACGAATGTCCGCCCCATCCGGCAACCAGGCAGTATATGCAGGATTCGGTGGATCGCACGACCAGGTGGCTTAAGCGATGCAAGGACGAGATGGCCAGGCTTAACAGTCTGCCGGATACTTTAAATAAGGAGCAGCTTCTCTTCGGCATCAATCAGGGCGGAACCTTCGAGGACATCCGCATCGCCCATGCGCAGGCCATTTCGGAACTGAATCTGGATGGTTACGCCATCGGCGGACTGGCGGTAGGGGAGAGTCATGAGGAGATGTACCGGATCCTGGATGAGACGGTGCCGTATCTGCCGCTTGAGAAGCCTACTTATCTGATGGGCGTAGGAACGCCGGCCAATATTCTTGAGGCGGTGGAGCGGGGCGTGGATTTTTTCGACTGTGTTTATCCGACCCGCAACGGACGCCACGGCCACGTTTATACGAACCATGGAAAGCTGAATATGCATAACCAGCAGTATGAGCTGGATGACCGCCCGATCGAGGAGGGCTGCGGCTGTCCGGCCTGCCGTTCTTACAGCCGTGCCTACATCCGGCACCTGTTTAAGGCGAAAGAAATGTTGGGAATGCGCTTATGTGTGTTGCATAATTTGTATTTTTATAATACAATGATGAAAGAGATCCGGGACGCCATCGAGGCCCACCGCTACAGCGAGTATAAAGCGGCCAAGCTGGCAGGTATGAGTGAAGGAGGAAATTAATATGTTGACAGCGACAGCATCCGGCGGAGCCGGTGGATTGGGATTCTGGCTGATTTATGCGGCGTTTCTGATCGGTATGATGTATTTCATCGCCATCCGCCCGCAGCAGAAGGAAAAAAAGAAGATGGCCGAACTTTTAGCCAGTGTGGCCGTGGGCGACAATGTGCTTACCAGCAGCGGCTTCTACGGCGTGATCATTGATATGACTGACGACACGGTGATCATCGAGTTCGGCAGCAACAAGAACTGCCGCATCCCGATGCAGAAGAGCGCGATCGTGCAGGTGGAGAAGCCGGAGTAAATTGAGGAAATAACGCGAATCGTAACCGGGAAGTCTGAGCATGGATTTCCCGGTTCTTTATTTCCATGCGGAAAGAGATAACTTGTGGTTATGAAATGAATTCCAAATATGTTTAGAATTTTTAACATGCGGATATTGAAATCTGCGGATAAATAAGATATTATGGTAGGAAACGGCGGAGAGACAGTGTTTTCCGCCTGCATGAGTAGAGAGGATAACAAAATGAACCTGAATATTGTCACGATTCCGGGCGACGGAATCGGCCCGGAGATCGTCCGTGAGGCGTGCAAAGTGCTTGATCAGGTGGGAAAAGTCTACGGCCACACCATGAACTATACAGAGATCCTGATGGGCGGCTGCTCCATCGACAAATACGGAGTGCCCCTGACCGATGAGGCGCTGGCGACCGCCAAAGCGGCTGACGCGGTGCTTCTGGGCGCGGTCGGAGGCAACGTGGGCAATTCCCGCTGGTACGATGTGGCCCCGAATCTGCGGCCCGAGGCTGGTCTTCTTGCGATACGCAAGGGGCTGAACCTGTTTGCCAATATCCGTCCGGCGTATTTATATAAGGAACTTTCCGACGCCTGCCCGCTGAAAAAGGAGATCATCGGCGACGGATTCGATATGGTCATCATGCGTGAACTGACAGGCGGGCTCTATTTCGGCGACCGGTATACGAAGGAGATCGACGGCGTTACGACCGCTGTTGATACATTGACTTACAATGAAAATGAGATCCGCCGCATTGCTGTTAAAGCCTTCGACATCGCGATGAAGCGCCGCAAGAGCGTGATCAGCGTGGATAAAGCCAATGTGCTGGATTCTTCCAGACTCTGGCGCAAGGTGGTCGAGGAAGTGGCGAAGGATTATCCGGAAGTCAAGCTGACCCATATGCTGGTAGATAACTGCGCCATGCAGCTTGTTATGAATCCCGGCCAGTTTGATGTGATTCTGACTGAGAATATGTTCGGCGACATTCTCTCCGACGAGGCCAGCATGATCACCGGCTCCATCGGCATGTTGTCCTCCGCCAGCTTAAACGAGACCAAATTCGGTATGTACGAGCCCAGCCATGGCTCCGCCCCCGATATCGCCGGCCTTGGAGTCGCCAACCCGATCGCTACGATTTTGTCTGCCGCGATGATGCTGCGCTATTCCTTTGATCTTGACGCGGAGGCCGCCGCCATCGAGGCTGCCGTCCAGCAGGTCCTTACCGAGGGATACCGCACCGGAGATATTTACTCCGACGGCTGCACAAAGGTCGGCACCGTCCGGATGGGCGACCTGATCGCGGAGCGCATTATCGCAGACATATATAATGAAGGATGAAGGAACAAGGAGGAATCAAAATGAGAAGCGACAACGCAAAATCCGGTCTTCAGCAGGCCCCTGCCCGCTCCCTTTACCGGGCATTAGGTCTTACCGAGGAAGAGCTTTCCCGCCCCTTAGTCGGCGTGGTCAGTTCTTATAATGAGATCGTTCCCGGCCACATGCACCTCGACAAGCTGGTTGAGGCCGTCAAGCAGGGCGTCGCCATGGCAGGCGGCACTCCCATTGTATTTCCGGCTATCGCCGTCTGCGACGGCATCGCTATGGGACACGTCGGGATGAAATATTCGCTGGTTACCCGTGATCTGATCGCTGATTCTACCGAGTGCATGGCCCTGGCCCATCAGTTTGACGCTCTGGTCATGATTCCCAACTGCGACAAGAACGTACCTGGCCTTCTGATGGCCGCGGCGCGTCTTAATATCCCCACCGTCTTCGTCAGCGGCGGCCCCATGCTGGCCGGCCATGTGAAGGGGCAGAAGCGCAGCCTTTCCAGCATGTTCGAGGCTGTAGGCGCCTGCGCTGCCGGAACCATGACGGAAGATGATGTGGAAGATTTTGCCAACCATGTCTGCCCCACCTGCGGTTCCTGCTCAGGTATGTATACCGCCAACAGCATGAACTGTTTAACCGAGGTTTTGGGCATGGGCCTTCGCGGCAACGGCACGATTCCGGCCGTTTATTCCGAGCGCATCCGTTTGGCGAAACATGCCGGCATGGCTGTCATGGAGATGCTTAAGAAAAATATCTGTCCCCGTGACATCATGACCGAGGCCGCGTTTCGCAATGCCCTGACCATGGATATGGCTCTGGGCTGCAGCACCAACAGTATGCTGCATCTGCCTGCTATCGCCCATGAGGCCGGCGTGGAGCTGAACGTGGATATCGCCAATGAGATCAGCGCGAAGACGCCGAACCTGTGCCATCTGGCGCCGGCAGGTCCTACCTATATGGAAGACCTGAACGAGGCAGGCGGCATTTACGCCGTCATGAAGGAGATCAGCAAGCTGGGCCTCCTGGATCTGAACTGCATGACCGTTACCGGCAAGACCGTGGGCGAGAATATCGCCGACGCTGTCAATAAAGATACCAACGTCATCCGCACGGTGGAGAATCCTTACTCCAAGACAGGCGGCATCGCCGTGCTGAGGGGTAATCTGGCTCCTGATTCCTGCGTGGTGAAGCGCTCTGCCGTGGTTCCCGAGATGCTGAAGCACGAGGGGCCGGCAAGGGTATTTGACTGCGAGGAAGACGCGATTGCGGCGATCAAGGGCGGCAGGATTGTGGCCGGCGACGTGGTGGTCATCCGCTACGAGGGACCGAAGGGCGGCCCGGGTATGCGTGAGATGCTGAATCCCACCTCCGCGATTGCGGGTATGGGTCTTGGCTCCTCCGTGGCCCTGATCACTGACGGACGGTTCTCCGGCGCTTCCCGCGGCGCTTCGATCGGCCATGTGTGCCCGGAGGCGGCGGCAGGCGGCCCTATCGGACTTGTGGAGGAAGGCGATATCATTTCCATCGATATCGACGCCAACACGATCAATGTATTGGTCAGCGATGAGGAACTGGCGAGACGCCGCGCGAACTGGACGCCGAAGACGAAGGAAGTGGACGGATATCTGCGGAGATACCGCAACCTGGTGACGTCCGCAGACAAGGGCGCGGTGCTGGCGGACTGACAGCCGCAGACCGGAACAAAGCAGCGGATAACGTTCGCTGGCATCCCATGTTAAACCGTGCGCATTCCCCGGAGGGAGCATGTCCGGAGGGCATGGTTATAATGTAGATGGAACGCAGATAGAAATGAATGATGAATCTTCGCGCGCAATGACCCGGATATAAGATTCCGGCCCCGAACAGCGGACACAGCTTTGGAAAACGGAGCGCTGCGTGCGGCATGTGTTACGGCAAGGAGAACGAGTTTTATATGCAGAAATTAAACGGATCAGAAATTGTAATCGAATGTTTGAAGGAACAGGGCGTGGATACCGTCTTCGGCTATCCGGGAGGGGCGATCTTAAATATTTATGACGCCCTTTATAAGCATCAGGATGAGATTACCCATATCCTGACCTCTCATGAGCAGGGCGCGGCCCATGCGGCAGACGGCTACGCCAGGGCTACCGGCAAGGTGGGCGTCTGCCTGGCCACATCCGGCCCAGGCGCGACCAACCTGGTCACCGGTATCGCCACGGCGTACATGGACTCCATCCCGGTGGTCGCTATCACCTGCAACGTGGGCGTCAGCCTTCTTGGCAAGGACAGCTTCCAGGAGATCGATATTGCCGGCGTGACCATGCCCATTACCAAATATAATTTCATTGTCAAGGACGTGACGAAGCTGGCTTCCGTTATGCGGCGTGCCTTCAAGATCGCCAAGTCCGGCCGTCCCGGTCCGGTGCTGGTGGATATCACCAAGGATGTGACCGCTGCCATGTGCGATTATGAGTATCAGGCCCCCGAGGAGGTTGGGCGCCAGACGGATACGATCACCGAGGAGGATTTGGAGCAGGCCATCCTGATGATCAAGGATTCTCAGAAGCCATTCGTCTTTGTGGGCGGCGGGGCCAATCTGTCCGACGCTGCCGAGGAGGTTCGGGCGTTTGCCCACAAGATTCAGGCCCCGGTGGCTGACAGCCTTATGGGTAAGGGCGCGTTTGACGGCACCGACGAGCTGTACACCGGCATGGCCGGTATGCACGGCACGAAGACCTCCAATTTCGGAATCACGGAGTGCGACCTGCTGATCGTCGTGGGCGCGCGTTTCAGCGACCGCGTCATCGGCAACGCTTCCAAATTCGCCCAGAACGCGAAGATCCTCCAGCTGGATATCGATCCGGCAGAGATCAATAAGAATATCCGCGTGGACGCCAGCATTATCGGCGATGTGAAGATTATCCTGCGCAGGCTCAACGCCCGCCTGGATCCCCAGAACCACGATGAGTGGCTGGCCCACATCGACCGTCTCAAATATATGTATCCGCTGCGGTATAACAAGGAGCTCCTGACCGGCCCCGGCGTCATTGAGGACATTTATGATGTGACGAATGGCGACGCTATCATCGTTACTGAGGTCGGCCAGCATCAGATGTGGGCGGCTCAGTATTACAAATACAAAAACCCACACACGCTCCTGACAAGCGGCGGTCTGGGCACCATGGGCTATGGCCTTGGCGCGGCCATCGGCGCCAAGATGGGGCGGAAGGACAAGATCGTCATCAACGTGGCCGGCGACGGCTGTTTCCGTATGAACATGAACGAGATCGCCACGGCCACACGCTATAATATTCCGGTTATTGAAGTTGTCGTCAACAACCATGTGCTGGGCATGGTCCGCCAGTGGCAGACGCTGTACTATGGCAAGCGCTATTCGCATACAGTGTTAAATGACCAGGTGGACTTTGTGAAGGTGGCGGAAGCCATGGGTGCGAAGGGATACCGGGTCACAAAGAAGGAGGAGTTTAAGGACGTGCTGAAGGAAGCTATCGCCTTAAACATTCCGGTTCTCATCGACTGCCAGATCCACTGTGACGACAAGGTATTTCCTATGGTATCGCCAGGTGCGCCGATTTCTGACGCATTTGATGATTCAGATCTAAAACTATAAATTTGTTACTGTTTTGCCGTGCATTCGTAATTTGGCTTCGCCAAATTACTCATGTCGGGCGTTCCGCCCTATAGAATATTCCGTCTGTGCAGCGCTTAGTGAGCAAGCTCCCACGCGCCGCGCAGCCAGAATATTCTGCACGGCAAAACGGTAACGCATATCAGAGGAGAGCGGGGAAAAGACTATGAGCAGAGTTTACAATTTCTCAGCAGGTCCGGCAGTTCTGCCGGAAGAAGTATTGAAAGAAGCAGCAGAGGAAATGCTGGACTACAAGGGCACGGGCATGTCCGTGATGGAGATGTCCCATCGCTCTAAGGCATTTGAGACTATTATTAACGAGGCGGAGGCGGACCTTCGGGAACTTATGAATATCCCCGATAACTATAAGGTCCTGTTTCTGCAGGGCGGCGCCCATCTGCAGTTTTCGATGGTGCCGATGAATCTGATGAAGAACGGCGTAGCCGACTATATCATCACCGGACAGTGGGCCAAGAAGGCGTGGAAGGAAGCCCAGAAATACGGCAAAGCCAACGCGATCGCGTCCAGCGAAGACAAGACGTTCAGCTATATTCCGGACTGTTCTGACCTTCCGATCGACGATGACGCGGACTATGTCTACATCTGCGAGAACAACACGATCTACGGAACCAAATTTAAGACCCTTCCCAACACCAAGGGCAAGACTCTGGTGGCGGATGTTTCCTCCTGTTTCCTGTCTGAGCCGGTGGATGTGACCAAATACGGCGTCATCTACGGCGGTGTCCAGAAGAATATCGGCCCGGCCGGCGTGGTTATCGTGATTATCCGCGAGGATCTGATCACCGAGGATGTGCTTCCGGGCACGCCCACCATGTGCCAGTACAAGACCCATGCCGACGCGAAGTCCCTTTACAATACACCGCCCTGCTACGGCATCTATATCTGCGGCAAGGTGTTCAAGTGGCTGAAGGCTAAAGGCGGTCTGACGGCCATGAAGGAGATCAATGAGAAGAAGGCGAAGATCCTTTACGACTATCTGGATCAGAGCAAACTGTTCAAGGGAACCGTTGTGAAGGAAGACCGGTCCCTGATGAATGTGCCCTTTGTCACCGGCGACGCGGAGTTGGACGCGCAGTTCGTGAAGGAAGCGACAGCGGCAGGCTTTGTGAACCTGAAGGGTCACCGCACTGTGGGCGGTATGCGCGCCAGCATTTACAACGCGATGCCCATCGAAGGCGTGGAGAAGCTGGTGGAATTTATGAAGAAGTTTGAGGAGGCGCATCTGGCATGAGAAAGATTCATTGCTTAAACGCGATTTCGAAATACGGCACCGGTCTGCTGACGGCAGACTATGAGCTGACCGACAATATGGCGGAGGCCGATGGCGTTCTGGTCCGCAGCGCCGCCATGCACGATATGGAATTCGGAAATGACCTGCTGGCTATCGCACGTGCCGGCGCCGGCGTCAACAATATCCCGCTGGATCGCTGCGCGGAAAACGGCATCGTGGTGTTCAATACTCCCGGCGCCAACGCCAACGGTGTGAAGGAGCTGGTGATCGCAGGACTTCTGCTGGCGGCCCGCGACGTGGTGGGCGGCATCGAGTGGTGCAGGGCCAACAGCGAGGACGAGAACATCGCCAAGTCGGTGGAAAAGAGCAAGAAGGCGTTTGCCGGCACCGAGATTATGGGCAAGAAGCTGGGCGTCATCGGCCTGGGCGCGATCGGCGCGCAGGTGGCCAACTCGGCGGTCGCCCTGGGAATGGATGTCTACGGATATGATCCGTTTATCTCCGTCAACGCGGCCTGGGGCCTGTCCCGTGCGGTAAAGCATATCACTTCGGTGGATACGATCTATGCGGAGTGCGACTACATTACCGTGCATGTGCCGCTTCTGGACGACACGAAGAAAATGATCAACGCGGACGCCATCGCTAAGATGAAGGACGGCGTCGTGGTGCTGAATTTCGCCAGGGATCTGCTGGTGGACGACGAGGCCATGGCGGCGGCTCTGGAGAGCGGCAAGGTACACCGGTATGTGACGGATTTCCCGAATCCCAAGTCCGTTCATATGAAAAATGTGATCGCGATTCCGCATCTGGGCGCTTCTACCGAGGAGTCGGAGGACAACTGTGCGGTGATGGCGGTAAAGGAACTGATGGATTATCTGGAGAACGGCAATATTAAGAATTCCGTCAACTACCCCAACTGCGATATGGGCGTCTGCAAAGAGGCGGGCCGTCTGGCAGTGCACCACCTGAATATCCCGAACATGATCGGCCAGTTCACCGGCCTGGTGGCGGCCAGCGGCGTGAATATCTCGGATATGACCAACAAGAGCCGGGATAAATACGCGTATACGCTCCTGGATCTGTCCAGCCCCATCGACGCGGAGACCGTGGAGAAGATGAGGACGATCAAGGGCGTGCTGCGGGTGCGCGTGGTGAAATAAAAGCCGTAAAGGGGTCGGGCCGAAAAGTCTGGCCCCATTTTACATCCGTATGAAGGAGAAAACGCCGGCAGAGGGTTCTTCGTGTTTCCATGCGGACAGGGCGCCAATGAAGGAGGAATTATAAAATGGCGGACGTACGACCTTTTGTATGCGTGAGACCGGCCGCGGCTGTGGCAAGCCAGGTGGCGGCGCTGCCTTATGATGTGTATAACAGGAAAGAAGCCTGCGAGGCGGTGAAAGGACATCCGCTTTCATTTTTGAATATCGACCGGGCGGAGACCCAGTTTGCGGACGACGTGGATACCTACGATCCGCGGGTGTACGCAATGGCGAAGGAGATGCTGGAGTCGGAGATCGCAGACGGAACATTTGTAACGGATGAGGGGGAGAATTATTATCTCTACCGTCTGACGATGGACGGGCGGAGCCAGACAGGGATCGTAGCCTGCTGTTCGATTGATGATTATGTAAATGGTGTGATCAAGAAGCACGAAAACACGCGGGAGGAGAAGGAACTGGACCGGATCCGGCATGTGGACATTACGGGGGCGCATACGGGGCCGATCTTTCTGGCGTACCGGAGAAATGAGACGCTTAAGCGGATCATGGCGGACGTGATGGCGGAAGAGCCGCTTTATGATTTTGTCTCAGAAGACGGGATCGGGCATACGGTCTGGAAGATCAGCAGCCGTGATACGGTCGGGGAGATCCGGGCGGCCTTCGGAAAAGTCCCGAACACTTATATCGCTGACGGACATCACCGTGCGGCATCGGCGGTGAAGGTGGGCCTGAAGCGGCGTGCGGAGAATCCGGGATATACGGGTCAGGAGGCGTTTAATTATTTCCTGGCGGTGCTGTTTCCGGAGGATCAGCTGATGATTATGCCCTATAACCGGGTGGTGAAAGACCTGAACGGAATGACGGAGGAGGAATTTCTGGCGGCCGTCTCGGAGAATTTCCGGGTAGAATTGGCTGGCGGGGCGGATAGATGCACGTCTGGCAGCGAGACCGATGACATGGAAGACGTTGCGTCCGGCAGCGAGACCGGCAGCAGAACCGACGTCGGAAAGGACAGAGGGAGCGACGCAGCTTACGCTCCTGCGGCAAAAGGCACCTTCGGCATGTATCTGGGCGGCAGGTGGTATAAGCTCGCGGCAAAGCCGGAGGTCACCTCAGCGGTAAGCGGCGACCCGGTGAAGAGCCTGGATGTGTCGGTGCTGCAGGATTATCTGCTGGGGCCGGTGCTCGGCATCGGAGATCCGCGGCTGGATGAGCGGATCGATTTCATCGGAGGAATCCGGGGTCTGGGCGAACTGGAACGGAGAGTTTCCGAAGATATGACGGTGGCATTTTCCATGTATCCCACGTCGATCGGGGAGCTGTTCGCGGTGGCGGACGCGGCGCTTTTGATGCCGCCGAAGTCCACCTGGTTTGAGCCGAAGCTGCGCAGCGGGATATTTATTCACAGGATCTAAAGGATTTTCTTTCGGGAAGCGAAGCAGTCCGATTATCATTTGGATCTATAAAAATAGTTTCGGGCGGCCGATTTGGCCGCTCAAGCTTTTTTATGAAATATCGGTCAATCCCTGTCTTGTCAGGCGGCGGTACTTATGCTATATTTGATATGGCCGGCGTTTCCTGCGGACGCACAGGGACGCGGGCCGCGAAAGAGATTCGCAAAAGAGCTTTATAAAAGAGTTTCATAAAAGAGCTTTATTACAGTGAGCGGTTCCTCAGAAGGACGCCGCGTCGGGAGGATTCATCAATGCAGTCAAGAACACATACTTGCGGAGAACTGAGAAAGAATAATGCTGGAGAACGGGTCACAATCGCAGGCTGGATGGAGAATGTGAGGGAAGTCGGAAGCAATCTGGCGTTTATGGTTGTACGTGATTTCTATGGTACGACCCAGGTAGTCATAGAAGACGAAAAGATGATGGCTGTGGTCAAGCCGCTCAATAAAGAATCGACGATCTCTGTGACCGGCGTGGTCAGGGAGAGAAGCAGTGTCAATCCAAAGATTCCTACGGGAGAGATCGAGATTGTGCCTGAGAAGATTCAGGTGCTGGGGGCCTGCCGCCATGGGGAGCTGCCCTTTGAGATCAACCGCTCCAGGGACGCGGACGAGACCTTCCGCCTGAAATACCGCTATTTGGATCTGCGCAATCCGGAGGTCAAGAAGAATATCGTGCTGCGGTGCAACGTGGTATCGGCTCTTCGGAATGCTATGACCGAGCGGGGATTTCTGGAGATCACCACCCCGATTCTCACCGCTTCCTCACCGGAAGGGGCGAGGGATTATCTGGTGCCTGCCAGAAAGCATCCCGGCAAGTTCTATGCGCTTCCCCAGGCTCCGCAGCAGTTCAAGCAGCTTCTGATGACCGCGGGATTTGACCGCTATTTCCAGATCGCCCCCTGTTTCAGGGATGAGGACGCCAGAGGGGATCGTTCCCCGGGAGAATTCTATCAGCTGGATATGGAGATGGCTTTCGCGACCAAGGAGGACGTGTTCCAGGTGCTGGAGGAGGTGCTCCCGCCGATTTTTGCGAAGTACGGCAAATATAACAGCGCATCTTCGGCGCCGTTTCAGAGGATTCCGTACCTTCAGGCTATGGAGGAGTTCGGCACGGACAAGCCGGATCTGCGCATCGACCTGCGGGTGACGGATATGACCGAAGAACTCGCGGGATGCGGCTTCGCGCCCTTCGCGGGGAACATCGTGAAGGCGGTTCCTGTGTCCGGTTGTACGCTTACCAGAAAGGCCATCGACAAGATCTGCGCGGATATCGAGGTGCAGGCCGGAAGCAAGGCTTACTGGTTCAAATGTGATGAGAAAGGCACGATTGCAGGCGGAATCGCCAAGTTTGTCAACGGTGATCCGGCTGTGGCGGCCGCTGTGACCGACAAGCTGCATCTCGCGCCCAATACCCTTGTGGTGCTCGGCGCCGGAAAGAAGGAAACAGCCCAGAAGACCGCGGGTGTGGCGGTGAAGATGCTGGGCGCAGCCTGCGAGGGCCATATGAGAAAGGAGACGTACGAATTCTGCTGGATCATCGATTTCCCCATGTACGAGATTGGGGAGGAGTCCGGAGAGCTGGAATTCTGTCATAATCCATTTTCCATGCCGTCAGGCGGAATGGAGATCCTGCTGGCGGCGGAGCGGGGCGAGGTGGATCCCCTCACCATCATGGCGGATCAGTACGACCTGGTGTGCAACGGCGTGGAGCTGTCCTCCGGAGCCGTGCGGAACCACGATCCGGAGATCATGGTAAAGGCCTTTGAGATAGTACGTCTCGGGGAAGAGGAAGTGAAGGCCAAGTTCCCGGCCATGTACAACGCCTTTACCTACGGAGCGCCGCCGCACGCGGGGATCGCTCCCGGCGTTGACCGCATGGTCATGCTGCTGGCGGGCGAAGAGTCCATTCGCGAGATCATTGCCTTCCCGATGAACAAGAACGCCCAGGATATTATGATGGGCGCGCCCTCTGAGGTGGAGCAGAAGCAGCTGGACGAGCTGCATATTGCGGTGACAGCAGAAGAATGACGGAAGCGGCCGGCCTTCCCGTGGCTGGCCGGGGCCGGGTAGTATCGAATAGGAACATAAATAAACCTCCTTCGGCATAAGCATTAGGTAGACGTGACAGGCCTGCCTGAAGCGGCGCGAAGGAGGTTTTTCTATGGAGTCCGGTAAGAGGCCGAGTTTTGTACATCTGGTGATCGCTCTTGAGTCAGTGGTTTTGCTGGCTTTTCTTTTGATGCTGACGCCTCTCGGCAGCAGACTGACGCTGAATGAGAATGTGGAATCGGCGGCGGAAAAAGAGACGGAGAAGCAGGAGGAATCGGGCGGAGATGCTGACGGAGAGAAAAGTTCTGAGGAAAAGGATTATATCAAATGGGTTGATTTTGACATCCCCGCCGAGGTGCTTAAGAAGGCGTTCCGCTGCGATATCGACACTTATCTGGCAGATGTCCATCTGAACTGGATCGAAATCCTGGCATATCTGGGCGCTTGCTATGGAGGCGATTTTTCACGCTATACGGAATCCGACTTAAATGCGGTGACAGAGCGGCTGCGGGCTGGGGAGAAGATGGCGGATATCGCGGCAGAGATGGAATACTATCCGTATTATCTGGAGGCGTACACGGCCGTTCTGGGCGGCATGGTCGGGGAGTATGAGGTGGAGATCCCCGGTTCGGAAGCGCCGGATTTCGCGTTGCCAAAGGATGAAAAAGGCAATCCGATTCCCACAAATGACAATGTCTGGGTCACCAAATACGGTCTTAAGGCATTTTCTCCGATTGCGAAGAATTATCCGTATAGCGACTATGACGATTTCGGCGCGTCCCGGGACTACGGTTTTCAGCGTGTCCATCTGGGACACGATCTGATGGGGCAGGTTGGAACGCCTGTGATCGCGGTGGAATCCGGCCGCGTGGAGGCCATAGGCTGGAACCGCTACGGCGGCTGGCGCCTTGGCATCCGCAGCCTTGACGGGCGGCGCTATTATTATTACGCCCATCTGAGGAAAAATTATCCGTATCATAAATCCCTGAAAGAGGGAAGTATCGTCCAGGCAGGGGATGTGATCGGATATCTGGGCCGCACCGGGTACAGCGACACGGAGAACACGAACAATCTCGAAGACCCGCATCTTCATTTCGGTATTCAGCTGATCTTCGACGAGTCCCAGAAGGACAGCGATCATGAAATCTGGATCGACTGTTATGAACTCATCCGTTTTCTCTCGATCAACCGTGCCAAGACGGTGAAGGACGAATCTACCAAGGAATACTACCGCGTCTATCAGATGAAGGATCCGGCGATTCCAGGCGGCGCAGCTGCGCAGCAGATACCGGAAACCGCGAACGCCTCGCCGTAAACAGGCGGCTTTTCGTGCCGGCAGAGTTCCGCAATGCGGCCTGCGGCGGCTGGGAGACGGCTGCGGGGCTCCCATGTATACATTCGCGCAAGCTTTTCATTTTCCTCTGACTATGCTATACTAAAAGAGATTTTATCTCTTGGTTTCCGTTTACGCATATATGGGGGTGATCTGCAGCATGCGCGATTTAGCATATCTGAAACTCCTGGCCCGCGAGTATCCGACGATCCGCGCCGCGGCCAGCGAAATCATCAATCTGACTGCCATCGGCGGCCTGCCGAAGGGAACAGAATATTTTTTCAGCGACCTGCACGGCGAGCACGAGGCGTTTATCCATCTTCTGCGGTCTTCTTCCGGTATCATTCGCGAGAAGATCAAGGAAACCTTTGGCTATGTGATTCCGGAGGAGGATCAGGACGAGCTTGCCAATTTGATCTATTATCCAAAAAAGGAGCTGGCCCGCAGGGAGCGCGAGGGAAAAGCCGGCGACGACTGGAAGCGGATTACGATCTATCGCCTGGTGCAGATCAGCAAGGAGGTTTCCTCCAAATACACCCGTTCCAAGGTGCGCAAGAGTATGCCCGCCGATTTCGCCTATATCATCGACGAGCTTCTTCACGTGGATTACAATGATGAGAATAAGAAGGTCTATTACAGCGAGATCGTCCGTTCCATCATTGACAACGATATTGCCGGCCCGTTCATCTGCGCTCTGTGCGAGCTGATCCAAAAGCTGACGATCGACCGCCTTCATATCATCGGCGATATCTTTGACCGGGGGCCCAGGGCCGATTTGATCATGGAGGAGCTGATGCATTTCCATGATGTGGATATTCAGTGGGGCAATCATGACATCTCCTGGATGGGCGCCGCTACGGGCAATCTGGCCTGTATCTGCAATGTGCTTCGCATCGCCATCAGCTACAATGGTTTTGATGTGCTGGAGGACGGCTACGGCATCAATCTGCGTCCGCTGTCCATGTTTGCGGCCGCCATCTACCATGACGACCCCTGCAGGCGTTTTTCGCCGCATATTCTGGACGAGAATATCTATGACGCCGTAGATCCCGGGCTGGCCGCCAAGATGCACAAGGCGATCGCCGTTATACAGTTCAAGGTGGAGGGCCAGATTATTAAGCGTCACCCGGAATATCATATGGATAACCGGTGCCTTCTGGAAAAGATTGATTTTGAAAACGGAACCGTGACGGTGGATGGGACGGTTTATCCGATGCTGGACATGCGTTTCCCGACCATTGATCCGGCAGATCCATTGGCGTTGTCGAAGGAGGAGGAGGAACTTCTGCGCACGCTGGCGCTCTCGTTTCAGCACAGCGCGCTGCTGCACAGGCATGTGAAGTTTCTCTATACGCATGGGTCCATGTACAAGTGCTATAACAATAATCTCCTTTATCATGGTTGCATCCCCATGCGGGAGGACGGCAGCTTTGAGGAGATGACCTTCGCCGGTCAGATATACTCCGGAAAGGCCATGATGGACGCGTTGGACAGGATTGTGCAGAATGCGTATTTCTATCCGGAGAATCATCCGGGCAAGGAATCGGCCCGGGATTTCATGTGGTATCTGTGGTGCGGCGCCAAATCGCCGGTTTACGGCAAGGACAAGATGACAACATTTGAAAATTATTTCGTGGAGGATAAATCGACTCACAAGGAAACCTTCAATGTCTACTATCAGCTGAGCGTGAAGGAGGAGTATTGTGACAGGATTCTTGAGGAATTCGGACTTCCTACGCAAGGAGGGCATATCATCAACGGGCACGTGCCTGTGAAGATTAAAGACGGAGAGACGCCGATCAAAGCAGGCGGAAAGCTCTATATCATTGACGGCGGACTGTCCAAGGCTTATCAGAGCAAGACCGGTATCGCGGGATATACGCTGATTTATAATTCCCGTCATCTGGCGCTGGCGGAGCACAGACCCTTCCGCCCCGGCGAGAAATACACGCCGAAGGTGACGATCGTAGAGAAGATGAAGAGCCGCGTTATGGTCAGAGATACGGATCTGGGCGTGGATTTGCAGGAGAGGATCGGCGATCTGAAGGAGCTTCTGGCCGCATACCGGGAAGGCACAATTAAGGAGAACATCCGATAGTTCGGCTTTACGCATAGGAAAAAGTGTGTTAAAATATAGACAACCTTATTACGGATAAAGGAGATTCGGATGAATAAAGAAGAATTTCTTCAGACGCTGCGCCGCGACCTGTCGGGAGATGTGCCGCGGGACGTGCTGGAAGAAAATGTGCAGTATTATCGTGAATATATTGACGGGGAAGTGCGGAAGGGCCGTTTGGAGGAAGAAGTTGTTGAGGAACTGGGGACGCCCCGCCTGATTGCCAAGAACATTGAGGATACGACGGAGCTGGATCAGGAGGAGGCCGATGGCAGGCGTTACACCGATTACGGTTATGGGGATACGTATTCGTCGGACGACGGAAGTTCCTATGGGGGACAGGGCGGAAGCTATCGTGACGGCGGTATGGGCGGCTCCGAAGGCCGCGGTTCCTTCCATCTGTTTGATCTGAGCAAATGGTACGGCAAGCTGATGGTGGCTGTGATTGTGTTTGTCGTGGTTTATGTGGTGTTCGCCATTATCGGAGGAATTTTCACGCTGCTGGCGCCGTTTTTGGGACCGATCCTTATCATTTGGCTGATTATCAGCCTGTTCCGGGGTTCCAGACGACAATGACGGCAGGTTTCTGTGAATTCGGATTTTGAAAGAAAAAAGCGCCAAAACAAATTTTTAATAGTTTTGGCGCTTTTTGTGTTGACAAATTAACAAAAAAGAAATATACTACTCCTAGAAATTAACAAATTTGTAATAGTTTCGAAGGAGTTTAGCAATGAATTTTAAAAAATGGAAATGGTTTACAGGATTAGCCCTGTGCGCCGTGATGGCGGCTGCGGGACCGCATAGTGCGGACCGGGCCGAGGCGGCCGGGTACATAGAAGGCGTCAGCGTGGAAACCAGCGCTTCTTATAAGATCAAGATTGACGCGCAGGCCGTAGCTGTTTATGAGGAACCGAGCATAACGGCGGCGGAGACGGCGAAGGTGTTCCAAGGCGGGGTTTATGATGTGCAGACCTGCGGAGACGGCTGGGTGAAGCTTGCGGAGGAACAAGGAGACGGCTATCTGCGGCTTGCGGATGGGGCGATTCTGGTGGAGACGATGCAGGAGAGAGTGAATGAGGAAGCGGTTCTGCGGGAGAACATCGTAGCATATGCGCTGCAGTTTGTCGGCAACCGTTATGTTGCGGGAGGGACTGACCCGCATACGGGTGCGGATTGTTCCGGGTTTACCGCTTATGTATTTCGGCAGACGGCGGGGATTTGTCTGTCGCACAGTTCCCGGGTACAGGCGGGAGAAGGAACCGCGGTGCAGACGCCGAAACCGGGAGATCTGATTTTCTATAACAGGGGCGGGTCGATCGGCCATGTGGCAATTTACATTGGCGGCGGACAGATTGTCCATGCGTCAACGGAGAAGACCGGCATTAAGATATCGAAGTGGGATTATAAAACGCCGGCGAAGATCGTGGATGTACTGTCATAGACTGCAGGGATATCGGGGAGGGGCGGCGTAAAGATTTCCAACCGGGCTTACCGGACGCCCCTGTGTATCGCAAATGTCTTAGGCGACTGATACAGAAAACAGTTGGTTGTAAAAAATGTCTGTATAAAGACGGTAAAATGAGCCATACTACTCCTGTAACAAATAACTCTTTTCTTTCAGGAGGTATTAGACAATGGCAAAGAACAGCTACGATATGGACGAGTCCAGAAACAGCCAGAACAGCAATCAGAACAACAGCCAGAACAGCGGCAATCAGAACAACAATCAGAATAACAGCCAGAACGGTACAAGCAAGAACAGCAGCAAGAACTGCGGCGGAAACAACCGCTGAGACTGGAGACACAGGCCGCCCTGCCATTACGGTGGGGCGGTTTTTTGTCCGCAAAGGATAACCGGCGGCTTCCATTCTGCATGGCTTCGGCCCGGGACACGCATCATCGGCTGTCCGCATATACTGGGAATAAAAGGGGACAGGTGAGGGACGAACATGCGTTATCCGATTATAAGCATGCGGGAACTGGAATACTGGATCACAATCGGACGGCAGATGTATCTGGTGGACCTGCGCGGCCGGGACGCCTATGAGAAAGGTCATCTGCAGGGCGCGGTGAACATTCCTTTCGATGAACTGGAGGAGCGGCTTGGGGAGCTGCCGGCCGGGATGCCGATCGTTTTTTACTGTGTGCGGGGAAGCCAGAGTATGCTGGCCTGCAACCATCTGTGCGACAGGGGATACCAGGTGATTAACGCCGCAGGCGGGCTGAACGCCTACCGGGGACGGCATTTGGAGGTGTAAAAAACAGACATTCTTTTACGAAATCTGACTAAGCGGATGAATCTTAAGTTGACAGAATCGGCGGGCGGCTATAAAATATAGCCATCTGAGATGAGGCTTCTTTTGAAATAACATCGCGTGAGGTAGGCATATGAGATACATGTTTGCATCCGATATCCACGGCTCTGCTTATTACTGCGGGAAGATGCTGGAGGCGTTCGGAAAGTCCGGCGCGGAGCGGCTGATTCTGCTGGGGGATCTGTTGTATCATGGCCCCCGCAACGAGCTTCCGAGGGAATATGAGCCGAAGCGGGTATTTGCTATGCTGAACGACTGCAGGGATAAGATTTACGCGGTTCGGGGAAACTGCGATTCCGAGGTGGATCAGATGGTGCTTGCGTTCCCGATGCTGGCGGACTATGCGGTGCTGGCGCTGAACGGCAAAACGATCTATGCGACACACGGCCACATTCTGAACGAAGAGCATCTGCCGCCCATGCAGCCTGGGGATGCGCTGGCCTTCGGACATATTCACCTGCCGGCAGCGCGGAAGATGGGCGACAAATATCTTCTGAATCCCGGTTCCGTATCCCTGCCGAAGGAGGGAAATCCGCCAAGCTACGCGATATTGGATGGAGATCAGTTCACAATTCGGGATTTTGACGGCGGCGTCCTGGGACAGATCCGGCTGGTATGACCGGACGGTCTGGATGCGGATTTTCTCGAGGCACAGGGCCGGCACGGGCGTCTGGCGGCAGAAGACGGAATGGGAGAAAAGCAGTGAAGAGACGGAAAGATGGAATGGAGGGAAACAGCGGTGAAGAGACTGTATGAAATTATCACGCCCTGCCATTTCGGGTTGGAGGCGGTTCTGAAGCGGGAGATCATTGATCTGGGCTACGAACCGACGCTGGTGGAGGACGGGCGCATCACTTTTACGGGCGATGAGGAGGCGGTCTGCCGCGCGAATATTTTTCTGCGGACGGCAGAGCGTGTGCTGGTGAAGGCCGGAAGCTTTCGGGCGGAGACGTTCGATGAACTGTTTGAGAATACGAAGGCCGTCGCGTGGGAGGAATTCCTTCCGCCTGATGGGAGGTTCTGGGTAGCTAAGGCTTCTTCTATCAAGAGCAAGTTATTCAGTCCGTCGGATATCCAGAGGATCATGAAGAAAGCCATGGTGGAGCGGATGAAGACGGCGTACGGAGTCAGTATTCTTCCGGAAACCGGGCAGAGTTATCCGCTGCGTGTTTTCCTGCATAAAGATCAGGTGACAATCGGAATCGATACTACGGGGGATTCCCTGCATAAAAGAGGATATCGGACGGAGGCCGGCAAGGCGCCGATTTCCGAGACTTTGGCTGCGGCACTGATCCTTCTGACGCGCTGGAGGAGCGAACGGCCGCTCGTCGATCCCTTCTGCGGAAGCGGTACATTTCCCATTGAGGCGGCCATGATGGCCGCGAGCATCGCGCCGGGGAAGAATCGGACGTTTTTGGCCCAGGCCTGGGATAATCTGACACCGCGAAGGTTCTGGGAGGACGCCTTTGAGGAGGCCGCGGAGCTGGAGGATTTGTCGGTGGAGGCCGATATCCAGGGCTATGACATCGACGGAGAGGTTATGAAGGTGGCCAGAGCCAACGCGGTTCGGGCCGGCGTGGGGAAGCTCATCCATCTGCAGCAGCGACCACTGAGCGCGCTCAGCCATCCGAAGAAATATGGTTTTCTGATCACGAATCCGCCTTATGGCGAACGGATTGAGGAAAAGAAGAATCTGCCGGGACTCTATAAGGAACTGGGAGAGAAGATCCGCCAGCTGGACAGCTGGTCTGCCTATGTGATCACCGCTTACGAAGACGCGGAGCGATATATCGGCCGGGAGGCGGATAAGAACCGGAAGATTTATAACGGGATGATCAAGACGTATTTTTATCAGTATCTGGGTCCAAAGCCAAAGACCTTTGGCGGCAGTTTAGGAGGAAATACCGTTTTATGAGTCAGCACAGAATTATCGTAGCGACGGGGAACGCCGGGAAAATGAAGGAGTTTCGCATGATTCTGGCAAACCTTGGCCTGGAAGTTTTTTCGATGAAGGATGCGGGAGTGACAGCGGATATCGTGGAAGACGGAACCACGTTCGCGGAGAATGCGGAGATCAAGGCGCGTTCGGTCTGGGAACAGACCGGCGATATTGTGCTTGCGGATGATTCCGGCCTGGTCGTGGACTATCTGGGAGGAGAGCCGGGCATTTATTCGGCCCGCTATCTGGGAGAGGACACCTCCTACGAAGTGAAGAACCAGGTTATCATCGATCGGCTTGCCGGCGCGAAGGAAGAGGAACGGACGGCGCGCTTTGTCTGTGCGATTGCGGCGGTGCTGCCTGACGGGCGCGTGCTGCACACGGAAGGAGTTGTGGAGGGAATTATCGCCCATCGACCGGCAGGAAACGGCGGTTTCGGTTACGACCCGATTTTCTATCTTCCGGAGTACGGCGTGACGTCGGCGGAGCTTCCGGCAGAGGAGAAGAATGCCGTCAGTCACCGCGGAAAGGCGCTGCGCGCCATGGAACGCCTTCTGGGAAGCGTGCTTGGCATGGATTTTACGGAGACGAGCGGCTGCGGGCCGTGTGCGGAAACCGGGGAACCGGGCGGCAAGGTGCGGGTTTCGGCAGAAGCGGGGGCTGCGGAAACTGCGGGAAGAGGCAGATAAGGGAGGAACGGCAATGAAGATACTGGTTGTCAGTGATACCCACCGCAGGGACGACAATCTGAGACTGGTTATTGAGAGGTACAAGCCTATCGACATGCTGATCCATCTGGGAGACGCGGAGGGCAGCGAGATGTTCATCGCGGATTGGGTGAATCCCGGCTGCCGGATGGAGATGGTGCTGGGAAACAATGACTTCTTCTCGCTTCTGGACAAAGAGCGAGAGATTGTTCTCGGAAATCACAGGGTTTTGCTGACGCATGGGCACTATTATGGCGTTTCCATCGGTCCGGAGGGACTCGCGGATGAGGCCAGGAGCCGCGGCTGCGACGTCGCGATGTTCGGTCATACCCATAAGCCTTATCACAATGTGCTGGGCGGCGTGCTGCTTTTAAATCCGGGCAGTCTGTCTTACCCGCGCCAGGAGGGGCGTCTGCCGGCTTTTATGCTTGTATATGTGGATGATCAGGGAGAACTGACCTATAAGCAGATGTTCCTATAGAGGACTGGACTGCGGGAAAATCATGAAAAAAACGATTGACAATGAATATCCTTTCGTATATAATAATTTGTGCGTCGTAAAAGGCGTAGGGCAGGGGGCAGATTTTCGGTGCCTTAGCACATACCGGGGTGTGGCTCAGTTTGGCTAGAGCGCCTGGTTTGGGACCAGGAAGTCGCAGGTTCAAATCCTGTCACCCCGATGTAATTTCTGCAGGTGTGGTTCAATGGTAGAACACTAGCCTTCCAAGCTGGATACGTGGGTTCGATTCCCATCACCTGCTCTTTTCCTGAGTCTGTAGCTCAGCCGGATAGAGCAACGGCCTTCTAAGCCGTGGGTCGGGGGTTCGAATCCCTTCAGGCTCGTTTGTAATTTAATATGGTGGGTATAGCGCAGCTGGTTAGCGCGCCAGATTGTGGCTCTGGAGGCCAAGGGTTCGAATCCCTTTATCCACCCTCGATAAGATGGAAGCCGTGAGGCTTTCATTTTTTTGTTACGTCAGTATGCAAAAACGCGCCAGCGACGCTTTGTTTGTATTTCCATGCGAACAAGCGCGCCAGTGGCGCGCCTATACGGAATCGATAAAAGCGCTTATATAGTAAAGCGCCGCCCCCAGGGCCGGAGTATACGGTCCGGAGTGCCCTACGCGCAGCTGGTCCTCGGTCAGCGGCCATGGCGTCAGCGCATTGATCATATCCAGCAAAAGCTGGATATCTTCTTTTGTGATATACGATACAAGGTAGCCGGCCAGGATGAAGACGCCGTCCAGGGTCACGCTCAGATTGCGGATTACGAAAGCCAGCTTGCTCAGATAATCCGACCAGATCCGCCTGAGTTCCGGCGCGTTGGTCTCCCGCATGACCCTGAAAAAGGAGGCGATATCCATACCGGATTCCTTTTCCAGCCGTTCCGCGGAACAGTAAGTTTCCAGACAGCCCCGTTTGCCGCAGTAGCATAAAGGCCCGTCCGGATGCATGCAGGTGTGTTCGATGAGACCGCTCCGCATATGATCGCCCCACTGGACGACGCGGTTGGTGATCACGACGCTGCCCAGGTTCTGATTCAGCAGAAAGAGGACGCCGTTGCGGATGTCCGGCAGATTCCATAAGGCCAGATTGCCCGCCGCCTTGGAATCGTGCTCCATTCTGCAGGGGAACGGCACGTAAGGTTTGATGTCGTCCAGTGTCATCTGGGAGTTGTGCATCAATACGCCGTAGTTTACACTGTGTCCGTCGCGGGAAACAATGCCCTGGACGGCGATGGACACGCCGAGAATCTTCTTCTCGTCGATGGCATGGCTGCTGATAAACTGCTGCAGATGTTCCCCGACGCTTTTGTAATAATCCGCGGCGTGCTCATAGGGAATCGGATAGGTGTCCTTATAGATCATATGTCCGTACAGATCCGCGGCCACATAGTGAAGCCGGTCGCTCAAAATTCCGATGCCAATGGCGATGCGCGCTACCGGATCGATCTGGATTCTATTTGCCCGCCGCCCGCCGGTTGATTCGAAAAAGCCGTCAAATTTGATCAGACCTTCTTCGTTCAGAGCAGCCAGATTGTAGCTGACTGTCGAAAGTCCCATCTCAAGAAGCTGGACCAGCTGAAATTTGGAAGTGGTGCCTTCCTGGTAGATCATTCGGTATACCCGGTTGCGGTTGATTTTCTTGATGTTTGAGGCGGTAACGCGGCCTTCGTTCATATTTTCTCTCCAATCAAAACGCTTTTACTTAAATGTAAGTCTTTTCCCTATTCTAAATGAGTTAGCGGACGATTGCAAGTACAAATTGAAAAATGATGGCGAAAACCGGAAAAATATGCCGATAATGCACAAGAATCAGGCAAATGGGAACCTTGAAAATGGAATACAAAACGATGAAAATAAAGAAAATTCAAAAAACTTTGGATAATATGCATAAAAATGACGTGATATGTTTGATAATAATTCCTATTGAAAAAATAACAAATATCCCTTACTATTAACTTATGCTTAGTTCATAACTGTAAGTATAAGTGGCAGAAGGCGCTGCAGCGATAAGCGCAGATGGGAGTGAGTCAGGTGAAAGGAACTTATTTTTTAGGAAACGGAGAGTTTGAGGTTCGTGATATGGAATTTGCGCCGCTTGAGGCCGGCGAGGTGCTTGTGCGCGTGGCCGCCTGCGGAATCTGTGGGACGGATGTACATATTTTTCATGGGGACAAGGGTTCCGCTGAGGTGGTTCCGCCGGTGGTGCTTGGTCATGAATTGTCCGGCGTGGTGGAACAGGTCGGTCCGGACGTGGATATGGTCTCCGTCTCTGACCATGTGGTTGTGGACCCGAACATTTATTGCGGGATCTGCCGGCCGTGCCAGATGGGCAAAAAGCAGCTGTGCGAGCATCTGAGCGCGATCGGAGTTACGAGGAACGGAGGTTTCGCGGAATATTGCGTCGTACCGCAGGCGCAGTGTTTTAAGGTGGACAGAGAGATTCCTTTTGAACAGGCGGCGATGGCAGAACCGCTTGCCTGCTGTATCCATGGAATTGACCGGGCGGGAATTCGTCCGGGGAGCGCCGTCTGTGTGGTAGGCGGAGGCGCAATCGGACTGATGATGGTTCAGTTAGCCAAGCTGGCCGGCGCGGCATCGGTGGTTCTAAGCGAACCGATTGAATTTCGCCGCCGTGTTGCCCTGGAGGTAGGGGCGGATGCGGTGATCAATCCGGTTGAAGAGAATTTGGCTGAACGCTATATGGAGATCACAGGCCTGGCGGGAGCGGATGTGGTGATTGAGTGCGTCGGCAATACGACAGCGGTCAGGCAGGCCTTCGAAGCGGCCGGGAGAGGCGCGATGGTTCTGTTGTTCAGCGTGCCGAAGCCGGATACCTTCCATCAGCTGTCTCTGGACGAGGTATATCACAAGGAGCTGAACATTGCCGGTTCCCTGATTGATCCGGACACCTTTTTGAGGGCGGTCGCCCTGCTGAACGAGGGCCGGATTAAGCTGGCGCCGATTATTACCCACGCGTTCCCGACAGCAAGACTGAAAGAGGCGATTCTGATGCAGATGAGCGATGAATCCATCAAGGTCGTCGCCATGCCGGAGCTTGCGGATGTATGGTGCGGCCTGCAGGAGGAAGAGCGGAATCGGGTTCTTGTATAAAGCGGCAGGCAAGGCAAAAAGCGCCGGGAAACGCATAAGGCGGAAGCCTGGCGGCCGCAGGATGTGAAAGGGGGAGGAAGATGACGAAAGCTAAGAAAAAAGACGCTTCGCTGAAAGCGCCTCTAAAAACCAGACTCAGACAGGATTTAAAGTACATCCGACGCCATCCCGCGATGTATCTGATGGTCGTTCCGGGACTGACGGTTCTGCTGATTCACAAATTCATTCCTTATTATGGAATTCTGATCGCTTTTAAGGATTATAACATTTTTGCAGGAAAGAACCCGCTGGACGCGATCGGGGCCAGCGAGTGGGTGGGAACCTATTGGTTTGAGAAACTGTTCAGCGGCAGAGATTTCATGAAGGTACTGAAGAATACGCTGATTATCAATTTTTCTAAAATTTTGTGGATATTCCCTATCCCCATTCTCTGCGCGATCATGCTCAATGAGATCGAGCGCAAGACGTATAAAAGACTGGTCCAGACGGTCATCTATGTACCGCACTTCTTTTCCTGGGTGATCGTGTACGGCATTTTCCTGTCGCTGCTGGCTACGTCGGGCGTTGTGAATGAATTGCTGATCGCTTTGGGATTCAATAAAATCAATTTCTTTACCAACACGGAGGTATTCCGGGGAATCCTGGTTTTCACGGAGGGCTGGAAATCCATCGGACACACGGCGATCGTCTATCTGGCGGCGATCACGGGGCTGGATATGGAGCTGTTCGACGCGGCGAGAGTTGACGGCGCGGGGAGGCTTAAGCAGATCTGGCATATCACGCTTCCGGGAATTCTGCCGTCGATTGTGCTGATGCTGATCCTGAAGGTCGGACATATTCTGGACCATGGGTTTGAGCAGGTGCTTTTGTTCTACAACTCTACGGTCTATGAGGTGGCTGATATTATCCAGACCTACGTGTACCGTCAAGGTATCGGACGCATGGAATTCTCGTATTCCGCCGCGCTTGGCCTGTTTAACTCGGTGGTGGCTTTTATACTGATTGTCGGAGCCAACGCGATCAGCAAGAAGACCCTGCACCGAAGCATTTGGTAGAAGTCCGGAAAGAAGCAGTGAATTGTTGAAAGGGTGGGGAGAATGAAAAACCATAGCCGGCGATCCTCCGGACCGCCAAGAGGAAAACAGGATAAACTTGTAACCGCGTGTTCGTATCTGATTATGACTGTGATGGGACTGCTTTGTCTGCTGCCTTGTCTGCACGTCGTATCAAAGGCGTTCAGCAGCAACACCGCGGTCACGCTGGGAGAGGTGTATTTCTGGCCGAACGGATGGCAGACGGACGCGCTGAAATATGTGCTGCTCCAGACAGATTATCTGAACGCGCTGAAAAACAGCGTGATTGTGACGATAATCGGCGTTGTGTGCAGTATGGTGATCACGGTTCTGTTTGCGTATCCGCTGTCCGAACCCCAATTTCGGGGGCGCCGTCTGCTGACGCTTCTGTGCATGGTCGCGATGGTTTTTTCAGGCGGCATGGTTCCTACTTATATGGTGTTTCGCAGCCTTGGATTTCTGAATACGTATAAGGCGCTCATCATACCGCATCTGTTAAGTATATTTAATCTGCTGATTGTGAGGAACTCCTTCGAAGGACTTCCGGACGGCGTGAAGGAATCCGCCCGGATCGACGGGGCGGGGGACTTCCAGGTGCTTACCACGATTGTCTGCCCTATGTCAAAGCCGGTTTTGGCGACGGTGAGCATGCTCTACGCGGTCAATTACTGGAACAGCTATTTTGACGCGGCGCTGTACATTACCAATGATAAGCTCAAGACGATACAGGTGTATCTGAAAAATGTGACGGCTGATATCAACGCGGTGTCAGAGGCGCTGAAAAGCATGACGGGAAAAACGATTCACACGGACGGAATGATTGCGTGTGCGGTAACGCTGACGGTGATACCGATCATTATGGTATATCCGTTTGTACAGAGGTATATGGTTCAGGGAATTACGATCGGCTCGGAGAAGGGATGAGCCGGAAAGGGAATGGTCATAAGGGCGTCGGCCCTGTGATAGAGAAAAAGACGCAGCAAAACCAGGTAGTGAAAAAGGAGGAGAATTCGTAATGAAGAGAAGAATGGTAGCGGTATTTTTGACGACAGCTCTGATTCTGTCATCGCTGACAGGCTGCGGCGGCGGAAACAGCGGAAAACAGCAGGAGGCGGCGACGACAGCGGCGGCTGCTGCGGAGACCACGACGGCTGCGGCGGCAGAGACAACGGCGGCTGAGGAGACAGAGACGACGCAGGCTCTCCCGGAAGTGCCGGAACTGAAAGGGCCGGGAAACGTCACTCTGCAGATTCTTCGGCAGGCCACAAGCGTGGATCTGAACGCCAGACCGGAGGCCGCGGCGATTTCGGAGGTAACGGGTTATGAGACGTATTACACGTCGCTGAATGACGATGAGTCAACGACCTCCCTGATGCTTCAGGTTTCTTCGGGAACCGATGTGGATATGGTGGCACTGACACCGTTCCAGTTTAATACGCTTAAGAAAAACGGAGCGCTGACACCGCTTAACGACCTTCTTCAGGTGTACGGCCAGGAGATTTTAAGCGGCGTATCGGAGGATTCCTGGCGCGCGGTCACGGATGCAGACGGTATGATCTACGGCGTGCCGATGCGTTATCCCTACGCGGACAATATGACCCGGTTTATTCTGTGCCGGATGGATCTGATGGAAGCGGCCGGAATTACGGAGGTTCCGACTACGTTGGACGAGTTCTATAATGATCTGGTCACCTTGAAGGAGTATTACGGATATGATTATATCCTGACCGGTCCCGGCAAGGCGAATGCAGGTTCCGGCGGCGACGCAAGCCTTGGTTCGTTTACCGTTCCGATCGCGATTGCTTCCGCATTCGGTCTTTGGAGCACATGGATGGTAGACGACGACGGAAATGTAATTTACATCACCGAGACAGATGGATTCGCGGAAATGATGGAGTTCATGAAAAAGCTGATGGATGAAGGTCTTCTGGATCCGGATTGGGCGACGAATACTTCCACAACGCTGGGCGAAAAGTTCAGTTCCGGCCAGGCGATCATGATGGCGTCCTCGGTAGGAACCATTTCCTCCGCCGTTACGGCGCTTCCTGAGGCAGACCCGAATGTAATCTGGAACGGAAGCGAGGATGACAATATCGGATATATCTTTGCCCTGAAGGGCGCGGACGGACAGTCCTGCTACGCCAGGATCAATACCATTTCCGGAATCACCAGCGTCCTGCGTACTTCGGACAATGCGGCGGACTGCGTGAACTTCCTGAATGAGAAGGTGAAGAATCAGCGCTATATCGTGATCGGTACAGAGGGCGAAACCTATGAGATCGACGAAGACGGACTTCCCGTTCCGATCCAGCCGGCATTCGACGAGAACAGACTTAGAGGAGACAAGTTCCAGGATTGTATGAATGAAGAAGAGTACGCGTGGGAGTGGCAGGCACGTGCTAGGAAGAATCTGAACAACTGGCTTCCGTTAAAGGCGGCGAAGGCAGAAGCTGAGAAGAACCCGGGAGTGCTGATCGACGACCCGTTCTCTCTGATGCCGCTAATGGACAATTACGCGGACCACAACGATACGCTGTACAGCGCGCTGAATGATTTCTGCGAGCAGATTATGTACGGAAGCAAGACCCTGGACAATCTGGATGAGTTTACCGCCGACTGGCAGTTCAATGAAGGCGAAGCCGTCCGGGAAGAGCTGCAGGAGTATTATGACGCGAACTTCAAATAATACATAGGGGGGAGAATCAGACATGAAAGACAGTCAGGAGTGTATGGGTTCGGAATTGCTTCTGGAAGTGACTTTTGATCAGATTCTGGCCCATACCGTTTCCTCCCGAGTCGGAAATGACGGACTTCTCCACGGCGATGCGGATACGATGCTGTCGGAAAGCTATGACGGCACACCAGCTTTATACTTCAACAACAGAGCGGGCATTTTGCCCGCTCATGAGTATGTAGATTTCGGCAATATCCCGACAGACGGCGATGATTTCTCCATCCAGCTTTGGATAAGGACAAGCCGGGACGGCTGCAATGGGTGGAGCGCGAGGGCGACATGGGTGGAGCCGGAAGGTGTCATCGATGTCAGCAGCTTTGACGAAAAGCAGCGGACGCATGGGGGCGTGCTGCTGGCAAACGCCCCCTTTGGCGATCCCGGCCATCGTGGAATCGTACTTGCGTGCATGCAGCAGTATCTGTCCTTCATGACCAGCGTAAATACGGGAGAAGGACATGAACCGGTTCAGGTAAGCGGAATGAAGAAGGCTGCGGACGACCGCTGGCATCAGATTACGGTCGTCTGCGCCCGAAGCGGGACGGAGAAAATCTATCTGGACGCGTCTCTGGAAGAGGAAGCGGATCTCTCGGCTTTCGCGGGGCTTTCCCTGGACGGAGGAAATTTTATCCTGGGGGCCGACGCGGACGGAATGCTGGGACTTGGAGAAGCGGCGGTAGGCGAACTGAGGATTTACCGAGGGCTGCTGAATCCGGAGCAGATCGACGGACGTTATTACGCATCGGCGGTGCTGGGACTGGTCCATGAATTTGAGAAGACCGATTTCAGCCGGGATGAACGTTTCGGTATGGAAGCGGTGCAGGCGCTTCGTTTCGAAGCGGAAGACGTGCGCCGGAAGGCGCTGCTTCTCCGCGGCAGGGCGGACGGCGGCGGATGCCTGCAGGAGGCGAAGAACCTTTACGAGGCTTTCCGAAGCCGCTACGAGAGCTTTCTGCAGGGAGAAAACAGGCCGGTGTTCCGATTCATGCTTTTCTCCGACGCCCATGTGGAAGGAGAGGGAGGAGAGCGCCAGCAGGCGCTGAAATCCGCGATGGAATGGGCCGGCGAGCTGGGGATGGACGCTTATGTGGACGCGGGAGATTATTCCAACTTCGGAGAAGATGAGGAGAGGGACGCGTATTGGAATGTGGTAACGGCGCTTCGGGGAACAATGAAGCCGTTGGTGTCTTTGGGCAACCACGAGACCTATAAACGTCCCGGAAAAGAGATTAAGGCGTATCATCTGCGGAAGCTTAAGGAAGCGGGGATGATACCGGAAGATCACGATGAGTTTTATTTTGAATATGAGATAGAGGGATATCATTTTCTGATTTTGTCCCAGTATAACGACCGGTATGAGATTCCGGGAAGACATGGAAAATGGGTGACAAACGGCTGTACGGAGATCGATGAGAAGCAGTTTGACTGGGTTGAGGAGCGCCTGGGGCGGTATTGCGGAAAGGGGAAGCCGGTTTTTCTGGTGATTCATAACGCGGTCAGGGAGGTGCTGAATGAACAGTCACAGGGAGATTACCCGGAATGGCAGGTGATTCAGAACGGCGACAGATTCTATGAGATGTGGAGCCGTTTCCCGGATATCGTGCTGATCACCGGTCATGTGCATCACGGTCTGGGAGACTGCTGCGGCGTCTGCCGGACGGCGGCGGGATATCATGTGATCGATGTCCCGGCTTTCTGCGGCAGTCCGAAGGGATACGGTCATTCGAAATTTACGCGAATGCTGCCCAAGCACGGCGGATATTTTGTCAGCGTCTATCCGAAGGGAATCTACCTGCGGGCGGTGGATTTCGTATCCCGCGAGTGGCTGACGGCTTATGATCAGACGATTCGGATACCCGCAGGCGGAGAGTGAGAGGAAATACGGAATGGAAATTTATGTGGTCAGACATGGACAGAGCGAGGCGATGGTAAACGGAGCCCACGCGGGCTGGGGACCGACGCCGCTCAGCCCGCTGGGGATGGAACAGGCAGAGACCGCGGGAAGACAGCTTGACGGGATTCCGTTTGATAAAGTGTACGTAAGCGATCTGCTGAGGACAAGACAGACGGCGGAGCGCGTCTTCCCTGGACATGCGTACATCCTTGAGCCGCGCGTCCGGGAATTCAGTTCCGGCGAGTTGGTGGGAAGGCGTGTCGCGGAGTGTAAGGCAGAGATGGGAGAGCCCTATATCCGGGCGCTTCGGGAGAACGACTATACTGCCTATGGCGGGGAAAATGAGGATATGGTGGCGTCGCGCGTCCAAAGCTTCCTGGGAGATCTGGAAAAGGACGAGGCGGACGGGTGCAGGCGGGTCGCCGTCGTCTGTCATGAAGGAGCGATACGCCATATACTGTATGAAGTTCTGCAGTGCCGGTTCTCTAAACAGAGAATCCGGACGGACTGCTGCTGTATCGTCAGGCTGGAGTGCCTCAATGGGAACTGGAAACTGCATTTCTGAGGAGGAGAAGGATGAAATACGATGTAATTGTTGTAGGCGGAGGACCGGGCGGAATTCCGGCCGCCATAGCGGCAAGACGGATGGGGATGCGGACTCTTTTGGTGGAACGGAGCGCGGTGCTGGGCGGTCTTGCCATCTCGGGTCTGCCGATTCTTGGATTTATCGACCATTCCGGCAGGCGCGTGCTTGGAGGAATTGCCGAAGAGTTAATGATGCGCCTGAAAAAGGTAGGCGCTTTCCGTGAACATGTCAGATGTCCGGTTCACAACAGCCTGGCCCTGTATAATCACAATTGGATGCGGATCGAATGCTTCGAGCTGTGCCGGGAGGAAGGCGTGGAGCTGGCCCTGTATTCGGACCTGATGTCCGTTAAAGTGGATAACGGAAAGGTGCGCGGCATTACGGTTCTTTGCCGGGGTGAGGTCCGGGAATATGAAACGCAGATTCTGATTGATGCGACGGGAGACGGCGTGGCGGCCTATATGGCCGGGGCGCGGTATCAGAAAAGCAACAGTCTGCAGCCGGGCTCCCTGACCTTCACGATGGGACATGTGGATATCCCCGCTGTTCTGGCATACATGAAGGCCCATCCGGAGACCATTGAGGTTACCAAAGATTACGATGTGCATCAGAACCTGTCGCAGTTTGACAAGGGCTGGGGTTTTACGTTTATCGGATTTTCTGAATTTATCCGCAAGGCGCAGGAGTGCGGGGAATACACGATTCCAAGGGATCGGATCGTCTTTTCGACGCTCCCGGATGAGGGGGAGGTCATGGTCAATGTCACGAGGGTTACGGATGTGGACACCTCTGTGGCGGACGATGTGATCCGGGCGGAAACGGAAAGCCACCGCCAGGTGAAAGAGCTGGTGCTTTTCCTCAGAAAGTACTGCCCCGGTTTTGAGAAATCCTATCTGTCCAGCCTGTCTTATGGCTTCGGTGCCCGGGAAAGCAGGAGAATCGAGGGAATTAAGACGCTGACTGTCGATGCGTTAAAGAATCTGGATGTTCCGGAGGATACGATTGTCCTCGCGGGATATAACATGGATATACATCCCACGAATACGGAGCAGCATTTCATGCAGCCGGTAGAAAAGGCGATTGGAATTCCTTACGGCTGTCTGGTCAGCAGCAGCGTGGGAAGTCTTATGATGGCCGGAAGGGATATTTCCGTCGATGAACATATCTTTGGCCTGACCCGGATTATGGGCACGTGTATGGGCGCCGGGGAAGCCGCGGGAACAGCGGCGGGCATGGCGGTCCGGGACGGTATCGAACCGGCAGAGGTCGATGTGCAAAAGCTGCGGAACATACTTCGTGAAAACGGCTGTATTCTGGAATAAGGTTGAGGAGGAAAAATGGTACATTCATTCTTGCTGATCGGCCAGTCCAATATGGCTGGAAGAGGACATGCGGACGAGGTGGAGCCGATCGTCAATGATCGGATCAAGGTGCTGCGCAATGGGCGCTGGCAGCCCATGTATGTTCCGGTCAATCCGGACAGACGCACGTCGGGCGTGTGCCTAGCGGAGAGCTTCGCGGACGCCTATACGAAGGATCATGACGCGGAAGTCGGACTGATACCCTGCGCGGACGGGGGGACGGCGCTGTGCCAGTGGATGCCGGGAGAGCTTTTGTTTGACCATGCCCTTATGCAGTGCCGGCTGGCGATGAGGACATCTGAGCTTGCGGGAATTCTGTGGCATCAGGGCGAAGGAGACTGCCGCGAGGGCAGGTATCTTGTCTATGAGGAAAAGTGCCGGAAAATGTTTACGGTGCTGCGTGAGGAACTGGGGCTTCCCGATGTGCCGATTCTGGTGGGCGGCCTGGGAGACTTTCTGGTCGAATTTACAAAGAAGGAAATATCCGTGAATTATATGAAGGTCAACGCGGCCCTGCAGAATGTGGCCGCGACGCTGCCAAGATGCGGCTTTGTGTCCGCCGAAGGCCTGACAGCCAATCCGGAGATCATTCATTTTAACGCGGTGTCTCTGCGGGAATTCGGTCTGCGCTATTATGAAAAGTTCCGCGAACTGGAGGACAGAAACCGCGTTTATCAGGAGAAGGAAGACAAAACCGCACAGGAGGTTACGGGACTGGAGGCGCTGTGATGAAACATATCCTGATCCTGTTTACGGACCAGCAGCGCTATGACACGATAGGCGCGCTCGGCAATCCGGCGATGCAGACTCCCCACCTGGACGCCCTGCTTAAGGAATCAACGGTTTTCCGCCGCTGCGTCACGCCGTCGCCGGTCTGCGTCCCCGCGAGATTTTCCATGCTGACCGGACAATATCCGGCGCGCACCGGCAACAACAACAATAACAATCAGACGGTTTATCAGGGAGAGGGCGTTTATTCCCGCCTGACTGCCGGAGGATATCAGAGCTGCTGCGTCGGAAAGATGCACCACGTGTTTGATAAATACGGCCCGATTGGCTTTGAGAAGCGTTGGACGCAGGAGGAGATGGCGGCCGCGGAGGATGATTATACAAGGTATATCCGGGCAAGGTATCCGCATGTGTTTGATTATCACGGTATGCGCAGCGAGATGTATTATGTGCCGCAGATATCGCCGCTTTCGCCGGCCGATCATCCGACCCAGTGGGTGGGGGACCGCAGTGTGGAATATATTGAACGCTGTGATCCGTCGCGGCCTATGCTTTTAATGTCCTCCTTTATCCATCCGCATCCTCCATTCAGTCCTCCGGCACCGTGGCAGAAGCTGTATCGGGAGGAGCCGCCGGAGCCGTTTGCTCCGGAAGAGGAAGAGCTGAGTGATTATTGGGAGTTGATCGGAGACCGCTGCTCCTGCAAGCGCCTGATGATGAGCCCGCAGGATGTGCTGCGGATGAAAAATTTCTATTATGCCTGCGTGTCCTTTGTGGATTATCAGGTGGGGCGTATAATCGCCGCCCTGAAGAAAAAGGGGATTTATGAAGATACGCTGATTCTCTTTGCGAGCGACCACGGGGATATGATGGGTGATTATCACGCCACGGGAAAGCGGACGATGGTGGACGCCGCCTGTCACATTCCGTTTCTCATCCGCTATCCGGGACGGGGTCACGAGTTGTGCGACGACGTCTGTTCTCTGGTGGATGTGGCCCCTACGCTTTTGGGGTATGCGGGAATTGCGTATGATCCGGCAGAATTCGACGGAATTGACCTGTTCGGCGCGCGAAGCCCCCGGTACGTCTACTCTCAGTATGGAAGCGGGGACAGAGGGGTTTATATGGTGACGGATGGGGAATGCAAGCTGATTCAGAATATGCGGTCAGGCCGGTACTTTTTCTTTGAAACGATACCGGAGAGGCAAAATACATATTCGGAGAACAATCAAAAAGCGCAGGAGCTTAGAAAGGCGCTGGACGGATACCGCAGTTCAGACGCGGCTCCGGATCCGTCCGGAGGAACCCGGGAGGCGGTAATCAGGCATCCTCACTATATGGGCCGGGTGGATCACCGGCTGCTGCATGACGAGGAGGCAGCGGCCATTCCCGAAGGATATCATATCGATCTTTCATAATATACTGCCGGCAGGGACTTTGAGGAATTCCATATATTCTTCTTGCCTGCCGGCGCTTTTTGTGCTAATATAATTATGCTTTTGATATTGTTGGGCCATCGCCAAGCGGTAAGGCACAGGACTTTGACTCCTGTTTGTGGCTTCCGACCGCTTTAAGTATGCGAAAGCAGATAGTCAAAAAATCCTTGTGAAATCGTTATATTTCGTTTTCTTCTTACTTTTACACCATCTTGTATTATTCCCGAAAAGGTATTAAAATAAGATTAAAGTGTGCGAAAAAGTGTGCGAAAGGTGGTGCGAGTATGTTAGATCATACGGAATTCGGTTTTGACAGAGACAAAGGCCGACACAGGTGTTACTGTTCTGTACCATCCGTGAGAATGGCGAACGGAAAGGCATGGAGGCCTTCTGCGTATGGGAAGACGAAGCGGGAAGCGCGTGAGAAGCTAGAGGCAAAGATCATAGCGAAGGAGAAAAGTCTTCAGGTTCCAGAGAGCAAAGATATTCTGAAAAACGCAATCCGAAGCTATAACTTGCGGACGGCTGTTGATAAAGGGAATACGGCATCAACCATAGAATATCTGAACCGTGTCCTGAGAAAACAGATCGAGCCTTATGAACTAGCTAATATGAATGTTCAAGAAGTTGAGCATGAGGACGTGCTTAATTATATTATGGAACTGAATGAAGATGGCGTCAGCAAGGCAATGCAGAAGAAGGCATATAATGTACTAACAGGCTTCTTTGCGGATTACTATAGGAAAAGCCCGGCTCTTAACCCGGCTTATGGGATTAAATTTGCCAGCGGCGTTAAGAAGGTAGAGATATCCCAGATCATGAACGATGAAGAAATCGAGCGGTATTTTGAGGCGTGCGAGAAGGCATTGGAAGAATATCTGCCAGATGGCTCCAAGAATCCAGCGTATGAACCGAATGCAGATTTGCTAGAGGTACTTATACTAACCTATATGCGGAGTGGAGAAGCACTCGCGTTGACCTATGAAGATTGGCTTCCGAATGACAGCAGTTTCATCATATATAAGACAATTAGCAGAGATATAGATGGAAAGACGATCGTTGAAAAGCATACGAAGACCAGCGCTTCCAGAAGAACACTGAAATGTAGTGATTTGATTGTATCCATTATCTCGGCGAGACAGGCACAGGCTGATATAATAGAAGAGGAATGGAAACCAGCGTCTTATATCTGGCATGGAGAGAATGATCTATACAAGCCATTAAGCAGGACTGCATTAAAATTATTGCATAGGCGTATCTTGGATTCTGCCGGAATAGAAAAACACATTCGGGTACATGATCTCCGCCATACGGGAATCAGTTACTTTTTACGACATGGAAGCCCGCTTGCGGAAGTCAGTAAACGGGCTGGACATAGCAGACAAAGTATAACTGCCGATATTTACAGTCATGTGCTTGATGAAACATTATCCAAGCAGAGCGAAAGAGAGTCAGAAATTGCCGGGAAGCTGATCACCTTGTTTTGATTATATTTGTGTGTGGATTGAGGAGGAACCAGTCAAATAACGGTTCCCCGCGAAGCGGGAACTGTTATCTGACTGGTTCTGTTTTGGATGATGGAGGAAGACGCAGAAGCCTCGCAGAGCCAGTTCCATTTTCGATGAAAATGGTATAACTGGCTACACCATTTCTGCCCGAATTGGTTTTCACTTCTTGCATATTCATTTACAGAGGTGATTTTATGCATGTTGAGAAATACACAAAGAATGCGGTAGGCCATCTGCTTTTGCATTACGGCCGGTGGGTCGCTCATTTCGGCAATAAGGATATCGACCACTTGCGGTCTGATTTCAATTATAACCTTGCGCCGGCAAGAGGAATGGGCGACTTTGACTATTACCAGAAAAGATTATCGGAGGTTAAATGTCAAAACCGCGCTGACGTAAAGACCCTATGTGATTGGATCGTTACTTTACCAAAAGAGAACTTTTCAGAGGAACAGGAACGGAGATTCTTTCAGACAGCATATGATTTCATGGCAAAGAGGTATGGTGAGAAGAATGTCGTTTCCGCATGGGTTCATAAAGATGAAGGTGGTCAGCCTCACCTGCATTTTGCTTTTATTCCCGTTTGCATTGACCGTAAGAAGGGCATAGAAAAGGTGTCGGCAAAGGAAGTGCTTACCCGGACCGATCTGCAGAACATTCACCCGGAAATGGCGGCCTGCATGGAGCGGGTGTTCGGGCGTGACATCGGCATTCTGAACGGTGAGACCGCCGGAGGAAATAAGACGGTCATGGAGTTAAAGGCCAAGGAGTTGAAGCAGGAAGTGGCTTCATTAAAGGAATTGAAGGAGCAGTCTATTGTAGAAGTGGCTCAATCAATAAGAAAACAACCTAAATTAATCGAAGCCATCACAAGAGCAATCCGCATTGCGCTTGGCAAGGAGAAGCCACCCATCATTCGTGATCGGGAGCATATACGTGAACAGAGCCGCTAATACAATACAAGGAGATTACTATGAAAGAGGAACTTATTACTGTAACCAGAGAGGAATTAGAAGAATATATCTTGCAGGAAGCACTAAAAACCCGCTGGATACTTCTTCACATTGAAGTGGAGGAACTGATTTCCGTTCCTTCCGTCAGAGAATCTAAGCTGTTCCGAGAGAATGTACTGTTGGATAAGAAGGAGTGGGAACGATTTCTCCAACAGATCGAGTATGTCCGTACTGATTTTGAACATCTTCGGAATGTTATTAGGGTGATGGAGCCGGTTTATCGGGCCTATCATGGACAATACGAAATGGAGCAACAGGAGAATGGTCAAAAGCCCATACCATCTGACTTTGACTTTGACAACTATATTAAGGTGACAAGCACTTCCTACGACGCAGACGAATTTGAACGAATGGCGGAGCGGTTCGAGGATAAGTTCACCAAAGGCGAAATTGATGAAGAAGTGGAGACATCTTTCAGATAACTCCCTTTGGACTAGACATCTGTTAGGGTACAACAATAGAGACAATCCAGATCATCTGGACTGTCTCTTTTTTCTTGACTGCGCTACAAATCGTTAAGGAAAGAATCGAAGATGGTGCAAACGAAAAAGCAATCCTGGCATTTCCCGCAACTGCTCTTTC
>CANRHU010000025.1 GCA_947630485.1 uncultured Lachnospiraceae bacterium
GCGGACATCAGCACGTTGACGCCGACGTTGGCGACGGAGAGCAGGAACAGGTTCTTGAACAGCTTGTTCATTTCCTCGTTGGTGGTCTCCTTGGAGGCCGAGTAGGAGGACATGATGATCGCGCCGCCCGTGGAGAGGGGGCTGATCGCCGCCGCGAAGGAGGTCGCCGTGATGGCGGAGATGAGCTCCATGTAGTTTACGCCTGTAAACTGCTGCGCCACCTGGTCCGCGATGGGATACAGCGCGGGCATGACGACGCCGGTTGTAGAGCTTACCCAGGAAAGGATGCCTGAGGTGGCCGCCATGATCGGCACCGAGGTCTTCTCGCTTAAGAAGCTGTTGAGGAAGTCGGAGACGAGGGTGATGCCGCCCAGCTTGTCGATGACGCTGACCAGGGCGCCCACGCCGCAGATGAATACCAGGGTTCCCCAGGGAATGCCCTTGATGGCTGCCTTCTCGTCTGCCGCGCCAAGAAGGATCAGGACGGCGGCCATGATGAAGGCGAAGAGGCCCGTGTCCAGCTTGAAGCCGATGCAGCAGATTACCATAATGACGATGGCGGCCATGGTCAGCTTCTGGTTGCGGTTGAACTTGGGAATCTCGGACCATTTCAGGGGATTATCCGCCTTCACCTTGTAGCTCTTGGAGCCGATGTAGACGATCAGGGTGAAGACGAAGCCGGACAGCAGCGTGGACAGGAACAGATGCGCCGCGTTGGCTCCCGTGAATTCCATGGAGATGGGCTCCTTGGTGGTCAGCTCCTTCGCCAGGATACCGGTCAGGGACAGCGGCGAAGCGCAGCCCGCGTTGGCTCCCAGCTTGGCAAAGAGGGCGGTAACCCAGGGGTTGATCTTCATTTCAAAGGCCAGATACATGGCGAATGTAGTCATCAGAATGCCGGCTGCGATGTGGCCGGGGCCGATGGCGGAGATGAACGCCGAGAGGACGAACATCAGGATTGGAATCAGCACGGTGTGTTTGCCGACCAGCGCGACTACCTTCTTGGAGAACAGATCCAGCGTGCCGTTCTGGGACGCCATTCCGAACAGGAAGGTGACGCCGACCAGAGTTACGAACATGGAGCTGGAGAAACCGCCTGTGACGGCGGAGGCTTTCAGGCCGCCGAGCATTGCCAGGATAAAGGCCACGCCCAGAGACAGAAAACCAAGGTTGACTTTCTTGATAAAGCCGATGGCTACTACGATGGCCAGCACGATCAGCGAGATGACCGGCATGTAAGGGGCTAAAAACGATGTCATAAGAGAAACCTCCTAAAATTATCGAAAAATCTGATTTATCGCAAACGGTAAAATATAAAATCAGCAGTGCCAGAAAGCGGCTGTTACAGCCGGATCCTTGCCGTTCCTTCCATCAGCAGGTTGGCCGTGCGGAAACCGAAGGTGTCGTCGATCTCCGGGACGGGGCCGTTTTCCTGATAATCCACGCCGCACTCCAGGATACCGCCGGGATGGCCGATGCGGATAAACTGGGTGTCCGCGGTCGGAGAGAGCACCTGGTTTACGATGCTGCCGGGAATGACGGCCGCGGCGGCCGTACACATGGCGCCGGTCATGGCGTAGCTGGGATGCGTCTTCTGCATGGACATCATGCGGGAGAGCAGGTCGATGCAGTCCCTGCGGATTTCCTTGCCGTCCGCCGTCACATAGTCGGCGGCCTCCGCTACGAACGTCATCTTCGGGATGCCGGGGGTATCCCAGGCGGAGCGCGTATAATCGGAGATCAGACCGAGCTTTACGGCGGCAAGACCGCGGACTTTTTCGAGCAGCTCCAGCTTATCCGCGTCCGCATTCAGATCATCCGGAAGTTCGCGCCCTGTAAGTCCCAGATCCGACGCTTTCACGAAGACCAGCGGATTGGCGGCGTCCACGATGGAGACGCGCACAGGACCGAAATCCGGCACATCCAGCGTATCGACGGCGTTCCCCGTGGGCAGCAGGCCGTTCCCGAGCGTTCCGGACGGTTTTACGAATTTCAGCTTGATCGGGGAGGCCGTTCCGGGCACGCCCGCAATCGAGAAGTCCCCTTCATATTCTACCGTACCGTCTGCGGTATGTACATCGGCGATGATGATCTTTCCGGTGTTGGTGTTGTAGATCCGCACCGGCGTCACGCCGTCCTTCGCTTCCACGAGCCCTTTTTCAATCGCGAAGGGGCCCACGCCGGAGGAAATGTTGCCGCAGTTGCCCTTGTAGCTGACTAACGGCTTATCGACGGAGACCTGGGCGAAGGTGTAGTCCACGTCCGCGTCGGGCCGGTCGGATCGTTTCACGATGGCAACCTTGCTGGTGACGGACTGGGAACCGCCGAGACCGTCGATCTGCTTTTTATCCGGACTTCCCATGAGCCGCAGAAGAATCGGCTCCCACTCGTCGTGGTCGGCTGGCAGTTCCGATTCCAGGATGTATACGCCCTTGCTGGTGCCGCCGCGCATGATCGTGACTGGGAGACGTATGCTGTGATTTGTCTGCATAATGAAAACCTCCTGTAAATGCTTTCTTGGCGCGCCGACGGTATGCGGGATGTCTGCTGCGGGAATGTCTGTTATGGGAATAACTCCCGTCCATGCGGCCGGCCGCGCCGCCGTCCCCGATACCGTTTCCATGCTTTTATGCTAACATGGGAATTTGTAAATGTGAAATTCATGCGTTTGATGGAAACTATGCGGTTTCGGAATATTTCTGTATAAAATGCACAAAAATTCCGGCAAATCATAGGGCAAATAAGACAATTATTCTTGCTTTGAATGGAATCCATTCATTTTTTGAATGCCGCGCTGAGGAAAAATGTGCTATAGTAAATGATGGATAAGCAGATGAAACGCAGAGACGGAGGACGTCCCGGATAGGAGGAGACCATGGACTTTCGGGAATTGAATTACATTCTGGCAATCGCTAAATATCAGAATATCACCAAAGCGGCGGATTCCCTCTATGTGGGTCAGCCGACCCTCAGCAAATTCCTGATTACGCTGGAAGATGAGCTTGGACTGAAACTGTTCCGCAAGATCGGCCACAAATATGTGCCCACCTACGCCGGGGAACGCTACGTGGAGCGGGCCAGCCAGATTCTGCAGATCAAGAGCGACCTGGACGCGGAGCTTGCAGATATCATTAAGCGGGACGTAGGCGTTCTAAACGTGGCCTTTGCCAATATGCGCGGGACTTACATGCTTCCCTGCACGCTCCCCAAGTTTCAGGATCAGCATCCGAACGTGAAAGTAAATATCTATGAAGGTTCTTCCGACGAGAATGACCGCCGGCTGATCGACGGCCAGGTGGAGGTGGCGTTCTACAGCAAGCCCAGCACGCTGAATCCGCAGATTGAGTACGAGACGCTTATGAAGGATGAGGAGCTTCTGATCTGCACCTGCAAGAATCACCCGGTCGGCCGCCTGGCGGTGCCCAACCCGGCCAGCTGTTATCCGAAGCTCGACGTGGAGATGCTTAAGAATGAGCGGATTCTGATGATGAAACCGGAACACCGCACGAGACAGATCATGGACGGGTATCTGAAGGAGCATGGGATTCAGCTGGAGAACGTGCTGTACACCGGGAGTCTGCCGGCGATCATGGAGCTGGCCTCTTCGGGTTACGGAATCGCGTTCATCTTTGAGACGCATCTGCGCCACCGCATCAAGAATCAGCCGATCGACTGCTACAGCTTCGGCGAGCCGCGGGTCACGTCGGATTTTGTGGCCGCGTTCCGCAAGGGAAGCTATGTGTCGCATTATACGAGGGATTTCGTGGAGATTGTGCGCAGCGCGGTATTTCAGACGGATCAGGGGATCTGACGGCGCTTTCCGACGCGGACGGGCGGCGGCTTTCGGAATGCCAGGAGTACGCTGGGGGTGCTCTCTGAGGGTACGGGGCAGGCCGCGCGCAGTTTGGCTTGACACGGGATGAAAGATTGATTATAGTAGAGCCGTAATCTTTCACGCAGTGTGATCCGCATGGAAAGGGAAAGCGAAGAATGATAAAAGCAGTTTTATTTGATCTGGACGGAACGCTGCTTCCGATGGATCAGGAGGCATTCGTGAAGGCCTATCTCGGCCGCCTGGCCGCCTATCTGGCGCCTTATGGGTATGATCCGAAGAAGCTTGTAGACGCGATCTGGAAGGGCGTCGGCGCGATGGTCGCCAATGACGGCGGATGCAGGAACGAGGTTCTGTTTTGGAGGGCGTTCGCCGGTATTTTTGGGGAGGAGCGCCTGAAGGACCGTCCGTTGATCGAGGAGTTTTACCGCACGGAGTTTCAGAAGGTGCAGCAGAGCTGCGGCTTTAATCCGGTATCCGCGGAGCTGATCGGCCGCCTGAGGGAGGAGGGATACCGCCTGATTCTGGCGACGAATCCGATCTTTCCGGCCGCGGCCACCGAGAGCCGTATCCGCTGGGCGGGCCTTAAGCCGTCCGATTTTGAGTTCTATACTACCTATGAAAATATCAGCAGCTGTAAACCGAATCTGGAGTACTACCGGGAGATATTGACGATGCGCGGCCTGACGGCGGAGGAGTGCCTGATGGCGGGCAATGACGTGGGCGAGGACATGATCGCCGCGAAGCTCGGAATGAAAGTCTTCCTGGTGACGGACTGTCTGATCGACCGGGGCGAGGATATCTCGCGGTATCCCCATGGAAGCTTAAAAGAGCTGGCGGGTTATCTGGAAAGGTGATTTTTTTCGGCGGCGAAGCGCAAAAATGTCCCTACCGCCTGCGACACCCGGATCGGGCAGTATGCAAATCCCACGGTGCGCTTGTGAATCTGCGCGTCTGTTTTCACCTGAACCAGCCTTCCGGTCCGCAGATCCTCCTCAACAAATTCGCGGATCACGCACGCAATCCCGAGACCGATCCGCGCAAATTCAATCAGAAGATCCATGGTGGTCACCTCCAGAAGGTTGTTGGCCTCGATGTGGTTGACCGCCATGTAGTCGTCGATGTAGCGCCGGGTGATGTTCTCCCGGTCTAAAAGCATCACGTTGCCCACCTGGAATACGTCCGCGTCGGCCCCTTCGCGCAGCCGGAGATTTTCCAGATAGCTGGGCGTCGCCACGAAAATATCCTGGATATCCATGACCGGGATGAACTCCAGGTTTTTGGGGGATCGGGGTTCCGCGACCAGGCCGATGTCGATCCGCTGCTGTTCCAGCATGGAGAGCGTGTGGGTCGAGGACTGGCTTTCGATCGTCACCTTGATGTGCGGGTATCGCTCGATAAAGCCTTTCAGATAATCCAGCATGATAAAACGGCACAGCGTATTGCTGACGCCGATGCGGATATGGCCCATGTGGAAATCCTTGAACCGGCGAAGCTCCTGTTCCCCCAGCGCCAGCTCCTCGAAGGCCTTTTGGATGTGGTCGAAGAGGACCGCGCCCTCCTCGGTCAGCTGGACGCCCCGGGAGTTGCGGGAAAATAGAACCGTGCCGAGACTGTCTTCCAGCTTGCTGATGGCTTTGCTGATGGCCGGCTGGCTGATGAAAAGCTCGCGCGCCGCGCGGGAGATATTGCCGCTTTTGGCGACCTCGTAGAAGATACGGTATTGGGAAAGATTCTGTTCCATCGCGGGTTCTCCTTTCTTTCTCCTCTATGTCTGTTTCCGGCACGGCTTCGGCGGCGCGGGTTTGCGGATGCAGACGGTCTGTACATAACTCGGTTTCATATCAAACATGCATATTATGTATTTCTATTATAGCCGCGGCTATGGTAAAATTCAACTACTTAAGTTAAACTTTCTATGCGGAAGCCGCGCTTTCAGCGGATTTTCCGCATGTGAGTGCAATCAGAAGGAGGTTTTACCGTTATGGGAATGACGATGACCCAGAAGATCCTGGCGGCCCATGCCGGACTTTCGGAAGTGAAGGCCGGGCAGCTGATCGAGGCGGATCTTGATCTGGTTATGGGCAACGATATCACGGCGCCCGTCGCCATCAATGAGATGAAGAAAATGAATCATCAGAGCGTCTTTGACAGGGACAAGGTGGCTCTGATTATGGATCACTTTATTCCGAATAAGGATATCAAGTCGGCGGAGAACTGTAAGTGCTGCCGCGAGTTCGCGGTCCGCCATGAGCTGACCAACTATTTCGACGTGGGAGAGATGGGCATCGAGCACGCGCTGGTGCCGGAGAAGGGTCTTGTGGTGGCCGGGGACGCGGTGATCGGCGCCGATTCCCACACCTGCACCTACGGCGCGCTTGGGGCGTTCTCCACGGGCGTCGGCAGCACGGACATGGCGGCCGGCATGGTCACCGGGAAGGCGTGGTTTAAGGTTCCGTCCGCGCTGAAATTCGAGCTGGTCGGAAAGCCCTCCGAATGGGTCAGCGGCAAGGACGTGATTCTGCATATCATCGGTATGATCGGCGTGGACGGCGCGCTCTATAAATCCATGGAGTTTACCGGCGAGGGCATTCGGAACCTCTCCATGGACGACCGTTTCACGATCTGCAATATGGCGATCGAAGCGGGAGGCAAGAACGGCATTTTCCCGGTGGATGAGCTGGCCGTCGAGTATATGAAGGAGCATTCGAAGCGGGACTTTAAGGTCTATGAGGCGGATCCTGACGCCGAGTATGAGGCCGTCTACACCGTCGATCTGTCGGCGCTTAAGCCCACGGTGTCCTTCCCGCATCTGCCGGAGAACACGAAGGAAGTCGGCACCTTCGGCGAGGTGAAGATCGACCAGGCGGTGATCGGTTCCTGCACCAACGGCCGCATCAGCGACATGCGCGTCGCGGCCGGGATCCTGAAAGGGCGCAGGGTCGCCAAGGGGGTTCGCTGCATTGTGATTCCCGCGACGCAGAGCGTCTACCTGCAGGCGCTTAAGGAGGGGCTGATTGAAACCTTCATCGAGGCGGGGGCCGTCGTAAGCACGCCTACCTGCGGCCCGTGCCTGGGCGGTTATATGGGCATTCTGGCGGCGGGAGAGCGGTGCGTTTCCACGACGAACCGCAATTTCGTGGGCCGTATGGGCCATGTGGATTCCGAGGTTTATCTGGCGAGCCCGGCTGTGGCCGCGGCCAGCGCGGTGACCGGAAGAATCACCTGCCCCTGCGAGCTTGAAGGCTGAGAGGAGAGCTGCTAATATTATCCGGGCGGCGCCGTCAGCGCCGCCTGCCGATCGATCAGAAAGGATATCATAGTATGAAAGCAAACGGAAGCGTATTCAAATACGGAGATAATGTAGATACCGATGTCATCATTCCGGCCCGCTACTTAAACGCCACGGAGGGCGCGGAGCTGGCGAAGCACTGCATGGAAGATATTGATAAGGAGTTTATCAAAAAAGTGCGTCCGGGCGACATCATTGTGGCGAAGAAAAATTTTGGCTGCGGCTCCTCCCGGGAGCACGCGCCGCTGGCGATCAAATGCGCCGGCGTCAGCTGCGTGATCGCGGAGACCTTCGCGCGCATCTTCTACCGCAATTCCATTAACATCGGCCTGCCGATCATTGAGTGCAGGGAGGCGTCCGAGCGCATCGAGAACGGCGATCAGGTGGAGATCGATTTCGACTCCGGCGTCATTACGAACCTGACGAAGAAGGAGACCTACCAGGGACAGGCGTTCCCGCCGTTCATGCAGAAGATCATCTCCGCGGGCGGCCTGGTCAACTATATCAACGGCAATTAGTTGACATAATATTTTATCGGGGTGTGAGGACTCGTTTTTTACGATATCATTTAACACAAACGTAATATTTATGAAATATTTTTTCACAGAAAATTAAATAAAAATCCAGCATTTGATGGGCGCGAATCCGTGCAGAGTGAATAAAAGGCCGGACAGCGCCCATTTCTGTGTCCGGAAATAATCACAAACTTGCGGACAGCCCATTGACTTTCGGCTTCAAAATCCAATATAATTACCACTGCAACCGGAAAATCGGGCAAAAAATGGAATGTATCTCCCACATTTGCCCGAAATTTGCCGAAATTTGGAGAGTGAAGGAGAGAGGAGTATTATGCCGACATTGTGCTCATTTCTTCAAAGCGCGCTTCTGTTTGTGAAAAGCTTCGCGGTGAGGGCCGCCAAGAGCGACTACCGCAGGAAAGCGGTTCTGGTAAGCGCCGGGATCGTTTTCGCGGTAGTGGCGTTTACTTCCGGCGGTTTTGGAGGCGGAGGCAGAAACGCGATGACGGTGTTCGCCGAGACCGCCTCCTCTGTGAGGGAGGACGGCGCGGACGACACAGAAGAGATGGAAACCATTACGGAAGCGGACATACGAATTGAACTTACGGACCAGATTCAGGAAGGACAAAAGCTCGCGGGAGAATTTTTGGCGCAGGAACTCCGCGAGGAAGAAAACTGCCGGAATCTGGCCCGCGGGAAGGCGGAGGATGTCCGGAAAAGGATACAGAAGGAGGAAGAAGAGAGAAAGCGCGCGGAGGAGAAAACCGCGGGGCTCATGGCCGAGGAGACCGCGCGGATGGAAGAGGCGGGCCAGCGGACGGAGGAAGAAGAAAAAAGGGCCGTGGCGAAGGCGTCCATGAGCGCGGACGATTATCAGGTGCTTCTGCGCATCGTGCAGGCGGAGGCCGGCATTTGCGACGAGAGAGGAAAAATCCTTGTGGCGAATGTGGTCCTGAACCGGGTGAGGAGCGACCGATTCCCGGATACGGTCAGGAAGGTCGTCTACCAAAGGGGACAGTTTTCGCCGGTGTCCAACGGAAGTATCGATACCTGCAGGGTGACGCAGGAGACGATCGACTGTGTGGAACGCGCCATGGCCGGCGAGGATTACTCGCAGGGAGCCCTGTTTTTTATGAACCGTCGCGGTTCGTCCTCGGGCAATACACGGTGGTTTGACAGTCATCTGACCTACCTGTTCAGTCATGAGAGCCACGAGTTTTTTAAATGAAATCTTGACTTTTGGCTGAATAAGTGAGATAATAGACACAGAATAAGGGAGTTTGCCTGAATAAAATAGTGGGGGGAACCGCTAGGCACAGCTATCTTTTGCCGCAGCGGCTTCTCCTTTTTTTGGTCTTTTGCAGGGATGGACGCCGAAAGCGTATTTCTGCGCGACGATTTGGGCAGACCGTCCTTAGTCTGATTCGATACAGTTAAGGCAGACGGAGGAATCGGCACAGTATGGGGAGACGGTATATCCTGTTTGATCTGGACGGCACTTTGACAGATCCCGGACTCGGCATTACTCGGTCGGTGCAGTACGCGCTTCGGACCTACGGCATCGAGGAACCGGATTTGACAAAGCTCTATCCGTTTATCGGGCCGCCTCTTAAGGACAGCTTCATGAACTACTATGGTTTTTCTGAGGAGCAGGCTACAGAGGCGATCGGGCGCTACCGGGAATACTTCACGGTGAAAGGGATGTTTGAGAACGTGGTGTATGACGGGATTCCCGGGATGCTTACGAGGCTTAAGGAGGCGCAGGCCGCGCTTCTGGTGGCGACCTCGAAGCCGGAGGAGTTTGCGGTGCGGATTCTGAGACATTTCGGCCTGTATCACTTTTTTGATTTCGTGGGCGGAGCCAGTATGGATGAGGTTCGCGTAAGGAAAGGCGAAGTGATCGGTTATACGCTGAGACGCGCGGGAGTGACCGACCGGGAAAAGGTGATCATGGTGGGCGACCGGGAACACGACGTCCTGGGAGCCCGCGAGAACGGCTTAGACTGCGTCGGCGTTCTGTTTGGATATGGAAGCAGAAAAGAGCTGGAGGAGGTGGGAGCGCATCATATCGTGGAAACGGTACGGGAACTTACGGAATATCTGCTGAAGGAATGTGATATATAATCACGGAAATTATCTATTGGACGGAAACCGTTGTATTTTCCGAAATAAAGGAAGAAAAGACGATATCTAGAGAGACGGCCCGAACGGAGTGTTGGTTTGCGGAATTCAGAAAGGATGGTTATTGGAGTGTTTGAGAAGGGCGAATATATCGTATACGGAATGACGGGAGTATGCCGTGTGTGTGATATCACGGAGATGAACATGGATGGATTAGCCACCAGCAAATTATATTATGTTTTGGAGCCGACCGGCGTGAACGGCAGCCGCATTATCACACCGGTAGAAGGCAATAAAAACGTCATGCGGAGAATTATGACCAGCGAGGAGGCCTACAAGCTGATCGATGGGATCCGCGAGATCGACAGTCTGCGCGTCCGGGACGACAAGCAGCGGGAAAACTGCTATAAGGAGGCTTTAAAGACCTGCGACTGCCGGGAGTGGGTCGGCGTTCTGAAGACCCTCTATCTGCGCAGGCGCGACCGCCTAAACCGCGGGAAGCGCATGACGGAGGTGGATGAGCGGTATATGAAGAAGACAAAAGAGAATTTGTACGGCGAGCTGTCGATCCCGCTCGGGATACCGGCAGCGGAGGTGGAAAAATTTATTGAGTCGCGGATCGAAGCGCTTGACTGAGATGACAAAGCATATGCCGGAGGGCGTCCCGGGGGTCATGCTGTAATGGCCTTTTGGGCGCCTTTCTTTATGTCTCTGGGAACAGATTTTAGAAGTGTAAAGCAAAAACACTTGACAGCCGCGCCCCGATCGTGTATGATAGCCAGGGTGAGCGAGTATGAAGACCATTGGCGAGCAGGCCATGCTCTATGATTTTTACGGAGAGCTTCTGACATCCAGACAGCGGCAGATCTATGAAAGCGTCGTGTTTGAGGATATGTCCCTCGGCGAGATTGCCGAGGAGCAGGGGATCAGCAGGCAGGGCGTCCACGATTTGGTGAAGCGCTGCGATAAGATTCTGGACGGTTATGAGCAGAAGCTTGGATTGGTGGAGAAGTTCCGCAGGACGAAGGATATGGTGGAACAGATCCGCAGGCTGGCCGAGGAGTCGAAGACGAAGCGCGATCTCAGCCAGATGGACGCGATCGAGCGGATCGCGGAGGATATCAGTAAACTGTGAGGAGAACCTATGGCTTTTGAGAGTTTGTCGGATAAACTGCAGAACGTGTTCAAGAATCTCCGGGGCAAGGGACGTCTGACGGAGGCGGATGTGAAGGCCGCCCTGCGCGAGGTGAAGATGGCCCTTTTGGAGGCTGACGTCAGCTTCAAGGTCGTGAAGCAGTTCATTCATTCCGTGCAGGAGAGGGCCGTAGGCGAGGATGTGCTGGGCAGCCTGACGCCGGGACAGATGGTGATCAAGATCGTCCATGAGGAGCTTATCGCCCTCATGGGGAGCGAGACGACAGAGCTTGCCTTAAAGCCGGGCGGCGAGATCACAGTGATTTTGATGACCGGACTTCAGGGCGCGGGCAAGACCACCACGGCGGCCAAGATCGCCGGGAAACTGAAGGCGAAGGGTCGCAAGCCGCTGCTTGTCGCCTGCGACGTCTACCGTCCGGCAGCCGTCGAGCAGCTGCGGATCAACGGCGCGAAGCAGGAAGTACCGGTGTTTTCCCTTGAGGGTTCCCAAAGCCCTGTGGAAATCGCGGAAGCGGCCATGGCGCACGCGGCGGGAAACGGCTTCAACGTGGTCATTATCGATACCGCGGGCCGTCTCCACATCGACGAGGATATGATGCAGGAGCTTCGTGATATCCGCGCGGCGGTTCCGGTGGATCAGTCCATTCTGGTGGTAGACGCCATGACCGGGCAGGACGCGGTGAACGTGGCGGAGAGCTTCCAGAATAAGGTGGGCATCGACGGCGTGATCTTAACGAAGCTGGACGGCGATACCAGGGGCGGCGCGGCGCTTTCCATCCGGGCCGTGACCGGACGGCCGATTCTCTATGTGGGCATGGGCGAGAAGCTGTCCGATCTGGAGCAGTTCCATCCGGACCGCATGGCGTCACGGATTCTGGGGATGGGCGATGTTTTGTCCCTGATCGAGAAGGCGGAGCTTGAGGTGGATGAGGCCAAGGCGCGCGAGATGAGCCAGAAGCTTCGCAAGGCCGAATTTGATTTCAATGATTTCCTGGAGCAGATGCGCCAGATCAAGAAGATGGGCGGCATGAACAGCATTCTGGGCATGATGCCGGGGATTCCCCAGATGAAGGGGGATATGAATGTGGACGATTCCGCGATGGACCGGGTGGAGGCGATCATTCTCTCGATGACGAAGGAGGAGAGAGCCAATCCGTCGATCCTGAATCCCTCCCGCAAGCAGCGCATTGCGAAGGGCGCCGGTGTGAATATCAGCGAAGTGAACCGGATCGTCAAGCAGTTCGATCAGATGAAGAAGATGATGAAGCAGCTGCCGGGCATGATGGGCGGAAAGAAGCGCCGCGGGATGCTCGGCGGATTGGGAGGCATGTTTGGAAAGCTTCCGTTTTGAGTTTTTTCTATGCCGGCAGAGCAGATCGGACGTCTGCTTTTGCTATAGAGGAGAGACCGCGGCCGCAGGATTCCTATGCGGCGGCGAAGACATTTTCGAGGATAAGGAGGTGAAACTGATATGGCAGTGAAGATGAGACTTAGAAGGATGGGCCAAAAGAAAGCGCCTTTCTATAGAGTTGTTGTCGCGGATTCCAGATCTCCCAGAGACGGGAGATTCATCGAGGAAGTAGGTTATTACGATCCGAACAAGGAACCAAGCGAGATCAAGTTCAACGAGGAAGCAGCGAAGAAGTGGTTAGCTAACGGCGCCCAGCCCACGGACAGGGTTGCGAAGCTCCTTAAGCTGGCGGGCATCCAGTAATTGAGGTGAAGGATTATGAAAGAATTAGTTGAAGTCATGGCAAAAGCTCTGGTGGAACACCCGGAGGAAGTGACCGTCACCGAAACCGAAAAGGATGGAGAGACCATCGTTGAACTGAAAGTGGCTCCTTCCGATATGGGCAAAGTTATTGGAAAGCAGGGCAGAATCGCGAAGGCCATACGTTCTGTTGTGAAGGCGGCAGCCTCAAAGGACGATAAGAAAGTAGTAGTTGAGATCGATTAGCCAAATGGGAAAGTAGCAGGTGGGAACCTGCTATTTTCATCCTGTCAGAAGGCAAAGGGTGGAGAGATGGAGCAGACATTTCGGGTGGGCGTGATTACTTCGACCCACGGGATCCGCGGGGAAGTGAAGGTGTTCCCGACGACGGACGACGCGATGCGTTTTCAGCAGTTAAAGGACGTGCTTCTGGACACCGGCCGGGAGTTAAAGCCGATGGAGGTGGAGCGGGTCAGGTTCGTGAAGAATCTGGTTATCGTGAAATTTAAAGGATTCGACGACATCAATGAGGTGGAAGTTTTTAAGGGGAAGGATCTTTTGGTAACCCGCGAAAACGCGGTGGAACTGGGGCCGGACGAGTACTTTATCGCGGATTTGATCGGCCTTGACGTGGTCACGGACGAGGGCGACCGCCTCGGCGGTCTGGCGGATGTCCTGCAGACCGGGGCCAACGACGTCTATGTGGTGAAGACGGACGCCGGAAAGGAGATCCTGATTCCGGCGATTCGGCAGTGCGTGCTGGATGTGGATCCGGACGCGGGGAAAATCACGGTTCATCTGCTGGACGGACTGCTGGATCTCTGACGGCGGCTCTGGCGCGGCGGGAAGGAGAGACGGCATGGATTTCTACATCATGACATTGTTTCCCGATATGGTGATGAACGGTCTCGGCACCAGTATCACGGGACGCGCCATGGAAAAGGGCGCGATCCGCGTGGAGGCCCTCAACATCCGGGATTACGCGATCAATAAGCACGGACAGGTGGACGACGCGCCCTACGGCGGCGGAGCCGGCCAGGTGATGCAGCCCGCGCCGATCTGCGACTGCTATGAAGCCCTCTGCGGGCGGCTTGGAAAGCGGCCGCGCGTTCTCTATATGACGCCGCAGGGGAGGGTTTTCAGTCAGGCGCTGGCCCAGGAGCTGGCGCAGGAGGAGGAACTTGTCTTTCTCTGCGGGCATTACGAGGGCGTCGATGAGCGGGCGCTGGAGCTGATTGTCACGGACAGCCTCTCGATCGGCGATTACGTGCTCACGGGCGGCGAACTGCCGGCCATGGTTATGATCGACTGCATTTCCCGTCTGGTGCCCGGCGTTCTCCACAATGACGCCTCGGCGGAGATCGAGACGTTTCATGACAATCTTCTGGAGTATCCGCAGTATACGCGTCCGGAGGACTATAAGGGGCTTAAGGTTCCCGAGGTTCTGCTGACGGGAAACCATAAGCGGATCGAGGACTGGAGACGTCTCGTGTCAGTGCGGCGCACGTATGAGAAGCGCCCGGATCTTCTGGATGGCGCCAGCCTCTCAAAGAAGGAGAAAGCGTACCTTGCGGAACTTGAGAGCTCGGGACGCAGAAGACCGGAAAAGGAAGCGGGATATGAGTCTCTCGTCGGGCGCGTCAGGGATTATGTCATACAGAGAAACGGCGGCAGGGAGCCGTTTGAAGGCTATCGGGAGTGCGACGCCTTCGATCTTTGGTCCTACTGGCAGGGCCGCAGCGCCGCGGCTGACGGAAGCGCTTATCATCATCTGGACGCCAAAGTGCTTCTGGTCGGGTGCGGCTGGGGCAGTCCCGCCAGAAAAGCGGCCTGTATTGACAGCATCCGCGATTTAAACGGAGGGAAGTCCCGGCGCTATATCAGGCAGGGCGTTTACGATGCGGAAAAAGACCGCATGGGCAGTCCGACAGACGAGAGCGTCCGGCAGCTTTTTGCGCGTGCGCTGGGATATGATCTGCTGCGGTCGGGAACGGAGGATCCGCAGAATCAGGATCTGTTTTTTGCGAACCTGTATCCGGATTTCGGAACCGGATGGAATGCGCGGGACGGAAAGACAGACCGGGAGACGGCGGAGGCCTTCTTTGCGGAGCTTGAAAAGATCCTTGAGCCGGAGGTGATTCTGTGTCTCGGAAGCGACGCGTACCGGGGAGTATGCCGGGCGCTGGGCGCGCCGGTTTCGGAGCGGGAGCTGCGGCCTTATGACCGGTTCGTGGCGGAGAGCGCCGGAACGAAGATCCCGCGGCAAGACGGCAGATGCACGGCCGTCTTTGCGCTGGCGCATCCGGGAACGCAGGGGGCGTTCAACCGCGTCGGCCGCGGCGGAAGCGCGGAGCAGGCCATGCGTCTGATGGAGGAAGACTGGAGGAAAGCGGCGAAGTACCTGAAAAAACGCTTGCATTTCCGTTAAAGATATGCTAGAATCACATATTGTGACAAATAAGCGATGGTCCTCTGTTACGGTAAATTCTCGTATTAAGAACATCAAATAGATGGAAGGAGATTCACATGAACGACATTATCAAGAGCATCGAGGCAGAGCAGCTGAAGGAGACCGTACCGGAGTTCCGCGTAGGAGATACCGTCCGCGTACACAACCGGATCAAAGAAGGTTCCCGCGAGAGAATCCAGATCTTTGAGGGCACGGTGATTAAGCGTCAGAACGGCGGCGCGAGGGAGACCTTTACCGTCCGCAAGACGTCCAACGGTATCGGCGTTGAGAAGACCTGGCCGCTTCATTCCCCGTCCGTGGCGGACGTCGAGGTGATCCGCAGAGGTAAAGTCAGAAGAGCGAAGCTGTTCTACTTAAGGAAGCGCGTAGGCAAGGCCGCGAAGGTCAAAGAGCGTGTAAAATAATTGATGTGGGCGCAGGAATGGGGCTGTTGCGAACATGCAGGATCTCTGCCGGTTTGCAGCAGCCCTTTCTTAGACGGTTTATTCGGTATAGTCAGGAGTGGTCGGCGTGGAATTTTATCAGGAAGAGACCAGCATGCTGCGCAGGGCGGTAAGCTGGGTAGTGGATATTGTGGTCGTCATTTCCCTGGCCTGGTTTGTGGTGCATTCCTTTGGGGGACAGGTAAAGATCTCCGGGCAGTCCATGATGCCCGGCCTGGCGGACGGCGACCTTGTTTTGTCGGACCGTCTTGCGTACGATCTTGGGGAGCCGCACCGCCTGGATATCGTTGTGTTTGAGAGGGAGGATCACAGAACCAATGTGAAACGCGTCATCGGTCTGCCGGGCGAGACGGTGCAGATTACGGGCGGCTCCATTTATATCAACGGACAGCTTTTGGAGGCGGACGACAGCTTAAGACAGGTGTCCCTGGCCGGTCTGGCGGAGAAGCCGGTGATTTTGGGGGAGGACGAATATTTCCTGCTGGGAGATAACCGGGACGGCAGCGAGGACAGCCGCTTCGCCAATATCGGTAATGTGAAGCGTTCCCAGATTCTGGGAAAGGTCTGGTTTCGGGTGTTTCCTCTCATAGGGATCGGGCCGGTTAAATAGAACAGGAGTCATTTATGAATATACAGTGGTATCCCGGGCATATGACGAAGGCCAAAAGGGCCATGCAGGAGGACGTGAAGCTGGTCGATCTTCTGATCGAGGTAGCGGATGCCCGTGTGCCGGTGTCGAGCCGGAATCCGGACATAGACGAGCTGGGCAGGAATAAGGCCCGCGTGATCCTGCTAAATAAGGCGGATCTGGCCAGCGAAGCCGGGAACGCGGCGTGGAAGCAATGGTTTTCCAGGCACGGGTATACGGTCGTCGCGGCGGATTCCCGCAGCAGCGCGCAGCTTAAGCAGGTGAACGCAGCGGTTTCGGAGGTCTGCCGCAGGAAGCTGGAGCGCGATTTAAAGCGCGGTATCGCGAACCGTCCCGTTCGCGCTATGGTGGTAGGAATTCCCAATGTGGGGAAATCCACATTTATCAATTCGTTTGCGGGGAAGGCCTGCGCGAAGACCGGCAATAAGCCGGGAGTGACGAAGGGCAATCAGTGGATCCGTCTGAATAAGTCGCTGGAGCTTTTGGATACGCCGGGACTTCTCTGGCCGAAGTTTGAGGATCCTGCCGTGGGTCTGCGTCTGGCCATGATCGGTTCGATCAATGACCAGATTCTTGACAGGGAGGAGCTGGCCCTGGAATTGATCCGCTTTTTGAAAAGGACGTATCCGGGGGCTTTGGGGAAACGCTACGCGCTGTCCGAAGAAGAGAATGCGGAAGGGGAGAGCCGGCCGGAGGGGCTTGTTATTCTGAACCGCGTCGCCGAAAGCCGCGGCTGCCTGCTTCGGGGAGGCGGTCTGGACTACGCCAGGGCGTCGAATCTTCTGTTAGATGATTACCGAAGCGGAAGGCTGGGCCGCATCACGATGGAGTTTCCGCCGGCTGCGGAGTAAAAGACCGCCGCGCGGACCGCGGACGGGAGGAGGAGCGATATGAGACAGCTTAAAGGAGAACGCCTGGAGGCGGAGCTTGCGCGCCTTGAGGCCATGCGGCAGTACGAGAACCGGTACGGGGAGTATGCCTTCATCTGCGGAATCGACGAGGCGGGCCGCGGGCCGCTTGCGGGGCCGGTGGCGGCCGGCGCGGTGATTCTGCCGAAGGACTGTCGGATTCTCTATCTGAACGATTCCAAGAAACTGTCGGAGAAGCGCAGGGAAGAGCTGTTTGACGAGATCCGGGACAAGGCCGTCGCCTACGGGGTGGGAATCGTATCGCCGGAACGGATCGATGAGATCAATATCCTGCAGGCCACGTACGAGGCCATGCGGCAGGCGGTCGGGCAGCTTTCGGTGACGCCGCGGCTGCTCTTAAACGACGCGGTGACGATTCCACAGGTGGAGATAAAGCAGATACCGATCATCAAGGGCGACGCCAAGAGCGTGTCCATCGCGGCGGCCAGCATCCTCGCGAAGGTCACCAGGGATCGGATGATGGAGGAGTACGATAAGCTCTATCCGGAGTATGGGTTTGCGAAGCATAAGGGTTACGGCACCGCGGCGCATATCGAGGCGCTGCGCAGATTCGGCCCGTGTCCGATCCACAGGAGGACGTTTATCGGGAAATTTGTGCGGGACAAAGCCGGCATGGAGCAGACGGCAGCCGGCGATGGGACGGCGGGAGAGAAGGATGGAGAATAAACGTAAGACAGGCGGCCGCTATGAGGAGATAGCGGCTGCGTTTTTGCAGGAGAGGGGCTACCGGATTCTGGAGCGGAATTTTCGCGACCGTTTCGGAGAAATCGATCTGGTCGCAAGGGACGGGCGCTATCTGGTGTTTGTGGAGGTCAAATACCGCAGGGACAGCGGAAGCGGTTATCCGGAGGAGGCGGTGGACGCGCGCAAGCAGGCGCGGCTCCGTCATACCGCGTCCGGCTATCTGTACAGCCGTCATTATCCGCAGGATATGCCGTGCCGGTTTGATGTCGTATCGATTCTGGGGGAGGAGATCCGTCTGATCGCCGATGCGTTCTGAGGGGCGGAGGATGGCGAAGAAAGGCGATAGCAAAGAAAGACGATGGCAGAGAAAAGCGGTAGCCGAAGAAAGGCGCGCGAAAGTCCGGGAGGCATCCCGAATCAGGGCGCGTATCCCGGCTTTTCCAGCTGTTCTTTTACCAGGTCGGCAAGAGTCACATGATCCACCACCTGGCTGATCGCGCTGTCGATCTGTTTCCACAGCGACAGGGTCGAGCAGGTGTCCCAATGGCTGCACTGGGGTTCCGCGTCGCCGCTTAAGCAGGCCACGGGAGCCAGATCGCCCTCCATCAGGCGCAGAATCATGCCGGCCGTGTATTCGGAAGGGTCCTTTGCCAGCATATAGCCTCCCTTGGAACCGCGGACGCTCGTGACATAGCCGGCCCGCACCAGGACGGCCACGATCTGTTCCAGGTACTTATCCGACAGGTCGTGACGGGCGGCTACCTGGCTGAGCGTGGTGCATTCGTTGGGATGCAGGGCAAACTCTACCATCATGCGCAGGGCGTACTGACCCTTTGTCGAGATTTTCATCATGGTTATGCATCTCTTTTCTGAAAATCGTTCTCGCCGTATCATACTTTCGGAACGGTTGCCTTCTATTTTACACGAAAAGAATCGAAAAGTAAACTTCCATTTTCAGGGGAAACGGTGTATACTATCCACAGAAAAGAGGCGGGTATGAATCGGACATGGGTCGGACATGCCGCCGCTTTCCGTAACCGCGGAATGCGGTTGCGTGGTACGGAGGAGATTGGAATGGATCAGGGATATATCCGGGTTGCCGCCGCGACGCCGAAGATCCGCGTTGCGGATCCGGTTTATAATGGCGAGAGGATTCTGGAATTGATGCGAGAGGGCGCGAAGCGGCAGGTTAAGCTGATGGTGTTTCCGGAGCTTTGCATCACGGCCTATACCTGCAACGACCTGTTTTTGCAGGACCGGCTTTTGAGCGAGGCGAAGCGGACGCTCGCGATGCTCAGAGACGCGACCGCGGAGATGGATCTGCTGGCTTTTGTGGGCCTGCCCTGGGAGCAGGGGGGACGCCTTTACAATGTGGCCGCGGCGCTGAGCGGCGGGAAGGTGCTCGGACTTGTGCCGAAGCTTCATATACCGAATTATTCTGAATATTATGAAGGGCGGTACTTTGCCCGCGGAAACGAGACGCCCGTCCGGGTGGATTTTATGGGGGAGAAGATTCCCATGGGGACGCGGCTGATTTTTGCCTGCGAGGAGATTCCGGAGCTTAGGGTATCCGCGGAAATCTGTGAGGATCTGTGGGTGGCGTCGCCCCCCAGCATCGGCCACGCCCTGGCGGGGGCCACGGTAGTGGTCAACTGCTCCGCCAGCGTGGAGACGGTCGGCAAGGACGATTACCGCAGGGCCCTCGTGGGCGGTCAGTCCGGCCGCCTCGTCTGCGGCTATATCTATGCCAGCGCGGGGGAGGGCGAATCGTCGCAGGATCTGGTCTTTGGCGGGCATAATCTGATCGCGGAGAACGGCGCCATTCTGGCGGAGGCGAAGCGGTTTACATCGGGGCTCACCTGCGCGGAGCTGGATCTGTGGCGGCTCAGGAGCGAGCGGCGCAGGATGAACACCTACCCGGGGAGTCTTTCGCTTGAGGACGGCCGCGCGGGATACGGTTTCCGGGACGGCGTGCGGCCGGGGCCGGGCGGGGCGTGGGAACAGGCGGCCTTTCATTTAAAGCCCGTGCGTCTGGAACTTGAGCGCCCGATCGATCCCGCTCCCTTCGTGCCGCACGACGAGAAGGAGCGCAGCAAACGCTGCGAGGAGATTCTGAATATCCAGTCCCTCGGCCTTAAGAAACGTCTGGAGCATACCGGGACGAAGTGCGCCGTCCTGGGAATCTCGGGCGGTTTGGATTCTACGCTGGCCCTTTTGGTGACCGCGAGGGCCTTTGATCTGCTGGGACTTCCCAGAAAGCAGATCATCGCGGTCACGATGCCGTGTTTCGGAACGACGGACCGCACCTACCATAACGCCTGCGTTATGACGGGCAAACTGGGGGCGACCCTGCGCGAGATCGACATAAAAGCCGCGGTGACGCAGCATTTCCGCGATATCGGGCACGACCCGGACAGCCATGACGTGACTTATGAGAACAGCCAGGCCCGGGAGCGGACCCAGATCCTTATGGATGTGGCCAATCAGGAGGGCGGCCTGGTGATCGGAACCGGAGACATGTCGGAGCTGGCCCTGGGATGGGCCACCTATAACGGCGACCACATGTCCATGTACGGCGTCAACGCGTCGGTGCCGAAGACGCTGGTGCGCCATCTGGTGCGGTACTATGCGGACAGCTGCGGCGAGGAGGAGTTAAGAGACGTCCTTCTGGACGTGCTGGATACGCCGGTGAGTCCGGAGCTTCTGCCGCCCGCGATGGGAACCATTTCCCAGAAGACGGAGGATCTGGTAGGGCCTTACGAGCTTCATGATTTCTTCCTGTACTATGTGCTGCGGTTCGGCTTCGGGCCGGCCAGGATTTACCGCATGGCGCTTGCCGCCTTTGCGGGAGGGGGGAAAGAGGCGCGCGGCGCGGGCGAATCCGCGGAGGAAAGCGGCGCGGGAAGGCAGGCCGCGGCATATGAGCCCGCGGTGATCAAAAAATGGCTCCAGGTTTTTTACCGGAGGTTCTTTTCCCAGCAGTTTAAGCGCTCCTGCCTGCCGGACGGGCCGAAGGTGGGCTCTGTGGCGCTGTCTCCCAGAGGAGATCTTCGGATGCCCAGCGACGCGGTCAGCCGCATTTGGATGGAGGAGATTGAACGCTTATGATGATTGCGAGTACCGCCAATAAGCGGGTGAAGGATACGGCGGCCCTGGCGAGAAAACCGAGATACCGCAGCGAGACGGGGCTTTTCGTGGTCGAAGGGCCGCGGATGTTTGCGGAGATTCCCAGGGACCGCGTCGTGCAGGTTTACGCTACGGAACGTTTTCTGCGTGACAATGAGGCCGGAGGAATTCTGGACGGTATCCGGCAGGTGGATACGGTGACGGAGGAGGTCCTTAAGGCCATGTCCGATACGCAGACGCCCCAGGGCGTGCTGGCGGTCGTAAAGCAGCGGCGCTATACGCTTGCGGATATCCTGTCCCAGCCGGGACCGGCCCTTTTGATGATTCTGGAAACGATCCAGGATCCGGGCAATCTTGGGACGATTCTGCGGTCCGGCGAGGGAGCAGGCGTTACCGGGGTTCTCATGGACGGCCATACGGCCGATCTCTACAGCCCCAAGGTGATCCGCTCCACGATGGGATCCATTTTCCGCGTGCCGCACCTGCGGACGCCGGATCTGCAGGGCACGGTGACGGCCGTCAAAAAGGCGGGCGTCCGCCTGGCCGCGGCGCATCTGCAGGGAAGCGTGGAGTATGACGCCGAGGCTTATACCGGGCCGGCCGGCTTCCTGATCGGCAACGAGGCGGCGGGGCTGAGCGGACAGATTGCGGCGATGGCGGACGTGCGTGTGCGGATTCCGATGTCGGGGAAGGTGGAGTCGCTGAACGCGGCGGTGGCCGCGTCGGTACTGATGTATGAGGCGGCGCGCCAGCGCAGGCATGCGGCTTTGGCGGCGCCTGCCGTCTCCCGCCTTGGGGCGTCTGCCGTTTCCCGTCCGGGCGGCCGCCTTTAAGACCGGGCGGAAAAAAGCAGGATTTCGCGGATAAGTTTTTCAGAAATATATTGAATTCAGACGGGGATACTCTTATAATGATAATAGGGCGATTTTTGCCGAAACGGGGAGAAGTTCCCCGCGGCGTATGGATACGGCAGGTTCGTCCATATTATAAGACAGGGGGAATCAAAATGGCATCCGTTTACTGGCTAATTTTCTTTGTCATTATGGTCGCGATTGAGATCGGCACGCTGGCGCTGACTACGATCTGGTTTGCCGGCGGCGCCCTGGTGGCTTTTATCCTTTCTCTGTTCGGAGCGGGAGTGGAATTGCAGCTGACGGTGTTCGTGATTGTATCGTTCCTGCTGTTGTTTTTTACGAGACCCTGGGCGGCGAAGTATCTGAACAAAAATACGACGCGGACGAATGTGGAGGCGCTGATCGGACGCACCGCCAGGGTTACGAAGGAGATCAACAATGAGCGGGGAACCGGCACAGCTGTCGTCGGCGGGCAGGAATGGACCGCGAGGGCGAGCGAAAACGACGCCGTCTATCCGGAAGGAACCACTGTTGTGATCCAGGGAGTAAGGGGAGTCAAGCTGATTGTCAGACAGGAAAAGGAGGTAATGTAGTATGGGACCGATTATTGGAATTCTGATTGTAGCGATTGTTTTGCTGCTTGTGCTGTCGTCCTGCGTTAAGATTGTGCCGCAGGCCAACGCGGTGATTGTGGAGCGTCTGGGCGCTTACCTGGCCACCTGGCCGGTCGGCCTCCATGTGAAAATGCCGTTCATTGACCGCGTCGCCAAGCGCGTGATTTTGAAGGAGCAGGTGGTGGATTTCCCGCCCCAGCCGGTGATCACGAAGGACAATGTCACGATGAAGATCGACACTGTCGTCTTCTTCCAGATTACGGATCCGAAGCTGTATACCTACGGCGTGGAGAATCCGATTATGGCGATTGAGAATCTGACGGCCACGACGCTGCGCAATATCATCGGCGATCTGGAGCTCGATCAGACGCTGACTTCCAGGGAGACGATCAATACGAAGATGCGCGCGGCCCTGGATGTGGCCACCGACCCGTGGGGCATCAAGGTGAACCGTGTGGAGCTTAAGAACATCATTCCGCCGGCAGCCATTCAGGACGCCATGGAGAAGCAGATGAAGGCGGAGCGTGAGCGCCGCGAGTCGATTCTTCGGGCGGAAGGCGAGAAGCGCTCCACGATTCTGGTGGCGGAAGGCAAGAAGCAGTCCGCGATTCTGGACGCCGAGGCGGATAAGGAATCCGCAATCCTGCGCGCCGAGGCGGAGAAGGAGAAACGAATCCGCGAGGCGGAAGGCCAGGCGGAGGCGATTCTCAAGATCCAGCAGGCGACCGCGGAGGGCATCCGTTTCATCAAGGACGCGGGCGCTGACGACGCCGTGCTTCAGCTGAAGAGCCTGGAGGCGTTTGCGAAGGCCGCGGACGGAAAGGCGACGAAGATTATCATTCCGTCCGATATTCAGGGGCTTGCGGGCCTGGTGCGGTCGGTGGCGGAAGTAGCAAAGGAAGATTAGGCGGTGGGAACGGCTCCCCGAAAGGGGAGCCGATCTTGACTGACCGTTGTGCAGGAGGATAAAGGCAGACATGGATTTGAAAGGCAGAAGTTTTTTGACGCTTAAGGATTACGCCCCGGAGGAGATCGAATACCTTTTGGATCTGGCGGCGGACTTCAAGGAGAAGAAAAAGAAAGGAATCCCGGTGGATATCCACAGGGGCAAGAACGTGGCGCTCATTTTTGAGAAGACGAGCACGCGGACCCGCTGCTCCTTTGAGGTGGCGGCCCACGATCTCGGTATGGGAACCACCTATCTGGAGCCGGCCAGCTCGCAGATCGGCAAGAAGGAGAGTATCGCCGATACCGCCAGAGTTCTGGGTCGGATCTATGAGGGGATTGAATACCGCGGTTTCGGCCAGGAGATCGTGGAGGAGCTGGCGCGCTATGCCGGCGTACCGGTCTGGAACGGCCTGACCAACGAGTATCATCCGACGCAGATGCTGGCGGATCTTCTGACGATACGGGAGCATTTCGGACGGCTGAAGGGCATTAAGCTGGTCTACATGGGCGATGCCCGCTACAATATGGGCAATTCGCTGATGGTGGCTTGTTCCAAGATGGGCCTGGATTTCGTGGCGTGCGCGCCGAAAAAATATTTCCCCAACGAGGAGCTGGTGAGGCAGTGCCGTGAATACGCGGCCGCGTCCGGAGCCTCGATCACGCTGACCGACGATGTGATGGCCGGAACGAAGGGCGCCGACGTGGTTTACACGGACGTCTGGGTGTCCATGGGAGAGCCGGACGAGGTGTGGGAGGAGAGAATCCGCGACCTGACTCCTTACCGGGTGACGGGCTCCGTCATGAAGAATGCGGGCGGGAGCGCCATATTCCTTCACTGTCTGCCTTCCTTCCATGACCGGAAGACGAAGATCGGAGAGGAGATGGGAGAGCGGTTCGGCATCTCGGAGATGGAGGTCACCGACGAGGTGTTTGAGGCGCCCTGCTCGAAGGTATTTGACGAGGCAGAGAACCGTATGCATACGATTAAGGCGGTTATGGCCGCCACGCTGGGAGTATAGACATGTACGGACAGGAGAAGAAAAAAGGACGCCGCAGCGCGGCCCTTGTTATGGATGTGGTCCACATCGTGATTGGCATCCTGATCGTGATCCTGGCTGTCATCACGTTCCTGAATCCGGAGGGCAATCAGATCCTGCTCCCGGTGATTTTTGCGCTCGCCGCGGTGCTGAATTTTGTGAGCAGTATTCATAAGTTCCGTATCAGCGGCCGGTCTGCCGCCAGAAAGGCCGCCGCGGCCGCCCAGCTTCTGCTCGCCGCGGTGCTGATCGCGGTGACGGTGGTCAGCGCAATCAGTATCTGGAGGTAACCGGTGAAGGCGGAGATTATCAAAAAACTGAAGGAAACGGACGGTTATGTGTCAGGGCAGCAGCTGTGCGAGCTTCTGGGCGTGTCCCGGACGGCGATCTGGAAGGTGATCGCCCAGCTGAGGGAAGAAGGCTATCAGATCGAGGCGGTGCGCCATAAGGGCTACCGCCTTTTGGAGGTCGGCGACGTCCTGACGGAAGCGGAATGCAAAAGCCGGCTAAGCGGCCGGCGGCTGGGAAATCCGGTCTACTGCTTTGCCGAGACGGATTCCACGAACATACAGGCCAAACTGCTGGCCGAAAAGGGAGCTCCGGAGGGCACGCTTGTCATTGCGGAGAGCCAGACGAACGGCCGGGGCCGCAGAGGCCGCGGCTGGGTTTCACCGCCCGGCGAGGGTCTTTGGTTCAGCCTGGTTTTGCGGCCGCGGATCGTACCGGCGACGGCCCCGGTGCTCACCCTTGTGGCGGCGATGGCGGTTGCGGCCGGAATCGAGGATGTGAGCGGACTGCCTGTCGGAATCAAATGGCCGAACGATATCGTATTGTCCGGCAAAAAGCTGGTGGGAATTCTGACGGAGCTCTCCGCAGAGGCGGGGCAGGTTCACTACGTCGTCGTTGGCGTCGGAATCAACGTCAATATGTCCGGTTTCGCGGAGGAGATCCGCGATACGGCCACTTCGCTTTATCTGGAATCCGGCCGGCGTGTCAACCGCTGCGGACTCGCGGCCGTCATTATGAAGCGGATGGAGCAGTATTATCAGACCTATCTGACGACCTGCGACCTGTCGAACCTTATGGAAACCTACCAGGAGCGTCTGGTGAACCGGAACCGGGAGGTGCTGGTGCTGGCCCCGGGCAATGAGCATAAAGGAATCTGCGAGGGGATTGACGAATACGGGCAGCTGCTCGTGCGGCTTGCGGACGGAAGCATAGAGAAGGTCATGTCCGGAGAGGTATCGGTGCGAGGTGTCTTCGGCTATGTCTGAGAATCTGTACGGACGGCTTAAGGTTCTGGAATCGGAGGAGCGGCCGTTAGACCGTCTGGAGCGCCTGCGCGCGATGAACGGGCCTCTGCTGTTCTGGTACGGGGAACACGCCAGGGTATTGCCATGGCGGGAGAATCCTTCTCCCTACCGCGTCTGGATTTCGGAGATCATGCTTCAGCAGACCCGGGTGGAGGCGGTGAAACCGTACTTTGTCAGGTTCCTGCGGGAACTTCCGGACGCGGAGGCGCTGGCCGCGGTGCCTGAGGATCGGCTTTTGAAGCTGTGGGAAGGTCTCGGATACTATAACCGGGCCAGGAACTTAAAGAAGGCCGCGAAGATTCTTGTGGAAGAATATGACGGACGTCTGCCGGACAGCCGGGAGGAGCTTATGAAGCTTCCGGGAATCGGAAGCTATACGGCCGGCGCGATCGCCTCGATCGCCTACGGCAAACCGGAACCGGCGGTGGACGGAAATGTGCTCAGGGTCTTATCCAGGATTCTGGCAAGCAGGGAGGACATTCGCAGCCAGGCGGTGAAGAACCGGTTCGAGAACGATCTGGCGCGGACAATGCCGAAGGAGAACTGCAGCGCTTTTAACCAGGGGCTGATTGAGATCGGGGCCGTAGTCTGCGTGCCGAACGGGGAGCCCCGCTGCGGGGCGTGTCCGTTTTGTTCGATCTGTCTTGCGGGACGGCAGGGGCTTACGGACAGCATTCCTTACAAGTCGCCGCCGAAGCCGCGCCGCGTCGAGGAGAGGACGGTTCTGCTGATCCGCGCGGGAGGACGCGTCGCGCTTCGGAAACGTCCGGCTAAAGGTCTGCTCGCTTCCCTGTATGAGTTTCCGTCGCTGGAGGGCAGGTGTTCGCAGGAGGAAGTGAAAGAGCGGTGGATCCCCGCGGAAGCCTCCGGGTGCGCGGCGGATTCAGAACCGGCAGGATCAGACGCGTCTTTGACTGTCCGCAGTATTTCCCGCGCTCCCGATGCGGCGCACGTTTTCAGCCATGTGGAGTGGCATATGACCGGCTATCTTCTGGAGGTGGACGTCATACCGGAGACCTATCTGTCGGTGGAGCCGCGGGAGCTTACAGAGAGTTACCCGCTTCCCAGCGCGCTGGAAAGATACGTCCGGTTTCTGCGGGAGGAGGCGCCGCAGGACGGCGGAATTGGCTGCGCTGCTGGACGACAGAAATCAGCCGCGCCGCAGGACGGCGGGAATTAGCCGCGTCGCAGGGCGGTCAGAGTCAGACACGCCGGAAGGCGGCCGGAATCAGATGAAGGAGGGGCAGTCGATGGGAAGGCTTTTGCTGATCGCGAATCCTACGGCAGGTAAGACGAGGATCAAAGAAAGACTGCTGAATATTATTGATATTTTTAACAAAGCCGGGTGGCGGACGGAGGTGCATGTGACCCAGTCCAGGCTGGACGCCATGAACGTGGCGGCATCCTGCGGCGGCGATGTGGATCTTTTGGTCTGCTGCGGCGGCGACGGTACTTTGAGCGAGACGATATCCGGCATGATGCGTTTGGAACGTCCGCCTGTCCTGGGCTATATCCCCGCGGGCTCCACCAACGATTTCGCTTCCAGCCTCGGCATTCCCCGGAGAATGGCGGACGCGGCGAGAAATGTGGTGGAAGGCACGCCGTACCGGATCGATATCGGGCAGTTCTGCGGCGAGCGGAATTTCGTCTACGTGGCGGGCTTCGGCGCATTTACGGAGGTGTCCTATATGACCCCGCAGGAGAAGAAGAATCTGCTGGGACATCAGGCCTACATGCTGGAGGGGATGAAGAGTCTGGCGAATATCAAATCCTATCATATGAAGGTTGAGTCGGACGAATTCTCCATGGAGGAGGATTTCATTTTCGGCATGGTGACCAATACGACCAGCGTCGGCGGCTTTAAGGGCCTGGTGGCGCGGAACGTGGCGTTGGACGACGGCCTTTTTGAGGTGCTTCTGATCCGAACGCCCACATCGCCGCTTGAACTTACGAACATTTTGTCATCAATGATAACCAAGGAGGAATACAATGAGTATGTCCACCGCTTTCTGACTTCGCGGCTTCTCATTACCTGCAGCGAGCCCGTGGACTGGGTGCTGGACGGAGAATTCGGAGGCGAGCGCTCGGAGGTGGAGATTGAGAATCTGACGAAAAGAATCGAAATTGTGGCGGGAAATGTAAAAAAACATTGAAAAATGGATTTTGGTATTATATAATGATAATTTGATGACATAAGCGAAAGGACATCTTTTTGTGGACAAAACGATATTTTTAGAGAAACTGGGCAAGCTGGTAGAGCAGGCAAAGACGAAAAGCAATACCATCGGCATGACAGAGATCAATAACGCGTTTATGGGCGATGATCTGTCTACGGAACAGATGGAGCATATTTATGCCTATATGGAGGCCAATGAGATCGATGTGATCCAGGAAGCGGACGAGAACATGATCGCGGAAGTGGAGATGCTTCTGGCGGCGGACGACGACGACGACCGTTTCCTTAAGGATGATGAGGAAGACATTGATCTGGACGCCATCGACCTTCTGGAAGGCATCGGAACGGAGGATCCGGTCCGCATGTATCTGAAGGAGATCGGGACGGTTCCGCTGCTGACCGCCGAGGAGGAGATGGAGCTGGCCATGCGCAAGGCCGAGGGAGACGAGGCGGCCAAGGACCGCCTGATTGAGGCGAACCTGCGTCTCGTCGTCAGCATCGCCAAGCGCTATACCGGAAGAGGCATGAGCTTTCTTGATCTGGTGCAGGAGGGCAACCTGGGCCTGATCAAGGGCGTCGAGAAGTTTGATTACACGAAGGGCTATAAGCTGAGTACATATGCGACCTGGTGGATTCGGCAGTCGGTGACCAGGGCTCTGGCGGATCAGGCCAGAACGATCCGCGTGCCGGTGCATATGGTGGAGACCATCAATAAGATGTCGAAGATGCAGAGGAAGCTGACGCTGGAGCTCGGCTATGAGCCTTCGGTGACGGAGCTTTCCGACGCGCTTGAGATGCCGGAAGACAAGGTCATGGAGATTATGCAGATTGCCAGGGAGCCGGCGTCGCTGGAGACCCCCATCGGCGAGGAGGATGATTCCAACCTGGGAGATTTCGTGGCGGACACGAATGTGGTGACGCCGGAGGGAAATGTGGAATCTGTGATGCTCCGCGAGCATATCGATGCGCTGTTGGGAGACTTAAAGGAGAGGGAGCGGCAGGTGATCGTGCTCCGCTTCGGCCTGGAGGACGGCCATCCCAGGACGCTTGAGGAAGTGGGCAAGGAGTTTAACGTGACCCGTGAACGTATTCGTCAGATTGAGGCCAAGGCCTTGAGGAAGCTCCGCAACCCTGTGCGCAGCAAGCGGATCCGCGACTTCCTGTAAGCAGCGGGAGATTTACATGAACAGACGCAATTACCAGAAGGAGCTTGACCGTATTCTCGACAGAACCGCCGCGGCTTCGTCCGCGGACGGCGCGCTGCCGCGGCTTCTGCTTCACGCGTGCTGCGCGCCCTGCAGCAGTTATGTGCTGGAGTATCTGTCCGGCTATTTCGAAATCACCGTTTTTTTCTTCAATCCCAATATGGATTCGCCGGAGGAATATGCCCGGCGCGCGTCGGAGGAAAAACGGCTGATCGCTGAAATGCCGTTAAAGCATAAGGTGGATTACCTTGAAGGGGCTTACCGGCCGGAGACCTTTTACGGGGCGGTCAGGGGCCTTGAGAAGGAGCCGGAGGGCGGAGCGCGCTGCGGGAAATGCTTTGAACTGCGGCTTTCGGAGACGGCCCGGCAGGCCCGGCAGGGCGGGTATGATTATTTTACCACCTCCCTCACCATCAGCCCTCTGAAGAACGCGGATGTTCTCAATGCGATCGGCGAGCGGCTTGGGGAGGAATACGGCGTGGCCTATCTGACCTCGGATTTTAAGAAGAGGGACGGATACAAGCGCTCGATTGAGCTTTCGAAGCAGTACGGGCTTTACCGGCAGAATTATTGCGGCTGTGTTTTTTCCCGGCAGGACAAAGCGGTTCTGTCAGGGACGGAGAGATCGGTTTGATACCGGTTATACAGAATATCAATCAAAGGAGACAGAAGCTATGATCAGTAAGACCTTAACCGTAGTGAATCCTTCCGGACTTCATTTGAGACCGGCAGGGGTGCTGTCCCAGACGGCTATGCGATTCAAATCCGAAATCATTTTGGAGAGCGGCGATAAACGCATCATTGCGAAAAGCGTGCTGAACGTAATGGCAGCCGGTATCAAGTGCGGCGCCCAGATCAACGTAGTGTGCAACGGCCCGGATGAGGCAGAAGCGCTGGAGGCGGTTGCGAAAGCCATCGAGACCGGATTGGGCGAGATGTAATCGGCGGAGAAATGTGTTCGGAGCAGGCGGAGGAGCGATTCCTTCCGCCTGTTTTTCGTTACGTCAGTATGCGAACAAAGCGCCAGTGACGCTTTGTCCGTATTTCCATGCGAACAGAACGCCAGTGACGCGTCCCCTGCCTTTAAATGGCGGAATCTTCAGCAATTTCGTGCAACGGAATAAAAAGTGAAAAATATATTGACAATTCCAACAGAAAGGAGTATATTATTTTTAAGAAATAAATTTAGGAAACACTGTTTCCTGGAAAAAGAGTATAAAATGACGGTAAAAGAGATTGCAAAATTGGCGAATGTATCCACATCTACTGTCTCAAAGATCCTGAATGGAAAAGATCAGACCATCAGCTGCGAGACCCGGAAAAAGGTATTGGACATCGCCAAGGAATATCACTACAATCCATACCAATCCGTGCTTGGGGCCGCCGGAGGAGGAAAGTTTCTCCTCGGGGTCATTGTCCGGGAATCCGAGGAGAGCCGGAAGCTTTTGGCGGGAATCAGCTCGCAGGCCAGCGCAGACGGCTATCTGGTTCTTGTCAGCAGCTACGGCGGACAGGAGGACGGAGAGAGAAAGGCCATTGAGCGGCTGCTGTCGCAGAATCCGGGCGGAGTGATCTGGCAGAGAAGCGGCGGCGTTTACCAGGATTACGAACAGATTCTTGCAGAAAAACGAATACCTGTACTTTATGCTGATTCCCTGTTTAAGGGGGGAGACAGGGATCAGATCTTCGCAGACTACGAACATCTTGGTTATGAGCTTGCCCGGTATCTGACAGACCGGGGACATCAGAAGCTTATGTGTCTGTACCCGGATGAGCTGGACGATACGATCCGGTTTCTGGAAGGGGTTCAGAGATGTCTGTATGAACACCAAATCCCCTATGCCAAAGAAATCATTACGAAATGGACGGACGGTTTTTCTCTGAATGAGAAAATGCTTTCCGGCATCACGGCTGTGATCTGTTTTGATGAGGTCATTGCCGGGGACGTTTGCCGCAAGGCGGCGGAGAACGGATATCATATCCCGGAGGACCTCTCCGTGATCAGCGCGGGAAATCCCGATGTATCAGCGCTTATGACGCCGGCAGTCACGACGATTGCGATCTCCCTGGAGAAATTGGGACAGAAGATATGCGGGAGTCTGATCGGCCGGATCGAGCAGACGCAGGCCGCGGAAGAGGAGCCGGAGGAAACGTTTTTTGCGGGCGGCAGCGTGCGCGATATCCGCAAGCAGCGAAGGGCGAAGATCGTTGTGGTCGGAGCGATGAACATAGACTCTGTGATTAATGTAAAGGAGTTTCCCAATCCCGGTCAGACTCTTGTAGCGGAGAGCCTGACGGTTCTTCCGGGCGGTAAAGGTTCCAATCAGGCGGCGGGGGCCGCTAAGCTGGGGGCGCAGGTGTTTTTGATCGGCAAGCTGGGGCAGGATTACGAGGCCAAGATCCTGCGGGACGCCATGGCGGAGCTTGGCGTAAACCAGGAGGGCGTGACGGAGATCGGATTTTCAGGTACCGGAAAGGCCCTGATCACGGTGCAGCAGAACGGCGAGAGCAACATTGTCATCTATCCCGGCGCAAACCGCTATCTGAGCCCCGGGGACGTCGAGCGGCACAGCGGTTTTATGGAAAACGCCCGGTTCTGCCTGCTGCAGACGGAAGCACCTATGGAGACTGTGGAATACGCCGCGTCCCTCGCCAGAAGGCGGGGCGTGAAGGTCATGCTGAAACCCGCGGCAGTCAGCCGTCTGAACAACCGGCTGCTTGCGGATATCGACTATCTGATCCCGAATGAGAAGGAGCTCCATCTGCTTTTGCCGGGGGAGGAATCGGTCGAGGAGAAGGCGGAGCATTTTTTGAAAAAAGGAGTTTCCCACGTGATTGTGACGCTGGGAGAGCAGGGGTGCTATCTGCGGGACCGGAAACATTCGCTTTATTTTTCCGCGGGAGACTTTAAGGCGGTCGATACGACGGGGGCGGCGGACGCGTTCATCGCGGCGCTGGCCGTGTATCTGGCCGAGGGGACGGAACTGACCATGGCGGTGCGGATTGCCTCCTACGCGGCCGGCTGTTCGGTCACCAGGCCGGGCGTGCAGTCGGCGATGCTGTCCCGGCAGGCGGTGGATCTCTGTATGGAGGAGATCAGCCGTCAGATCCGGATGGGAACGAAACGTTTTTCATAAGGGAGGATTTGGGATGAAACAGGAAATAAGGCTTCTGGCCCCCTGCGGGATACTGGGATACGGTTATCCGAAGGAATCCTTTTTAAACGGAATGGCCATGAAGCCGGACGCGATCGTGGTGGATGCGGGGAGCACGGACGCCGGGCCCCATAAGCTCGGAGCCGGCGTGGCGATTGTCAGCCGTCAGGCCTGCAAAAAGGATCTGGAGCTGATGATCACGGAGGGCGCCAAGGCCAAAATCCCGGTAATCGTGGGTTCTGCCGGAGGCAGCGGCGGCCGGGTTCACGTGGAGTGGACGATGCGGATTGTCCGCGAGATTCTGACGGAGCACGGCCTTGAGGCGATGCGGACGGCCGTAATCTGGGGGGATATCCCCAAGGAGGTCGTGGCGGAGCGCTTAAAGGAAGGGAAGGTAACGCCTCTGGGCAACGCGGTAAAGCCGCTGACGGAGGAGCGTCTGGCCGAGACGAACAGCATCGTGGCCCAGATGGGGCACGAGCCTGTGGTGGAGGCGCTTAAGGCGGGATACCAGCTGATTATCTGCGGGAGGGCGTACGATCCGGCGCCGTTTGCGGCGGTCGCGATCTGGCAGGGACTGCCCGCGGCTTACGGCTATCATGCCGGGAAGATTCTGGAGTGCGCGGCGCTGTGCGCCGTGCCGGGAACCACCAAGGACTGTATGCTGGGGACCATAACCCAGGACGGATTCAGGATTACGCCGCTCTCGCCTTCGAGAAAGTGTACCTCCCTCTCGGTTGCGGCCCACACCTTCTACGAGAAGGATCACCCCTATATCCTCCACGGGCCGGGAACGGTGCTGGATCTGGAGAACTGCCGGTTTGCCGAGATGGGGGACGGAAGCGTCTGGGTGACGGGAAGCAGGATCAGCTCTACGGATCCGTACTGCATCAAGCTGGAGGGGGCGAGAAGGGCGGCCTACCGGACGTTTGTGATCGCCGGGGCCAGGGATCCGCTGTTCATCCGCTCCGTCGAGGAGATTGAAAAGCTGGCGGAGGAGCAGGTGAGGGCCTACTATCAGGAGATCCCGGAGGAGGATTACCGGATCCATTTTATCAATTACGGAATCAACGGCGTTATGGGGGATTTGGAGCCCAACCGCGAGCTGCCCCACGAGGTGGGAATCGTATTTGAGGTTCTGGCGAAGGATCAGGAGCTGGCCGACGCGGTCTGCGCTACCCTTCGGTCCACGCTTCTGCACTACGGCTATGAGGGCAGGAAGTCCACGGCCGGGAATCTGGCGTTCCCGTTTGCGCCGAGCGATGTATCCTTCGGGCCGGTGTATGAATTTTCCGTCTATCATCTGATGGAGGCAGCGGACGGCTGCGAGCTGTTCCCGATTGAGGATATGACCATGGCAGAGGGGAGGGAAGACCATGAAGCTGTATGACGCGGCGAAGGTGATCCGCTCCAAGAACAGCGGGCCGTTCTCGATCACGCTGGACGTCCTCTTCGACGATCCAAAGAGGTATGAGCAGGTGAAGCGGATGGGCCTGATTACAAAGAAAACGGTTGCCGGACTGTATCACATCGCGGAGGACGCCATCACGCAGATCGTGTTTTTTGACGCGGCCCTCGGCTTTAAGATCACATTTGACAGGAAAATCTCCTCGGGGACCTGCCTGGACACGGACGTTTACGGGGCCCAGCAGCATATCCCGCTGGGGGAGCTTGAGATCTGACGTCAGCGGAAGGAGGCAGCATTGAGGACGGAACTGGTGATTACGGATCTGGATGAGACGGCGCTCCGTTCGGACGGAACCTTCTCGCCCAGAACCATCGGGGCGTTTGCGGCCTGCCGCAGGGCAGGCATCGCTACGGCAGTCGCTACGGCGCGGACGGCGAAAAGCGCCGCCCGGCAGGCGAAGCTTCTGGGGGCGGAATACGCGGTATGCGCCAACGGCAGCAGGCTTCTTAGGGACGGCGTGCAGGTGTGGGGCAGCGCGATGCCGTGCGGGCTGGCCTGCCGGCTGGTAAGAGAGCTTAAGGGGCTTGGGACGCTTACGGATATCACGGTAGAGACGAAGGAGACAATCTACCATAACCGGAGGAATCTTCCGCCGGGACATGCCTATCATCAGCTGGCTGTGTTTTGTGATTTTACAGAGGAGATCCGGGAGGATGCGTTTCAGATTCTGACCGGGATCGCCTCTGATCAGGAAGCATGTCAACTGGCGGAACGTTTTCCGGAATGCGAGTGCATTCATTACCGGGAGACGACCCGCTACGCGTTTGTGAAGAAAGGAGTGGGGAAGGAACAGACGATCAGGATTCTGACGGAGCGCCTGGGAATATCCTTAGCGGAAACAGCCGCCTTCGGCGATGATTTCGGGGATATCGGAATGCTTCGTGCCTGCGGCATGGGGGTCGCTATGGGGAATGGGCCTGCGCAGGTAAAGCAGGCGGCGCGCTTTGTGACCGCCTCCAACGAGGAGGACGGCGTCGCGGTATTTATTGAGAAGATGATTCTGCCGCAGCACGGCGGGAATCGGTAAAAAGGGGGTTTTTCTTTGAAAAAGTCTTTGAAAAAGCAAATTATCCGGGACAGGGTGCTGTATCTGATGCTCCTTCCCACATTTCTGTATTTTTTGATTTTCCATGTGTGGCCGATCTTTGAGATGCGGCTGGCATTCTATGATTACCGTATCATCGGCGACAATATTTTTGTGGGCTGGAAACATTTTAAAACCCTGTTTTCCACACCGGCATTCTATACGATCATTAAAAATACGCTGATTATCAGCTTTATGAAGATCGTGCTGTTTTTCCCGTTCCCGGTGATGTTCGCGCTGGCTCTCAACGAGCTGCGCAGCGGTTTGTTCCGCAAGGGCGTGCAGATCATTTCCTATCTTCCGCATTTCCTGTCCTGGGTCGTTATCGCCGGTATCTGGTACGAGTTTCTTTCGCCCAGCAGCGGTCTGGTTATGGATATTGTGTCGGCGTTCGGAGGGGAGCGGACGAACCTTCTTACCAATAAGAATTCGATCCTTTGGGTTCTGTTTGCGTCCAGCACCTGGAGAAGCATGGGATGGGACTCCATCGTCTATCTGTCGGCGATTCTGGGGATTGAGACCTCCCTGTACGAGGCGGCAAGAATGGACGGCGCGAGCCGGCTCCAGATTATCTGGTATCTGATTCTTCCGGCCCTGGCCGGCTCCATGGTCACGGTTCTGATCCTGAACGTGGGCTTTGTCATGAGCGCGGGCTACGATCAGATCCTGAACTTCTCCAACGACGCGGTTTTAAGCCGTGTGGATATTCTGGATACCTACGTATACCGGATCGGACTTCTGCAGGGGCAGTATTCCTTTGCTACGGCGGCCAACCTGTTTAAGGGCGCGATCGGTACGATCATGATCCTGCTGACCCACTTCACATCGAAGAAGCTGACCGGCCACGGCGCCTGGTAGAAGGGAGGATGCCATGAAAAAGTTAAAAAAAATCAGTATCGGCATGCTACTGCTTCGCGTGATTATGCTTCTGGTGGCTCTGACCATGCTGGTTCCGATCCTGAACCTGCTGGCCAAGTCCATCTCGAATCCGGCGAACGTGCCTTCCATGAAGGGCTATCAGATCTGGCCCAGCGGCTTTGATCTGATCCACTACCAGCTGATTTTCCGCAACCAGGTGGTCTGGACCGCGCTCAAGAATTCGCTGTTTGTCACGATCGTCGGCGTGATATTCAATATCCTGTTTACCACTTCCGCGGCCTACGCGCTGACAAGGCCGAATTTGGTGGGCAAGCGGGCCATTATGGTATTTCTGATTATCATGATGATTTTTGAACCGGGCATCATTCAGGAATACTTTGTGATGAAGGATATCCACCTTCTGGACAATCTCTGGTCCATGGTATTTTACCGGACGGTGAGCGTCTACAACCTGATTCTTCTGATGCGGTTCTTCAGCGAGACGCCGGAGGCGCTTCTGGAAGCGGCCAAGATCGACGGGGCCGGACATATCCGTATCCTGTTTGAGATCTTTCTGCCGATCAACAAGGCGCCGATCCTGACAGTCGGCATGTTTTACGCCGTGTACCGCTGGAACGAGTTCTTCCACAGCAGCATCTTTTTGTCCTCCAGAGGCAATACCGTGCTTCAGGTATTCCTGCGGCAGTTTGTCGTCGAGGGCGATACGACGGCGCTTTCCGCGCTGGGAACCATCGATTTGAGCAGCATCAGCATCACGTCGCTGCGCGCGGCTACGATTATCATCACCATGGTGCCGATCCTGCTTTTGTACCCGCTGATCCTGAAATATTATACCGGGGACGTACTGTCCGGCGGCGTCAAAGAGTGATCGGCAGGAGACCGATTTCTGTTGCGGCCTGTACGCCTGGATTTGGGCCGGGCGTTTAGGATAAATAAATGCAGTAACCCAAATGTTTAAAATCAAAAAGGAGGAAAGTAGTTATGAAGAAATTGGCAGCGATGACAATGGCACTTGTGCTGGCGGCGGGAACCCTGGCCGGATGTTCCTCGGGCGGAGGAAGCACCGCGACGACGGCGGCGGCTACCACCGCGGCAGCGGCCGCGGGAAGCGAAACGACGGCAGCAGCAGCCGACGAGACGACGGCGGCCGCTGTGGAGACCGAAGCGCCGTCCGGCGACATTGTGACCCTGCGTCTGGTTCTGAAGGATCACAGCCCGGAGGAGCCTCTGGATCAGGAATGGGCGAAGCAGTTTAACGAGGGACTTCTGGCAGCCGGCATCAACGCCCAGGTGGAGCTGGTATCCCTGCAGAGCGGTACGTATTCCGAGAATCTGGCCCTGCTTTTGAACAGCGGCGATATCCCGGACATCATCTATTTCCAGGGCGGCGATCAGGACTTTGCGCTGAACCAGCAGATTCTTGAGGATCTGCGTCCCTACGTGGAGAAATCCACCTATGTGAAGGGCATGATCGAGAAGCGGCCGTTTATGCAGTCCCGTCTGGAAAACTATCCGTATCTGATCTTCCTGTGCCTCCCGACCTACAAGGTGCCGGTTATGCGCCAGGATGTGCTGGATCAGTGCGCGATCAAGGACGATTTCCTGGCGGATCCGTCCCCGGAGAATTACCGCACGCTGATGGAGCAGGCGAAGGCGCTCGGCTACGATGCAGCTTACACGACTGCCGGCAATCTGGATGAGATCGTCAATGTTTTTGACCAGGCGTTCGGCCTTCAGACCACCTGGGTCAAGGATGACGACGGAAATTGGGTATACGGACGCGTCAGCAAATACGAGCTGGAGGAGCTGAAATATTTTGCGGCGCTGTTTAAGGACGGACTTCTGGACAATGAGTACGCCAGCAACAACTGGGAGAGCAAGGAGAACAAATTCTACAGCAAGGGCGTCGCGATCGTCTGCGGAACCCAGGGCGACGTTGTGGACGGCTACAATGCGAAGCAGATCGCAGCCAACGGCGAGAGCGCCGCTCTGACGGTACTTCCGCCGGCCAAGGGAATCGGCCAGGGCTATCAGCCCATCGATATCAGCAAGGATAGCCGAGGCTTCGCGATCAGCGCTGTTTCCGAGCACAAGGATCTTGCGTTCCAGGTTCTTGAATATGCGGCCAGCCCGGAGGGCAGAGTTTTGGATCTTCTGGGAATCGAGGGAACCCATTACACCATCGACGCTGACGGCAAGTATGAGTACACGCCGGCGAAGGACAACTGGTACTACATGTTCCATGGTCTGACCGATAATCTGGATCTGTCTCTGCTGAGCGAGAAGAATCCGTATTACAACGAGGCCGGAGAAGAGTCCATCGAGATGTTCAACCAGTATTCGACAGAGGACAACGCGTTTGTAATCCCGGCTGACTATACCGTGGCGTGGGATGCCTGCACCAGCATTTACAATGAGTTTGCGGCTGATTTCGTGATCGGAAATAAGACGGAAGCGGATTGGGATGCGTTTGTGGAGCAGTGGAACGCGGCTGGCGGCAGCCAGGTAACGGAGTATGCCAATACGGTTCTGAACTGATCGGATTCCATCGGATCGTTCGGACACAAGCAGTAAAAAAGCCGGTCAGCGTGGATCCGACAGATCCGGCTGACCGGCTGATAAGACGGAGGGATGGATATGTTGTCGAGAAAGGAACTGGCGCAAAACAGGCAGCTGGCTGTCGATAAGGCCAGAGGGTCGCTTTGCGGACTGGCGATCGGCGATTCGTTCGGCGATGCGGCCAGAAAGCCGGATTTCCAGCGCGATTACGGTATTACCACGGATTTCCAGAAGGGGGCGTCCTGGAGCACGGACGACACGGAATTCGCGCTGATGACCGCGTTAAACCTGATTCAGACAGACGGCAGTTTTACCACTGAGGACGTGGTGGAGCTGTGGCTTAAGCATGTGGCGACGCAGGACGAGCTGCGGCGCGGCGGGGCCAGCGAGGTGGAAGCCTGCAATAATCTCAGGAGAGGACTGCGCCCGCCGCTGAGCGGACAGTTTAACGCCTATTATATGAGCGACGGAGCGGCTATGCGCAGCGGACCGATCGGAATTGTCTGCGCTGGGGATCCTGAGCGGGCCGCCAATCTGGCGGGAATCGACGCGGCGATCAGCCACTACCGCGACGGAATCTGGGGCGCCCAGGCGGTCGCCGTGGCCGTGTCTCTGGCTATGGTTGACGCGGAGATGGACGAGATCCTGGAGGCGGTTCTGGCCACGGCGCCGGAGGGCTCGTGGTTCAGGGCCGGGCTTGAGAGGGCCTTTGCCATCGTGGACGCGGCGGACGGAGAGATTGCGGACGCCTGGATGCCGCTGCATGACCAGCTGTTCTCTACCCATCGCTCGACGGTGGCGGAGGCGCTGCCGGAGGTATTCGGCTGTCTTAAGCTGGAACACAGTTCCTTCAAGTCCGGCCTGATTCTGGCGTCGAACTTCGGAAGGGATGCGGACACCATCGGGGCCGTTGCGGGGGCCGTATTGGGAGCCAGATATGGCGCGGGTTCAATTCCGGAGCACTGGCTTACGAAGACCAGATACCCGTCCGGCACCTGCCTGGCGTTTACAAAGGGAATCGATATCTTTGATTATGCGGAGAAGCTGGCGGAATTGATTCGATAGGAGCATGGATATGATACCTGATCGTTATGTGGAAAAAGTATATGCCGGGTTTCTCGGGATGAATATCGGAATTCGGCTGGGCGCTCCGGTGGAACCCTCGATCTGGACGTATGAGAGGATCCGGGATACGTACGGTGATATCCGGGACTATGTGAAGCCGTATAAGACATTCGCGGCGGACGACGACGCCAACGGCCCCGTATATTTCCTGCGGGCCCTGAACGACGGCGCTGAGCCGGGCCATGTGACGCCCGGGGAGGTGGCCGGCGCGTGGCTGAATTACGCCAGGGAAGGCGTGGGTATGTTCTGGTGGGGAGGATACGGCGTGAGCACGGAGCACACGGCCTATCTCAACCTGAAACATGGAATTCCTGCCCCGCGGTCCGGCTCCGCCAGGGTCAACGGAAAAATCCTTGCGGAACAGATCGGCGGGCAGATTTTCATTGATACCTGGGGACTGATCCATCCCTGTGACGGCAAGGCGGCGGCCGACGACGCGCAGGCTGCCGCGAGCGTATCCCATGACGGGGAAGGGCTGTGCGGCGCCAGATTTATCAGCGCCTGTATCGCGGAAGCCTTTGCGGGCGGAAGCATTCTCCAGGTGATGGAGAGGGCGTTTTCACAGATTCCGGAAGATTCCACTTATATGGCGGTGGCGAAAAGCGTTCTGGCTTTCCATGAGAAGAAGCCGGACGACTGGCAGGCGTGCAGGCAGATGCTTGAGGACGACTGGGGCTATGACCGTTATCCGGGCGCGTGTCACATCATTCCGAATGCCGGTGTCTGCGTTCTGGCCATGGCCTATGGAAACGGTGATTTCGCGCGGACCGTGGAGATCGCGGCCATGTGCGGCTGGGATACGGACTGCAACGCGGGCAATGTGGGTACGGTTCTCGGCGTCTTGGCGGGAATCGAGGGAATCCCGGCCCATTACAGGCAGCCAATCAATGACGGGCTGGTCCTGTCCGGAATCTCCGGCTGCCTGAACAATATGGATATTCCGACTTATGCGAAAGAGGTGGCCGCCTGGGGTTATGCGGCCGACGGACAGACCCCGGAGGCTGGGATGGTCCCCGCGGCCGGAGAAAATCATTTCGATTTCGAGCTTCCTGGTTCCACCCATAATATGCGGGTTTCAAATCCGTATTTCTGCCGCATCTTCCCAACGACGGAGCTGGCCTTTACCGGCCGGGGCTCTTTGAAGATTGTGGTTGATTCGATGGTGCGGGGCGACCAGTGCAGGCTGTATTATAAGCCGTTTTATTCCCGGGATGAGTTTTCGGACGAGCGGTACAGTCCGGTGTTCTCGCCCACAGTGTATCCGGGGCAGACGGTCTCTTTGAAGCTGTTCACGAGGCAGTGGAGCGGCTGGGAGATGATGGGAATTGCGCCGTATGTGCGGACGGCTTTTGATAAAAAAATATATGTCAGGGAATACCGCAGAGCCGTGCAGGAAGAGTGGATGGATGTGACGTTTACGGTTCCGGATGTGGGCGGCGGTCTGATCGACGAGGTGGGAATCATCCTGGAGGGATATGCGCCGTCGAAATCAAAGACTTACGGCGTCCTCTATCTGGATGATTTCAAAATCAGCGGTCCGGCGGACTATACGATTGCGATGGGCAGGCAGAAGAAGGAATTCGGCGTTATCACGCCGTTTTCCGCAAATCACGGCGCCTGGAGTCTGGAGGATGGGAAACTGGCGCTTCTGTGCTGCGAGGAGGCATTTGCCTACGCCGGTCCGTATTATGGAAAGGATATGCGTGTCGCGTCCCGGATCACGCCTCTGAACGGAGAGAGTCATCTGCTTCTGGCGCGGGCCCAGGGGGCGATGCGCGGTTATGCGGCCGGACTGGAGACGGCTTCGCTTGCGGAAGAAGCTTCCGGCAGCGCGGATAGGGCCGCTGGCAGCGCGGAAAGCGCTTCCGGCAGCGGACGGGCGGTAATTCTGAAAAACGACTTTGGTTATCGGGTTCTGGCCTCAAAACCGTTCGACTGGAAGCAGGGGCAGGAGTATGAGATAGAAATAAGGGTGTTAGGGAAGGAAATTGTGCTGTATATCGATGGAATGGAGATTCTGCGGGCGGAGGACGGCGATTATGCCTACGGCATGTATGGCTGCGGCGCGCGGACGGGCGGGCGGACCCATTTTGGAGATTTCCGTATCCATTCCGCATAACGGGAGAACAGGATGAAATTATTGAATTATGGTTCCATGAATTTTGACTATACGTATCAGGTCGATCACATGGTACGCCCGAAAGAGACGCTTTCGTCCCGCGGCAGGTCTGTATACTGTGGAGGAAAGGGCTTCAATCAGTCGATCGCCCTTGTCAGGGCGGGCGTAGAGGTCTGGCATGCCGGAATGATCGGAGAGGACGGGGACCGTTTTCTGGAGGAGTTTGCCGCGAACGGTGTGGACAAAAGTCTGGTTCGGAAGCAGGACGGGGCCAGCGGCCACGCGATCATTCAGGTGACGCCGGAAGGGGAGAACTGTATTCTGCTCTATAAGGGGGCAAATTGGATGAACTCCCCGGAACAGCTTGAGGAGGTGTTTTCCCATTTCGCGGAGGGCGATTGGCTCTTGCTGCAGAATGAGATCAATCTTCTGTCCGAGATGATCGACGCGGCATGCAGCAGAGGGATGAAGATCATACTGAATCCGTCTCCATACAATGAGGAGATTGCAAAATGCGATCTTCAGAAGGTATCCATGTTCCTTGTCAATGAGGTCGAGGGCGTGCAGATGACCGGTCAGGAGAAACCGGAGGAGATTCTGGACGCGTTTGAGCGCAGATATCCGCAGTGCGAGGTGGTACTGACCCTGGGAGAGAACGGCGTGGTCTATTCCGGCCATGGGACGCGGATTGCGGCACCTGCCTATTCGGTGCCCATTGTGGACACGACTGCGGCCGGGGATACGTTTACGGGCTACTTCCTTGCGGCGCTTTTGAGCGGTTCCGACACGGAGACAGCGCTGCAGACCGGATGCGCGGCGTCGGCTTTGGCGATTCAGAAGAGCGGAGCGGCTTCCTCGATTCCAAAAAGGGCGGAAGTCAAAGCGTTTTTGAAGGAAAACGGATTGGGCTGAGAATGGGGGCGGCGTATCCCGCGAAAGGCGGAATGCGCCGGCTCTGTTTACGTCAGTATGCGAAGAAAGCGCCAGTGACGCTTTCTTCGTATTGTAATTGCACGTATGTCTCCTGCAATGCAGCAGTCGAAAAGAATTGCACGTGCATCTCCTGCAATATTTGAGAATAAGCAGAAATATTCACATAATACCATATAAAATATATTACTATCTAATTATCTGACAATTACATTAAAAATAAGTCTTTACAAATCGAAGAAAACGTAGTATTATCATTGGCGGATAACGGAACAGATCAGATCAATGCCAAAGAGGGCTGTTTGTGCGGGAGAGGTTTCTCCTGAAAGCACAGGCAGCGTTTTTTATTTCACAGGGAACTGCATCTCAGGTTTCGGGAGACAAGACGTTTGAGAGGCAGGGCATCCGGCGGAATAGGGCAGAAAGATCATATGAGGAGGAAGATGGAAATGAGTGTGCGAGAGGAGAAGCTGCCTGGACTCTACGATCCCAGGTTCGAGCACGACAACTGCGGCATCGGCGCCGTGGTGAACGTGAAGGGCGTAAAGTCCCGCCAGACCGTGGAGCAGGCGCTCCATATCGTGGAGAATCTGGAGCACCGGGCCGGCCGCGACGCCGAGGGCAAGACCGGCGACGGCGTGGGGATCATGCTGCAGATCTCCCATAAGTTTTTTAAGAAGGTGACGAAGCCCCTGGGCTTTGAGCTGGGCGAGGAGAGGGAGTACGGCATCGGAATGTTCTTCTTCCCCCAGGATATGCTGGCCCGCAGCCAGGCCATGAAGATGTTCGAGATCATCGTGAAGAAGGAGGGCCTTAAGTTCCTGGGCTGGCGCGAGGTGCCCATCCATCCGGAGCTGATCGGCGCCAGGGCCGTGGAGAAGATGCCGTGTATCGTCCAGGGCTTTGTGAAGAAGCCGGCAGAGCTTGAAAAGGGCCTGCCCTTCGACCGCCGCCTCTACGTAGTGCGCCGCGTCTTCGAGCAGAGCAACGACAATACCTATGTGGTGTCCCTAAGCAGCCGGACCATTGTCTATAAAGGAATGTTTTTGGTAAAGGAGCTGCGCCGCTTCTTCCCGGATCTGCAGGATAAGGATTACGAGGCGGCCATGGCCATGGTCCATTCCCGGTTCAGCACCAACACGAACCCCAGCTGGATGCGCGCCCATCCCAACCGGATCATCGT
>CANRHU010000026.1 GCA_947630485.1 uncultured Lachnospiraceae bacterium
GTTAATACTTCAAAACCCTTCAATCTTCTGCGATCCTGCTGCCCGGATCTAGTTTACGATCATCTGGATGTCGTGGTAATGAGAAACAACGGGAAGTCTGAGGACAGCTGCCCCGACACGGAAACTGATTTACAGGAAAGGTGCGACCCAGGCATCGTCGTAGTCCCGAAATCGTTACCGGGCAATAGCAAAAAGATAACAATACCGATGCAGGTTTCAGAAAGGCCGGACGACACGCTGCCCTCTCCGATCACACCTTTTGATTCCTGTGTGATGGATGCCGTTTATAGCTTGTTCCGCGCTGGGCACCGTGATTTCACACCGGAAATGATCCTAAATATTATGGATGGCTATTCCGGCGTTAATGTTTCTCGGCAGCGGCTGCGCAAAGTCATAGCGAGCATCAATCGAATGTCAGTAATCCAAATCAAGCTCAACTGTTATAACGAATTTTCTGTACGCGGGATCAAAGGTAGAAATAAGTTCGATTCGACCTTGTTAAAAGTTAATAAGCATATGTCCCGGGCAGGGGACCCCGCCACAGTGCGTGCCTATACGCTGCTTGAGAAGCCTGTAATGTATGCGTATGCGGAGAAGGTGAAGCAAATCGACAGATACCCGGTATCTTTTTTAGCAGACAAGCCATCGGCAGTAACCATCGGAACAGAGAAGCCAGGGGCAAACCAAAAAAGTGAACCTCGTACCCGGCGCAGCCTGGTCGATGAAGACACGGTGTTACGACAATGCATAATGCGCAGGATCCTGGCTATGAAAAACATGAACAACCACTACGATTCAGTCAAGATCGCGTACGACTACCGGAAAGGCACTCTCCATAAGGGCCTGTTTTCTGAGATCGGTGTTGATCTGGATCAGTATTCAAACCCGCGCAAAAAGCGGGCACAGCTTCATCATAAGGTCATGAAGTTTCTGGATGGTCTGGTTGAACAGGGTTTTATCGTAGGTTATGGCCCTTATTGGCACAAGAATACTGCGCCGCAAAAAGAACCGATTGCAGGCGTTAAGATTTTTTTGAATGAGGAGGAGGACTGAGTTATGCCACAGCAAGAGCGCGTACATTTTGACCTGGCATCGATTCAGAGTGCGAGTCGTGCAACGATATTGAGTAAAATTTTTGAACCGGGTAACGAACTGCGAATGGAATACATTCCGACTGGGTTTCCCCGGCTGGACGGCGCACTGGGCGGAGGCCTCACGCCGGGCCTTACCTGCCTGGGCGCGGTGTCCGGTGTCGGTAAGACGACCCTCGCCATGCAGATTGCAGCACAGATCGCCGGGAGCAACCGGCCCGTTATTGTGTTCTCGCTGGAAATGTCCAGAAACTCGCTGGCCGTGAAGGAGTTAAGCCGTCAGACATATCTGATGACGGCAGACCGTCCCAGCCTGGCGAAGGATTACAATTTCCTGACGTCCGCGGCGATGGATCATTTGTTGCCCGAGGAGCGCGCGGTTATCGAAGCCGCCAACGACAAGGCTATTGAGCAGGGCATCTACGTCGTAGACACGGATATCATGCACAGCAAGGGGATCACAGCTAACGACATAGACAACTTTATCGACGATTACCTTACGGTGTGCCGTCCGGACAAGACGCCTGTCGTCATCGTCGATTACCTGCAGATCATGCCCTCCCCGAATGACACCTTGCAGGAGAGGCAGGCTATCGATAAGAATGTCGGTGCCCTCCGACTCACCGCGAACAACTATCACGTACCTGTCATCATGATCTCAGCCCTGAACAGGGAGAGCTACGCTGATCCCGTATCGTTAGCGTCATTTAAGGGCAGCGGCGGGATTGAATATCAATGCGATACGGTCCTGGCATTACAGATGTCTGGAATCGGCATTAAGAATTACAACGACCAAAAGGTCCGATGTGCCAACCCACGTGAGGTCGACTTGGTTGTCCTGAAACAGCGGAACGGCCCGGTCGGGATTACGATTCCCTTCCGGTATTACTGCCGTTATAGCCATTTCGAGGAAACAATAAAGCAGCCGCCGCAGGTAACCGAAACAGCCGTAAGGGAGCCACAGGGCATCACGGCGCCGCGGGCAAAACGCAGCGGCACAAAAGCGCCAAAGCGGAAAACCTTGGTGTAATGCCCGGATGACGGCCCAACGGTAACAGGAAACCAACGCGCATGTACTGGCTTCTTCTTTTATTGCCCGATGCAGGCTGGCAACCTAATGCGTCACCATCGCTCTCCTGCCGCATATAAGTTAGTTTTGTGTTGCAAAGAAAATACCTCAACATATGCAGGAATCTCTTGAAGTTTATTCAGAGGATAAGAATCATTCTGGTCCGCCAGACAGAGAATATAGATGTGATGCTGTAATCGAAGGACTTCTGCGGGATTTAAACTCGTATTCTATCTAAAGGCCGGCCAATGGGTCATGATGACATGATTGACGTTAACGTCCGCGGAAAGTCTTGCAGGCCGCAAAATTCTGGACTTTTTCTTTGATTAATGGTATAACCAAGTACCAGGGATAGATATTGTTGCCCATTGACATCGTTTGTAAGTATAAGATGAGGTATGTAATTTGCAATACGTCAAACTAAGCAAGTATATAAGTTATGTCCTGCGTCACAATCCTGAGGCCGCAGGCATTACCCTGGATGAGCATGGCTGGGCCGTCGTGGATGATCTGATCGATGGAGTATCGAAAACCCAACCCATCACCAGGGATGTGCTGGAGGAAATCGTGCGCACGGACGCAAAGCAGAGATATTCCATCAGCAGCGATGGAACACGCATCCGGGCAAATCACGGGCACAGTGTGAAAGTGGATCCGGAGCCGGAGGAAATGGAACCGCCGGAGTTCCTTTATCATGGTACGGCGGAAAAAAGCATCGGGAGCATCCTTGAAAAAGGGATCCTGCCGATGGAGCGAATATATGTCCATATTTCGGAGGATGTCGGAACGGCGGTGGAGGTAGGCCGCCGCCACGGCAAACCAGTGGTGTTCAGGATCAAAAGCGGGGAGATTCACAGGGATGGGTACCCGTTCTTCCGCTCCGTCAACGGCCTATGGCTTGCCGGAGAAGTACCGCCGCGCTACTTGGAGCTGCTGAACGATCCGCACACCGAGTCTAAGGAGAAATAAAGAAAATGATCTATATAACCGGCGACTGCCATGCAGACTTCAGAAGGTTTGAGAAGCGGCGCTTTCGGGAACAGGAAGGAATGACAAAGGACGACTATGTCCTTATCTGCGGCGATTTCGGCGGTGTGTGGTACGGCGATGACGGGGAACGGAAACGGCTGCGGGAACTGAGCAACCGCAGTTTTACGACTCTGTTTGTCGATGGGAACCACGAAAATTTCGATCTTTTGTACAAATATCCGGTAGTGGATTTTCACGGCGGAAAAGCGCACCGGATCATGCCGCACATCTACCACCTCATGCGCGGGGAAGTTTTTGAGCTGGAGGGTATGTCTTTCTTCGCTTTCGGCGGGGCTTCATCACGCGACATCCAGGACGGGATTCTGGACCGCGCCGCCTTCGTAAGTGACGAAGCATTTCGCCGCGAGTGTCACGCTATGAACCGCGCCGGCAAGCTGTACCGCGTAATCCACGAATCATGGTGGCCCGAGGAACTGCCAAGTGCCTCGGAAATGGAGAACGGCATCAGGAACCTGGAAAAGCACGGCGGCAAGGTAGACTATGTCATCACCCACTGCCTGCCCACCAGTATCCAGGCAAGATTTAGCGAAGGGCTTTACAAACCAAACATGTTGACGGACTACCTCGACCTGATCGAGCGTTCTGCAGAATACAAAAGATGGTACTGCGGTCATTACCATATCAACGAACGGATACTCGATAAGGTTGAAATCCTGTACGAGGGCATTGCGAAGATCCACTGATTTTCATTCAAATACAACAAACGCGTCACTGGCGCGTTTGTTGCATACTGACGTAACAAAAAAGAGTACCAGCCGTTCCTGACGGATAAGCTGATACTCTTATTTTTACATCCGTTCCTGCATCGATTGGGGGCAAATTGAGATCATTTGGATCAGTCGTCCCCCGAAAAAAGCGCAAATACCCTAGCCCATGTATTTCTACGTTTCTGCCGCTATCCGTACCGCTGTCTGGTACAAAAATGGTACAGATCCGCCGGATCAGAGCATCTCACAAAATTCATCCGGATCTACACAAGGTATACTGCCGCCAACAAAATCATTGCGATTCCTTGTCACAATATAATCCGCCCGGAAGGACACCGCACACTGCATCTGCAAACAGTCCTCAAAATCAGAGAAATTGTCGTCTGCTAACGCATCCAGTATTTTTGCCTTATCGATCCCCTCTACCTCAAACAGTTCACACAGATTCCGCAAAATACTCTTTCGCTCATCCACACTGTACGCTTTCCTCAATATGAAAAAAATATTAGATACAGAATGTGCCGCAATACAGCCTGTTACCCTATTTTGTTTGCATGCGACCAGGATTCTTCTGGCTGCTGAATCAAAAGGACTCCGGCACAGTATATAATCAAGAAGAATGTTAGTATCAACTAATATCCGCATTCCCATACTTTTCCTCTCTGTAATTTTTTAGCTCCCTGTCATAATCTAACTCAGGAACGCTTTTCCTGAGATGTTCCAGTTCCTCAAATGCATGTTCTTTTGCAGTCAGTCGCTCTGTCCCATAAAGTCCATCTATCCCCTGCATGATCTGTATCATAAAATATAACTTGTCTTCCGGTATCCTTTCCAGTAGAGCCATAGCATCCTTTCTAAGCACAGTCATCATTTATCACTCCCGTCACTCATATTATCATAAACAAGCCGTCAGTTGTCCGAATCAATGGACTTCCCGCTTCCATCCGCTAATGCCTTTATATTTATTATATCCGATGAATCTCCGTCCTTCAATCACTTTCTGTTGGCAAATTCACAAAAAGAGTACCAGCCGCTCCTGATGGATAAGCTGATACTCTTTTTTTGTTACGTCAGTATGCGAACAAAGCGCCAGCGACGCTTTGTTCGTATTGCGCACTTTTTAAATACGGCCCCGACGTCCTCAAAGTACACACCACGTGTACTTATAGGTCATTTTTATGCACTTTCAGCCATATGCACATTTTCGAACATCCGTTCCTGCATCGATTGGCGTCAAATTGGCGTCATTGGCGTCATCCGACACCCGAAAAACCGCGTAAATACGTCATTCTTTACGATAAAGTCTTCATTGTCGGGAACAGCAAAACATCCCGGATCGCCGGTGAATCCGTCAGAAGCATCACCAGGCGGTCGATGCCGTAGCCGATTCCTCCGGTCGGCGGCATACCGATCTCCAGGGCGTTTAAGAAGTCCTCGTCGGTATGGTTGGCTTCCTCGTCCCCGGCCGCGAACGCCGCCTCCTGGGCCGCGAAGCGGGCCCGCTGGTCGATCGGGTCGTTCAGCTCTGAGTAGGCGTTGCACATCTCGCGGGCGTAGATGAAGAGCTCAAAGCGCTCCACCAGCTCCGGCTTGTCTGGCTTGCGCTTGGTCAGAGGGCTGACCTCCACCGGATGATCCATGATAAAGGTCGGCTGAATCAGATGCTCCTCCACAAACTCCTCGAAGAAAAGGTTGATGATGTCGCCGCGGACGTGGCGTGCCTCGTAGTGGACGCCCTTCTCATCCGCCAGCTTCCTCGCTTCCTCCGTGGTTTTAATCTCCTCGAAATCGATGCCGGTATATTTCTTAATGGCGTCGATCATGGTCAGGCGTTCGAAAGGCTTTCCGAGATCGATTTCCACGCCGGAATAAGTGATCATGGTCGTGCCGCAGACCTCCTGGGCCACATGGCGGAACATGTTCTCCGTCAGGTCCATCATGCCGTGGTAGTCCGTATACGCCTGATAGAGTTCCATCAGCGTAAATTCCGGATTATGCCTCGTGTCCAGGCCCTCATTGCGGAAGACGCGGCCAATCTCATAGACACGCTCCATACCGCCTACGATCAGACGCTTTAAGTACAGCTCCAGGGAAATACGCAGCTTTACATCCTCATCCAGGGCGTTATAATGGGTCTCAAAGGGCCGCGCCGCCGCGCCGCCTGCGTTGGAAACCAGCATCGGCGTCTCCACCTCCAAAAAGCCCTGTCCGTCCAGATAGCGGCGGATGCTGCTGATGATCTTCGAGCGCATGACGAACGTCTTCTTCACGTCCTCATTCATGATCAGATCCACATACCGCTGACGGTAACGCATATCCGTGTTGGTCAGGCCATGGTACTTCTCAGGCAGAATCTGCAGACTCTTGCTCAAAAGCGTCAGGGAAGAAGCGTGGATCGAAATCTCGCCGGTTTTCGTGGTAAAGACCGTACCGCGGATCCCGATAATATCGCCGATATCCATTTTTTTGAAATCTTTATAGGAGTCCTCCCCGATGCTGTCGCGGGCCACATAGCACTGGATATCGCCCTTTAAATCCTGAAGGTTGCAGAAGGAGGCCTTGCCCATGATACGCCGGGACATCATGCGCCCCGCGACGGAAACTTCCCTGCCCTCCCACTCTTCATAATTATCTTTAATGTCTGCGCTATGGACGGTCACATCGTACTTTGTGATTTGAAACGGATCCCGGCCCGCCGCCTGAAGCTCCGCAAGCTTATCCCTGCGCACCTTAAGAAGCTGGCTGACATCCTGGCTGCTGTTCTGTCCTGCTGTGAATTCTGGCATATCGGTTCTCTCCTTCATTTTCTATCCCATAACGGCCAGCCCCGTCACCGGGCCGGCCGCCTGTTTTCCATTCAGAAAAGGTGCCCATGGCACACTTTCTGTATTTCCATGCGAAGAAAGCGCGAGTGACGCTTTCTTCGTATTTGATACTTTGCCGGTTCAGACCCTTTGGATCTCCAGCACTTTATATTGAATGACGCCGACCTGCGTCTCCACATCGACGACGTCTCCGACCTTCTTCCCGATCAGGGCCTTGCCCACCGGGGACTCATTGGAGATCTTGTTCTGGAGACTGTTGGCTTCCGTGGAGCCCACCAGGCGGAATTCCATCTCCTCGTCGAAGTCGATCTCATAGACTTTCACTTTGCAGCCGACACTGATCTTCTCCAGATCGACCTCATCCTCCACGACGACTTCCGCGTTCTTCAGAAGCTTCTCCAATTCCTCGATCCGAAGCTCGATATCCCTCTGCTCATCCTTCGCCGCGTCGTACTCGGCATTCTCTGAGAGATCCCCCTGCTCTCTGGCTTCCTTGATCTTCTCGGCCACTTCTTTTCTTCGGAACACTTTCAAATTCTGAAGCTCATCTTCATACTGCTTCAGCCCCGCATACGTTAAAATGTTCTTCTTCTCCGCCATAACTTCAGTTACCTTCCTTACAATTTAGTTCTTCGCAAAAAGCCCTTCCACTCTCTGCATTACGCTGTATTATATCCCAAGTGGTACATATTGTCAAGAAGCGATTATGATATAAAACAGGCGGCAAAACCGCTGATCAGCCGCCTTAATTCTTCGTAAGTTTCCGCCTGATTCACAGCGTTCCTGAGCTGGGAGGAATGGGGAAGACCGGCCGTATACCAGACCACATGCTTGCGCATTTCACAGACGCCGAGCTTTTCCCCAAGGTCTTCGATAAGAAGCCGGGCATGACGCAGAAGCATCTCGCAGATCTCCTCCGGCGCCGGCCGGCTTCTCTCCTCTCCGGTCTCCAGATAATAAAGAATCTCCCGGAAAATCCAGGGATTCCCTCTTGCGCCGCGGGCGATCATCAGGCCGTCGCAGCCGGTCTGGTTAAGCATGGCGGCCGCATCACGGGCCGTAAAAAGATCGCCGTTGCCGATGACGGGAATCCGGACCGCCTCCTTCACCCGCCGTATCACGTCCCAGTCTGCCTGTCCGCTGTAAAACTGCTGCCGGGTTCTTCCATGGACGGCCACCGCGGACACGCCGCACGCCTCCGCCATCTTGGCAAATTCCACGGCATCCCCCTGATTATCGTCGAACGCCTTGCGGAATTTCACGGTTACCGGCTTTTTTACGCTTCGCACGAGAGCCTTCAGAATCCTTTCCGCCTGCCGGGGATCCTTCATCAGGGCGGAGCCCTCGCCGTTATTCACGATTTTCGGCACAGGACAGCCCATATTGATATCAATCCAGGCGTACGGTCCTTCCTCCGCCCGGGCTGCCATCGCGCTTATAATCTCCGGCTCCGAGCCGAACAGCTGCAGGGCCACCGGCCCCTCCCCTTCATCCGCCCGCATCAGTCCAAAGGTTTTATCCGCCCCGCGAAAAGCCCAGCCCGGCTTCGGCGGCGCGCCGGCCGATTCACGGAGGAAACCGTCCAGCGCGTCCGTATGATAAAACAGGGCCTTGGCACTGACCATCTCCGTATACGCCGCCCCGCAGCCCTGCTCCTCACAAAGTCTGCGGAACACCAGATCCGTCACCCCTGCCATAGGCCCTAATATCAGACAATTTTTCAGCTTGACATTACCGATTTTCAGTTCCCTGTTCTGCTCCATACTGTACCGTCCGAACAATCGAAAATTCTCAAGTTGCCGACACTGAAAACGTGCCGCTAACTGTCCGGCTTCGGCTGTGAAAGGAAAAACACGCGGTAGTACAGTTCCAACGACTCCAGAAGCTCTCTCTTTTCCTTCTGGTACTGCCAGATCTTGAGACCGCTTCCAATCTCGTCGAAGTCGAAATCGTCATCAGCCGCCGTCACCTGAAACTGCAGATTCCCCTCCTCATCGTACATAAGCGTCAGCACTCCTCCGACGTCCTCCGTAAACAGGACGCACAGAATCTGGAGTTCATCCTTCACAGCCTGCGGAAGGGAATCAAACTGCCGGTTAAAATAGTATTTCTGCTCATAGGCGCTGGCGCCGCACAGTACCACGTTCGCCATAATCTATCGGGTCAGCAGCCTGCTGATCTCATACTGATCCTCCGGCAGATCCTTCTGCATCGCCAGGGCTTCCTGAATATCGAAATCCGTGTACTCGCCGTTCTTGTACGCAATGACGCGGTTGCTGACGCCGTTCGCCAAAAGCTCCACGGCCTTGGCGCCCATAATCGAGGCATAAACCCTGTCCTTACAGGTGGGACGGCCGCCGCGCTGCATGTAGCCCAGGATCGTGGCCCTCGCCTCAATTCCGGTGGCTGCCTCAATCCGGCGCGCCATGGAGGTGGAGTGGCCGATTCCCTCGGCGTTGATGATAATGTGATGCTTTTTGCCGATCTTGCGGTTCTCAATAATATGGTTAATCAGCACCTGTTCATTTCCGTCGTATTTCTCCGGAAGCAGGATATCTTCGGCGCCGTTGGCGATACCGCACCAGAGGGCGATATAGCCGGCATGACGGCCCATTACCTCGATGATACTGCAACGCTCATGGGAAGTGGACGTATCGCGGACCTTGTCGATCGCCTCCATGGCCGTATTTACAGCCGTGTCAAAGCCGATCGTATAGTCTGTGCAGGCGATATCCAGATCGATGGTGCCGGGCACGCCGATCGTATTGATGCCGAGCGCGGAAAGCTTCCCCGCTCCGCGGTAGGAGCCGTCGCCTCCGATGACGACAATACCGTCGATCCCGTGCTTTTTACAGATCTCCGCGCCCTTGCGCTGCCCTTCGGGAGTCATAAACTCCATACAGCGGGCCGTATAAAGAATCGTTCCGCCCTTATTGATAATCTCGGAAACCGAGGTTGTCTTCATATCGACGATCTCTTCCGCCAAAAGTCCGGCATATCCCCTCATAATGCCTTTCACCTTCAGGCCTCTGTTGATGCCTGTACGCACGACCGCACGGATTGCCGCATTCATACCGGGAGCGTCGCCTCCGCTTGTCAGGACGCCGATCGTCTTTACCGTTTTTGCCATATGCTTAACCTCCTGTTATCCAACTGCGATGCTATGGATTGTACGCATCTGTATACACAGCTATTCTAATTCATTTTACCGAGACTTTCAATATTTTTTTGCACGACTTTGACATTATTTTCACCCAATAATTGGTAAAGATGCGAAAGAAGTCCGCTGTCGCAGGATACGCTCCGGTTCGGCGGCAGCACCTTCCGCGCCCGCTCCTTCGCCAGATAAATCGTCACGCCGTCGCGGCCGTCCGAATCCTTGAGGCAATCCATGACAGCCCCGATCTGCGCGTCATAAGCCTCCTTGTCCGCAAACTGCAGCCACAGCTGCTTCGGGAGACTGTCGAAGGGAATCACGCGCTCGCAGATCAGCTTTCCCACAGGATCGTCGCCGATGGAGGTGCGCCCCTGGATGAACACCTTAGCGTCCTCCTCCAAAACGTCCCTGTACTTCTCATAATCCCTTGGAAATACCAAAACCTCCACGCTGCCGACCAGGTCCTCCACCGTCACGTAAGCCATCATCTGACCGGTCTTTGTAGCCTTTACAGACTTATTCGTGATCATTCCGCCGATGGTGGCCTTCACGCCGTCCGCGACGGCCGCCTTCTCCGTCTCCTCATCCACCATGAAATCCGTGGTCACGGCGGTCACATTGGCGCGCCAGAGCTTCTCATAGGCCTCCAGGGGATGACCGCTGATATAAATACCGAGCATCTCCTTCTCAAACGCCAGAAGCTCTTCTTTCGTATACTCCGGGACGTCGGGGAAGGTCACCTGGAAATTCCTCCTGTCGTCCTCCGCCGCGAAATCGAACAGGGATATCTGGCCTTCCATGGCGTTTTTCTTCTCCTTATTCTTCTGTTCCAGCATATCCGGCGCCACCATGCATTTCTGCTGGCGGTTTCCGGGCAGGGAATCCAGCGCTCCCGCCTTGATAAAGCTCTCCAGGGTCCGGCGGTTGACCTCCTTATTGCTCATCCGCTCCACAAATTCATCCATCGTGCGGAACGGGCCGTTTGCCTCGCGCTCGGCCACGATCGTGTCCACGACCGCCCGGCCGATGCTTTTGATGGCGGAAAGTCCATAGCGGATCGCCCCGCCTGACACGGTGAAGCCGCTCTCCCCCTCGTTGATATCCGGCGGAAGTATCGGAATGCCCATCTGGCGGCAGGTCAGAATGTACTCGGAAATCTTGTTCGTATTCTCCATGACGGACGTCATCAGCGCCGCGAAGAACTCCTTCGGATAATAGCATTTCAGCCATGCCGTCTGGAACGCGACCACCGCGTAGCAGACCGCGTGGGACTTATTGAACGCGTAGCTCGCAAAGCTTGTCATCTCGTCAAAAATCGTGTTGGCCGTCTTCTCGTCGATCCCGTTCCTAACGCAGCCGCGGACGCCCTCCTCATCATTGCCGTAGACAAAATTCTGCCGCTCCTTCGCCATGACGGACGCTTTCTTTTTCGACATGGCGCGCCGCACCAGGTCGCTTCTTCCCATGGTGTATCCCGCCAGATCGCGGACAATCTGCATGACCTGCTCCTGATAGACGATGCAGCCGTAGGTAGCGCTTAAGATCGGCTCCAGCTGGGGACAATCATATGTCACGGAGCTTTTCTCATTTTTCCCTTTCAGGTACTTCGGAATAAATTCCATGGGACCCGGACGGTACAGCGCGATGCCTGCGATGATATCCTCCAGCGTCTCCGGCTTGAGCTCCTTCATGAAGCTCTTCATCCCGCTGCTCTCAAGCTGGAAAATGCCGTCGTCACGGCCGCTCCCGATCAGCTCCATGACGGCCGGGTCGTTATAATCCATCGTGTTAAAGTCCGGCTTTACGCCATAATTTTTCTCAATCTGCAAAACGGCGTCCTGAATGACCGTAAGCGTCCTCAGCCCGAGGAAATCCATTTTCAGAAGCCCCAGCTCCTCCAGCGTCGTCATCGTAAACTGGGTGGTCAGGGAACCGTCCGCCGCCCTTGAGAGAGGCACATAGTTGTCCACCGACGTCCGGCTGATCACAACGCCGGCCGCGTGCATGGAGGCGTGCCGCGGCAGCCCCTCCAGCCGCATGGACATATCGATCAAATATTTGACCTGCTCGTCTTCGTTATAGGCATTGCGCAGGTCCGGGCTGGCCTTTAACGCCTTCTCAAGCGTGATTCCCAGATCCCTAGGAATCATCTTGGCGACGGCGTCGCATTTATTATACGGAATATCCAGGGCGCGCCCCACGTCCCGGATGACGCCGCGGGCCGCGAGCGTACCGAAGGTAATGATCTGCACCACCTGATCCTTGCCGTACTTGCGGACCACATAATCGATGACCTCCTGCCGGCGCTCGAAGCAGAAATCGATGTCGATATCCGGCATGGTGACGCGCTCCGGATTCAGGAACCGCTCAAACAGAAGGTTATAGCGGATCGGGTCGATATCCGTGATCTCCAGGCAGTACGAGGTGATGGAACCGGCCGCGGAACCGCGGCCGGGCCCGACGCTGATTCCGCTCGATTTGGCGAAATGGATGAAATCCCACACGATCAGGAAATAATCCACGTATCCCATGCTCTGAATCACGCCAAGCTCATAGTCCAGGCGTTTCCGCAGGGAGCCGTCCGGATCTGACGGATAACGCTTTGCCAATCCCTCGTCGCAGAGATGATTCAGATAGGTCCAGGAGTCATAACCGTCCGGCACATCGAATTTGGGGAGCTTCGTTACGCCGAACTCAATCTCCACATTGCAGCGCTTCGCAATCTCATACGTATTGTCCAGCGCCTCCTGCGCATAGGGGAAAAGCCTTCGCATCTCCTCCTCCGACTTGCAGTAATACTGGCCGCCCTCGTAGCGCATCCGGTTCTCGTCCGTGACCTTCTTGTTCGTCTGAATGCACAGAAGGATATCGTGGGCCGCCGCGTCCTCGGCGTTGATGTAATGAATGTCGTTGGTGGCCACCAGCGGGACGCCGATCTCGCGGCTCAGTTTCATAAGCGCCTGATTCACCGTCTTCTGCGCCGGAATGCCGTGATCCTGCAGCTCCAGAAAATAATTGCCGCTCCCAAAGATGTCCAGATAGCGCAGGGCCGCCTCCTTTCCCTGCTGATAGAGCCCCCGCTCCAAATAGCGCTGCACCTCGCCGGCCAGGCAGGCGCTGAGGCAGATGATTCCCTGATGGTACCGGCGCAGGATCTCATAGTCCACGCGCGGCCGGTAATAGAAACCGTCCACGAAGCCCTTGGAGACAATTTTCATCAGATTCTGATAGCCTTCATTGTTCTCGGCCAGAAGAACCAGATGATAATATCGGTCCTCGCCCCGCACGTTCTCCCTGTCGAACCGGGAGCCGGGCGCCACGTAGACCTCGCATCCCAGAATCGGTTTGATGCCGGCCGCCCTGGCCGCCTTATAGAAATCAATGACGCCGTACATCACGCCGTGATCCGTGATCGCCATGCTGTCCATGCCAAGCTCTTTCGCCCTTGCCACCAGCTCCCCGATCTTGCACGAGCCGTCCAGAAGACTGTACTCCGTATGAACGTGAAGATGTGTAAATGCCATGCGTACCACCTCCGATTTTCGATGCGGGAAGCGCGCCCCCCGTTTCCCGCACATTCTCTGCATGGAAATACAGAAAGCATGTCACCGGCATACTTTCTGCATGGAAATACGAAGAAAGCGTCACCGGCGTTTTCTTCGCATGGAAATACAAAAAACTTGCAGTCCGGGCGTCTTCCAAACCCCAGACTGCAAGATTCTGTCCTCGATTCCGCCTGCGGCAAAACCCATGCATCCTGCCGTGATTTTGATCGGCGGCAATCTGTATATCAGCCCTCCGTCAGATACTTCTCAATGCCGGCAATCGCCATCTCCTCGTCGGAGCCGTCCGCCGTCACTAAAATCTTTACGCCGGGCAAAAGTCCCAGGGTCATCATTCCCATGATGCTCTTGGCGTTCACCCTTTTGGAATCGCTTTCCACATAGATGCTGCTGTCATACTGGCTGGCCACCTGCACTAACATCGCCACCGGACGTGCCTCCAAGCCTGGATCCAACTCAATTGTAATCGATTTTTTCTGCATAACTCTTTCCTCCTCATTCCTCCGTCCGGCCCGAAGACCGTCCGAATCCGCGTTCCTCCCGCAAATCTTCCGCTAGGTTACTAAGCTTTCTCAGCCTGTGGTTCACCCCCGATTTGCCCACCGGCGGATGCAGGAACTCGCCAAGTTCCTTCAGTGTAGCCTCTGGTTTCTCCAACCGCAGTCTGGCTGTCTCAGCCAGGCCGTCAGGCAGACCGTCAAACCCCACGGTATCCCTGATAAAAATGATATCATCGATCTGCTTCACTGCCGCAGATACGGTCTTTTGGATATTCGCAGTCTCGCAGTTGACCTTCCGGTTGACGCTGCCGCGCATCTCCCGCACGATCCGGATATTCTCAAATTCCATCAGGGCCTGGGGGGCCTCCATTACGTTCAGAAGATCCACGATCTGGTCGCTCTCTTTGACATAGACCACGAAGTATTTTTTGCGCGCCACAATCCTGGCATCGATCCCGAATGCGGCAATCACATCACGAATCTGAACGGCCTTCTCCTCCGTCAGACAGGCGATCTCAAAGTGATAGAACCGCTCCGGGTCGCTGACAGAACCCGCTGCCAGAAAGGCGCCGCGCAGAAAAGCGCGTTTACAGCAGCCGCGCTGGATGACGAGATTTCTCACCACCGGGAGATCCTCCCCAATCCGCCCGTCCATATCCGTCAGCTTCGCCGCCGCGAGAACCTTCCTCGCGTCCTTATCCTGCGAAACAGTGACCATATATGACCGGTTTCGGCGCAGACTGGTATTTTGCCTGACCACGATATCTGTCTTTATATTAAATGTTTTTTTTAATAATGTAAAGTACTTTCTTGCAACTGCTGCGTTTTCCGTAGCAAGCAGGATGCGGAAACATTCATTTTCATCCGTCTGAACCTTCCCGCAGAGACTCAGAATCGAGGCAATCTCAGCGATCTGGCAATGTCTGGCCGGGCTGAGCTGCCGCGAAAGTTCCTCTTTCACGCTGGATGAGAAGGACATAACGGACACCTCACTGACCGGATACCGGCACTTCAATCCGCCTGCCGATATCCTTATCCCGGTGCTCCAGCTTCAGTCCCATGGGCCGCAGCGCGCGCATATGACGGTAAAGCGCCTCCGCGATCGTCACGGACCGGTGCCTGCCGCCGGTACAGCCGATGGCGATAACCAGCTGATTCTTTCCCTCCTGTACATAATTGGGAATCAGGAAATCGATCATATCATACAGCTTCTCCAGAAAGCACATCGCCGTCCCTCCCTGCATGACATAATCCCGCACAGCCTCCTCCTCGCCGGTCATCTGCTTTAACTGCTCCACATAAAAGGGATTCGGCAGGAAGCGGACGTCGAAAACCAGGTCCGCGTCTGACGGGATTCCGTACTTGAAGCCGAAAGAGAGCACGGTGACAAACAGATTGTCAAAGCTGCGGTTCTCCAGAAACAGCTTCTCCAGCTCATGGCGCAGATCCTTTGTAAGAAGCTTGCTGGTGTCAAAGATATAGTCCGCCTCCTCCTTTAAAAACGCCAGCTTTTCCCGCTCTTTCACGATGCCGTGGTCGATACGCCCCGTCCCCGCAAGCGGATGGCTGCGCCGCGTCTCCTTATACCGCTTGATCAGCACCTCGTCGCTGCAGTCAAGAAAAAGGACGCTGCAGGAGACATGCTCCTTCCGCCAGCCGCTCAAAATGCCGTCAAACTGCGGCAGCTCCTGACCGCTGCGGATATCGATGCCCAGGGCCACTCGCTCCGACACCCGCTCCGGATTCGACGCAAGCAGGGAGACAAACTGACTCATCAGCGGAATCGGCAGGTTATCCACACAGTAAAACCCCATATCCTCCAACATTTTCAGCGCCGCCGTCTTACCGGCGCCCGACATTCCGGTCACTACCACCAGTTCCATTACCGCATCACCTCAGCTTCCGTTTATTCTTCCCCACCCATATACTTAACTTCCCGCTCCAGACGCACGCCGAACTTCTCATAGACGATGCGGATCACATCGTCACAGAGCGCCAGCACGTCCGCCGCCGTAGCGCCGCCGCGGTTGATCACAAATCCGCAGTGCTTCTCCGACACCTGCGCGCCGCCTACCCGATACCCGCGAAGCCCCGCGTCGTCGATCAGCTTCCCCGCAAAATATCCGGCCGGCCGCTTAAACATACTGCCCGCGCTGGGATACTCAAGCGGCTGCTTCGTCCTTCTCTGAACCGCCAGCTCATCCATCCGCACCTGAATCTCCTCCGGATTTCCGGGGCGCAGCAAAAGCTCCGCCTCGGTCACAATATATCCTTTCTCCGGAATGCAGCTGCTTCGATAGCCAAGCCGCAGCTGCTCCGCGCACAGCGTCTGCTCGGTCCCGTCCGCGGAAAGGACGCGCGCGCTTTTAAGCACATCCTTCATCTCCCCGCCGTAGGCCCCGGCGTTCATCACCAGGGCGCCTCCCAGCGTTCCGGGAATCCCCGCCGCAAACTCCAGCCCCGTAAGGGACGCCAGCTGCGCCTGACGCGCCAGCTTCGCGAGGGAAACGCCGGCCATGGCCCTGACCCGCACGCCGTCGATCTCGACCTGATCCATATTCTCTGTGGAGAGAACGACGCCGCGTATCCCCCCATCGTCAACCAGCAGATTGCTGCCTTTTCCCAACACCCGGCAGGGCTGACCGTACTTCCCGCACAGCTCCGCCGCAAGCCTCAGCTGCCGGCTGTCTGCCGGCGCGGCGTAGACCTCTGCCGGACCCCCGATACGGAAGGTGGTATGAGCCGCCATGCTTTCCCCGGTCTTAACCGCGCAATCCCCCAGAAGGGAGCGCAGACTCTGTACAAACGCGTCGTTCATACAGCAAATCGCCGCCTCTCTATTTTGATTTCGCCAGATTCGCCTGCGCGCGGTTCAAAAGCTCCCTCGCCGCGTTGTAGCCCATCATTTTCTGTCTGTGATTGACGGCCGCCGTCTCAATGATCAGGGCCAGATTCCGTCCCGGCCGCAGAGGGATCGAATAACAGACAAGCTTGTTGCCCAGAATTTCCGTATAGCGGTCTTCCAGTCCCATGCGGTCGTACTCCGCGTCCCTGTCCCACTCTTCCAGCTTTACCACCATATCGATGGCCTGTGTGTCGATCACGCTCTCCACGCCGAACAGGCTCTTCACATCGATGATCCCGATCCCGCGCAGTTCGATAAAATGTTTGGTAATATCCGGCGCCGTACCAAAAAGCGTATCGTCGCTGACCTTGTGGATCTCCACCGCGTCGTCCGTCACCAGCCGGTGACCGCGCTTAATCAGCTCCAGCGCCGCCTCGCTTTTGCCGATGCCGCTCTCTCCCATCATCAGCACGCCGACCCCGAAGACGTCCACAAGCACGCCGTGAATCGTGATGCAGGGCGCCAGCTTTACGTTAAGCCAGCGGATGATCTCCGCCATCTGGGCCGATGTGGTCTTGGAGGACACCAGGCAGGGCACGCCGTAATAATTGCACAGATCGAGCATATCCTCATCCGGCATAATATTACGGCAGTAAACCATACAGGGAATCTGCTGGGAGAGCAGCCTGTCGTAGGTACTCCGCCTCTTGGACGGATCCATCTGATTAATATATTCATGTTCTACGTTCCCGATGATCTGAACGCGCTCGTTGTCGAAATGGTCAAAAAAACCTGCCAGCTGCAGGGCCGGACGGTTCACATCCGGATGCGTCAGAATCACTTTCTCCACATCGATCTCCGGGGTTACATTGCGAAGCCCCATCTTATTGATCAGTTCCTGAATCGTCACACCGTACATATCGGTTCTCCTTTAAACGGGCGGCCGTCTGTCCCATCCCGGCCGCCTATTATCATAACATACTTTTCTTTGCTTGTCATCCGGAAACTCTCCGGCCTGCCAGCCCCGGCCCGGAGCCCGGCCGCGGCGGAGTTTATACAATAAAGTTTACACACCGGAATTTACGCACCGAAATTTACGTAACGCAGTTTACGCGGTGGAATTTACGAGTGGAAAAACTGATACACGCTCTCCGCCGATTTCCGGTTCATCTCCGGAAGCTTTAACAGTTCTTCCACGCCCGCCGCCTTCACCGCCTCGATCGATTTGAACTCCCGCATCAGTGCCTTGCGCCTGGCCGGTCCGATATCCGGGATATCGTCCAGGATGGAACGCACCTGGTCCTTCCCGCGCAGACTCCGGTGATACTCGATCGCAAACCGATGCGCCTCGTCCTGAATTCTGGTAATCAGCCGGAACGCCTCCGAGTGGGTATCGATCGGCACCTCCACATTTTCATAGTAGAGGCCTCTCGTTCTGTGCCTGTCGTCCTTCACCATGCCGCAGACCGGGATCTCAAGCCCCAGCTCGCGCAGCACCTCCAGCGCGATATTGACCTGTCCCCGGCCGCCGTCCATCATCAAAAGATCCGGAAAACGGGTAAAACTGCCGAACGCAGCATCCTCCCCCTGCTCCTTTAAATCCTTTGTTTCCTGCATCCCGTGGCGGAAACGGCGGAACAGCACCTCCCGCATCGACGCGTAATCGTTGGGCCCTTTGACGGACCGGATGCGGAACTTCCGGTAATCGCTGCGCTTGGGCCTGCCGTCCTCATAGACGATCATGGAACCCACCGACTCCATGCCGCTTGTATTGGAAATATCATAGGCCTCCACCCGCCGGACGCCGTCCAGGCCGATCAGCTGCCCGATCTGATTCATGGCGCCGATGGTCCGAAGCTCTTCCCGCTTGATCTTCTCCTTGTCCTGGGAGAGCACCAGCGCGGCGTTCCTCTCCGCCAGCTCCACCAGACGCTCCTTCTGGCCCTTCTGCGGCACGATGATGCGCACCTTTTGGCCGCGCCTCGTCTCCAGCCATCTGCCGATCACTTCCATATCCTCCAGCTCTGTCTGCACCCAAAGCTGTCTGGGCACAAAGGGCGTCCCGGAATAAAACTGCTTCACGAAGCTGGTCAGAATCTGCCGCGTATCCTCCTCGGCCCCGATATTCACATGAAAATGATCCCGGCCGATCAGCTTTCCCTCGCGCACAAAAAACACCTGCACCACCGCGTCCGTATCGTCCTTCGCCAGGGCGATGATATCCCGGTCGTCGGTGTCGTTGCCGTTTGTGATCTTCTGTTTCTGCGCGACCTTTTTGACGCTTGCAAGAAGTTCCCGGTACTCGATCGCCTTTTCAAAATCCATCCGGTCCGAGGCCTCCTGCATCTTTCCTTTCAGCATATTCAAAATGCCGTCGTAATGGCCGTTCAGAAACTCCTGCACCTGCGCGATGGATTTCGCGTATTCTTCTTTGCTGATATATCCCTGGCACGGCGCGTCGCACTGATGGATGTGATAGTTCAGGCAGGGCCGCTCCTTCGCCGTGTCCCTGGGCAGGTTCCGGCTGCAGGTGCGAATCCGATAAAGCTTGTGAATCAGCTCCAGGGTATCCTTGACCGCGCCCGCGCTGGTATACGGCCCGAAATATCTGCTTTTATCCTTTTTCACCGTCCGGGAAATCATGACGCGCGGAAACTCCTCCGCCAGCGTTATCTTGATGTAAGGATACGTCTTATCATCCTTCAGCATCGTGTTGTAGCGGGGCCGGTGCTCCTTGATCAGGTTGCACTCCAGTACCAGGGCCTCCAGCTCCGAGTCGGTGATAATATATTCAAACCAGGCAATCCTGGATACCATCTGTTCGATTTTGGCCGTCTTATTGCGGCTGCTCTGAAAATACTGGCGCACCCGGTTCTTCAGACTGATGGCCTTTCCCACATAGATAATCCGGTCGCGGCTGTCATGCATGATGTAGACGCCCGGCTGAGCCGGCAGTTTCTTAAGTTCTTCCTCGATATCAAACACGGGAATCCCTCCCTCTCGCGCCGTCTTGATTTTCTTTCATCATAATACAAAATGACGGTTCGCGCAAGCACGAACCGTCACGGATAAGTAAGCTCTTCCGCCGGCAAAACATCGCCGCGGTGAAACCAGGCAGCTAACGCAGCCGCGTCCCGCTGTATTTCTGCTGCATTTTCAGGTACGCCTCGATGGAATCCGCCTGCTCCCTGACAGTGCCGCCCTTCGCCGGAAGGTCCAGCGCGTCATAGAGAACATCCAGATCCTTCTGGGTGACGGTTTTGCGCAGAACGGCAAAGACCGCCAGCTTCCCGCCGAAATCTTCCTCCTCAAGAAACGGAACCACGAGCGGGTTCAGGGAATCCGCCTCCCCGCCGTCCCGGAAAGAGGGCTGGGCCGATGCTGCGCCGTCCCGGGGAGAAGCCTGGGCCGGCGCAGCCTCCCCGACACCCGACTTTGGCGCGGAAATATCCTCCCGGGGCAGGGCCGGCACAAAGCAGTACGCCTGCTCCGCCGCCGAAGATCCTTCAGAACCCTCCCGGCCGAGAAAACAATCTGCCGGCATGGCATACACCCTGAAATCACCGTGCAGCGCCTGATACACCACCAGCTTCTCGCCGGTCTGCGCATGCTCCGCCACCGTGAGAATCTGATAAAGCCCTCCGTTCAAACGCCTGTAGAAATCTCCCGGCCGCAGAACCCGTTCCATAAACCTGCTCCCTTTCTCTCCTTACTGTGGTGCTTTCCCTACTGAGATTCCTTCTTTACTGAGATTCTTCCTTACTGTGATGCTTTCCTTACTGTGATTCTTTCCTTACTGTGACGCTGCGGACGCGGTCTCTCCCTCCGCGGAGGTTTCCTCCGGCAGCGTCTCCTCGGGCGCCGGCTGCGTCTGATTCCGGGCTGCCGCCCGGCTCTCGATCTCCCGCATCTCGGCCTCCGCTTCCGCGGGCGTCCGAAGCCCGTCCCAGTGATACCGGCACGCGGCGCTCCACAGCATCCACTCGTCATACCCCGCGTCGTAGACCGCCTGGATCTGGGCGCGGATCTGCTCCGGACCGTAATCGATGTAGTTCGCCAGATACGAGGCCGTGAAATCCTGCAGCCACGGCCGCACGACCGCCTGGTGCTCGCCGTTTCTCGTGTAGCCGCTCAAATCCGCTTTGGAACCCTGCAGAGCCGCCAAAATCGTATCATACGGCTGGGTATCCGGATGCTCGATGCCGAAATTGCCGTCCGCATAGTGGGACGGATAGATCATCGGACAGATATAGTCCAGACTGGCCGCCATGTCCCCATAGGACTGGCCCACGTTGTCCGAATCGATCCCGCCGCCGATGATAGCCCCAAACACATCGGCCGCCATAAAGACTCCCTCGGCGAGACATTTCTCATAGACATAGTTTACGAATTCGGTGATGATCTCCGTCTTGGAAAGGCCGCCGGTATCCGCCTCGTCGTAGACGACCTGATTGATCCCACGCTCCGTGGAAAAACGGATGTAGTCGAACTGAACCTCGTCGAACCCCGCCTTGTGGGCCTCCACGGCCACCTCCACCAGATAATCCCAGACCTCCCGCTTATAAGGGTTGACCCAGGCCAGATTATTGTTGTCCCGATAGAGGGAACCGTCCGCCAGATGAAGTCCCCACTCCGGCCGCTGTTCCGGCAGGTAAGGGTCTCGGAACGCCACGATTCTGGCGATCGTATAAATATTGCGCTCCTTTAACTTTGCCATTACGGTATCAATGTTCATCAGCTTCTGTACCGAACCCACCTCGTTCACGATCGGCGAATCCATGGCGAAAGTGACCCTCCCATCGTCATTCTTCACGTCGATGACGACGGCATTGATCTCGGTCTCATCGATGTGCGAGAGGATTTCGTCAAATCTGCTCTGGGTGCCCGCGACGTAGGCGGTCAGATAGACGCCCTTCACCTTCTTCGGCGTCCGCTCCGGCAGAGGAGGCTCCGTCTCCTCCTGCGTAGTCAGTTCCACGATCGTCGTCTCCTCCTGTGCGGCCGCTTCCTCCGTCCCGTCCGCCGCTTCCGAAGACTCACGGCTTACGATCACAGGCGCCGGGGTCGTCGCTTCAATCCGCTCATACCTTCTGCACCCGCAGAGAACAAACAGACACAGGCACAGAAGACATATTTCCAATTTCTTCATAACTCATTCGTCCTTTGTGTACAGTGTACCTTTTCGATTGGTTTCTGTTAGTCAGTACATTGTAACACATTTTTCATAAATTGGAAATATATTTTTGCAGAATCTCCCCACAAAGTGGTCATTTTTACGTAAAAAATGAAAAAAACAGCCCACCAGAGCACCCGGAATCGACTCAATTTCCCATAATCGCCTTAATTTCGGCAGGAGCGTCCACGATATAGCGCGGGCGGTAAGCGGCAAGTTCGCTTCGGCCGCGGAAGCCCCAGGTGACTCCCACCGTGTCCATTCCGGCCGCGCTCCCGGTGCGCATATCCGTATTCGTATCCCCCAGATAGAGGCATTCCGCTGGCAGTACGCCAAGCGTCTTCGCCGCGTAAAGCGGTCCTGCCGGATCCGGCTTCCGCGGAATCCCCTCCCGCTCGCCGAGAATCAAATCAAAGTATCCGCTCCCGAAAACGGTCTCGATATTCTCCACGGCCCGATCCTGCCCCTTATTGCTGACGACGGCCAGCCAGATTTCCCGCTCCTTTAAAAAGGCGAGAAGCTCGCGGATCCCGTCGTAAGCGTCCACCCGGTAAAGACAGTTTGCCTGAAAAAAACGATTATAAACCGGATACGCCTCCTCCCATACCTGCGGATTTTCCTGCCCGCGGGCACAAAAGGCCCGGTTCACAAAATTCTTATATCCATCGCCGACGAAGCGCTTGGTTTCCTCCTCCGAAACGGCATCCAGGCCAAAACGCGCCAGCGTCAGATTCATGGTACGCGTCAGGGCGTAAACCGTATTCAGCAGCGTCCCGTCCAGATCAAATATACAGCATTTGTACATCATAACCACCTCATCCTGCCGGATTTATCTGCCACTACTATAATGCGAAAAGAGACAGATTGCAAGGGGTTTCGGTTCATGCTATAATGGACGGGCGCAGACAGGCGCGCCTCTTTCAGGCCGGGAGCCCCCGGCCGCGGAAATCAGGAGAATACGTCAGGAGGAAACAGGCGAATGTTTACAATCGGATGTCATCTGTCATCAGCAAAGGGATACCTCTCCATGGGCCAAAGCGCGGTCTCCATCGGCGCAAACACATTTCAGTTTTTCACGCGCAATCCGCGGGGCGGCAATGCAAAGGCCATGGACAGCGCGGACGTCGCCGCCTATCTGGAATACGCGAAAGAACACGGCATCCGGCAAATCCTTGCCCATGCCCCCTACACGCTAAACGGCTGTTCCGCAGATGAGAAAGTGAGGGATTTTGCCCGCCGCACCATGACCGACGACCTTAAGCGGCTGGAAGCCACGCCCGGAAACTGCTATAACTTCCACCCCGGATGTCATGTGGGACAGGGCACGGAGACCGGCATCGCTCTCATCAGCGAAATGCTGAACGCAATCCTGACGCCCGCGCAGAACACCACGGTGCTTCTGGAAACCATGGCCGGCAAAGGGAGCGAGGTCGGTAAAACGTTCGAGGAACTGCGGGAAATTCTGGACCGCGTGTCATGTTCGGAAAAGGCGGGCGTATGCCTGGACACCTGCCACGTATGGGACGGCGGTTATGATATCGCCGGTCATCTGGACGAGGTTTTAGACGAATTCGACCGTGTGATCGGCCTGGCGCGCTTAAAAGCCGTCCATCTGAACGACAGTATGAACCCGCTCGGAGCGCACAAGGACCGGCACGCCAGGATCGGCGAGGGAAAGATCGGCCTGGAAGCGCTGACACGCGTCATCAACCATCCGGCGCTTAGGGAGCTCCCCTTCTATCTGGAGACGCCGAACGAGCTGGACGGATATGCGCGGGAAATCCGGCTCCTGCGCGGCCGATACAAGGCCCCGCATTCCGTCACGGCAGAAACTGCCGCCACAGCCAGTCCGCGCACCATTTCCACGTGACCGCATCGACATCCCGCGCCGCATAGACGGGATAACAGCCTATCGTCCGGCCGTCCAGCACACAGAGCACCCGCCCCACCGCCGCACCCTGGCGGACCGGGGCTTTCAGGACGTCCGGCAGCTCGACGCGCCAGGAAACCTCCTCCCCCTCCCCCATCAGTACCGGAAGCGTCTTCTCCTCCTCCTTCAGATTCATCGTCAGATCAGCCGCGGCCTCCGCGGACAGACCGCCCTCTTCGGCAATCCCATTCTCCACCGGAAGCGTGGGCAGCTTCGGTTCCCGGAAAACATCCACCTTCCGATACCCGGCCAGCCCGTATTCAAACAATTTCCTGGCATCGCTCCATTTATACGTCTTATGCGGCGGCCAGCCGCACCCGAGAAGCGCCAGCGTATAGCGGCGGCCCTCGTCCTCCAGCGCGCCCACATAGCAGTAACCCGCCCCGCCGGTAAAACCGGTTTTGCCGGACACGACGCCGTCCATCATCGTCAAAAGCGCGTTATGGTTGCTGCAGGAGTAGCCCTCTTTGCCCTCCAGATCCGTAAAGTAATAATTCTGCGTCCCGGTAATCCTTACAAACTCCTCCCGCCTGGGCGATTTCCACACGCAGTACGCCATGATCGCCGCCAAATCCCTGGCGGTCGTACTGTGCTGCAGCTGGGCGCCGTCCTCTGTTTCCGAGGAGGCGTCCAGCCCGTTGGGCGTGACGAACCAGGTATCCGTACAGCCGAGCTCCTTTGCTTTCTGATTCATCATTTCCGCAAAGTCCTCGACGCTCCCGCCCAGATGCTCCGCAATCATAACCGCCGTGTCATTGTGGGACTCCAGCATCAGGGAATACAAAAGATCCTCCAGCCGGAAGCTTCGGCCCGCAGGCGCGCCCAGATGGACCTTCGGCTGACCGGCCGCATAGGAAGAGACCGTAACCGTATCGTCCGGGCTTCCGTATTCCAGCGCCAGGATACAGGTCATGATTTTCGTAGTACTGGCCATGGGCCGGGCGGTATCCGCATCCTTTCCATAGAGAACCCGGCCGGTATCCGCGTCCATGAGAACGGCAGACTGGGCGTAAAGTCCCAGGTTGGTTTCCGTCCGGGTCTCCTTTCCGTCCGCAGTTACCAGGCCCTCCCCCGCGCATACACACCAAAGGACTGCCAGAAGCAGAATCGCCGCTCTGCCCTGCCAGTCCCCGCAATGCCTCCTGCGTTTTCTCCGCAGCCGAACTCTTTTTTCGATTTTTTCTTTCTCCACTTCGTATTCCCCGCAGGACGTTTTATTTCATCCTATTCTCCGGTTTCAGAATATAGACGTCCACGTCCAAACTAGGACAATCCCCTGAATTTTATTTCTCATCTCCGCATCCTAGGCCAAGCCGTCGAAGGAACGTATATATTCAGGCAGCCCGCCGCCCTCCTCAAAGGATGAAATAACGAAATCCGCCTGACTTACGTCCTGCTTCACAACGCTTCCGGTATAAGCCGCCACGCGGGCTCCGGCGCGCTTTCCGGCAAGAATTCCGTTTTCCGAATCCTCCACCACGATACATTCCTCCGGCTTCGCGTTCAGCCAGCGCATAGCCATGAGGTAGCACTCCGGGTCCGGTTTTTCCGTCGGATACATATCGCCGCAGAGAATGATATCGAATAGGTCCGCCATCCCCATACGGTTTAAGGCCGTCACGATCAGTTTCGTATAGGTCGAGGAAACGATTGCCGTCCGGATGCCCTGCCGCCGCAGTCCGGCAATCAGTTCCTTCACGCCGGCTGACGGGCTGAGCTCGCCGTTCTCGTAGGTATTGCCGATCTCCGCCCGCTTTCTCATTAACGCCTCGCGCGTCACCGGCTGCGGCGCCCGGGCCAGAAGCTTCTCCTCATACGCACGGCCCACGGTTCCAATCATCGCATGGATATCCTCATCCGTCAGCCGGACCCCGAAGCATTCCAGCGCCTTTTTGTAGTATTCAAAATTACTTATTTCCGTATCGGCAATCACGCCGTCGAAGTCGAACAGAACACATTTTATCATGAATCCTCTCCTCCCGGCCTCCTCCGTCATCGTTTTCTCTTGGGACAGGCCGTCCAGCACGGCATGATTATAACCGATTATCCCCAAAGAATCAAGACAAACAAAGCGTCACTGGCGCTTTGTTCGCATACTGACGTAATACAAAATGCCTGCCGTCTGGCGCAGCGGTTCCCACTGTGCCCATCCTAGCAGGCAATCCTTTCATGAGTCTTTCCGAAATCTAACAGTTCTGCAAGAATCCGCTTTCTTTTATCACACCGGCAGAAATACCCGGAACGCGCTCCCCTTGCCCGGTTCCGATTCCGCCTGGATATAGCCGCCCTGCCCCTCCACAATCTGCCGGGCCAGGTATAATCCGATGCCGACGCCGCTCTCCTGCCGGACATTCTGTCCCCGGTAGAAACGGCCGAATACCTTCGGCAGTTCCTCCTCCGCGATCCCCACGCCCTGATCGGCTATGCGGACACAGCGAAACATCTCATAAGAATCGATGCCGATGCTGACCGCCGTACTCTGTTCTTCCAGCTTAACTATCTCTACGTAGTCGCCGGTTTCCGCTCCGGCTGCCTCTTCCATCGGCAGAATCCAGATCTGTATCCCCTTCTCCTCCGCCCGCGCCGCGGCCTGTTCCGCCGCCGCCCGGACCAGTTCTTCCACATCGTTTATCTCCGGCGTCATCTAAAACGTCCCTGTCTCCAGCCGCGACGTCTTCACCAGAGACTGGATCAGGAATTCCAGTTTCTCCGCCTGCGCGCGGATCTCCTCCGCCAGCTGACGGCTCTGCGCGTCCAGCTCCTGTTCCTCCAGAAGCTGGGTGTACAGAAGGATATTGGACAGCGGCGTCTTCGTCTGGTGGGAAATATCCGAGACCAGCTCCTTTATTTTCTCCCTCTCCCGCTCCATATTCTGCAGCGACAGCTTCGACGCCGTCAGATACTGGAACCACCGGGACTCCAGCCGGGAAAGCCGTGATTCATCATAATCCGATTCCATAAACGTCCCGTTGATCCCATGGGTGAATAGATACGCCCTTTGTAATTGCCCGCAAAAATTATTTGCTCATCTTCATTTAAAGTAAATCTCCTTCGGGCGTATAGCCGCCTGTGATTTCAATGACGTTTCCATCAGGGTCGCGCAAGCAGAAAAACCAATAGGGGCGGCCCGCGTTTATATATCGTATTTCCGTCATATCAGACGCGATATGAAGCTCCCTGACGCGCTCATATTCCTTCCTCAAATCGGGCGTACCCAGATTGATAACTATTTTTCCGCTGTTTTGTTTTTCCGTTACCGCCACAAAGTCATCAAAGAGTGGGTTAAATTCTCCGGCATGCTCCACTTGGTCCGGATGTTCCGCATCAAATTTTCCATTGAGCAGACAGAGCCAAAGACTGCCGACATTGAAAATTGCAAAGCGCGTCTTGTTCTGCGCCGAAACATTCTTTTCCAAAAGCTGTTTATAAAAAGATACCGACTGATCAAAGTCGCGTACAACAAGGTAAATCGATCCGGTTTCAAGCATTTTTCGTTCCTCCAGACAAAAATAAATCTCAAAACTCCGAGTCCGTTTTTGAAAAACTACTGCAAAGAACCGTCTGCCTTGTCCCTGAAAAGAAACTCCATCCTTTCCCTCAGCGCATCGCTAAACCCGGCGAGATCGGCAAGACTGATTACTTCTTCGCCTATAAGCTGAATAAGGTTGGCAATCATCATCGACCGCCTCATGTCCAACCGTACACCAGACTTATTCCTCAGTCAAACGTCGATTCACAGTTCCGCAACAATTTCGGAAACCGCTGCCAGAGCGGCTTCCCCGCTAATGATAATCCGGTCATTTTCTTCCATTCTGCAATGCAGATACCCGCCGCGCTTCGACGCCTGGTAAGCATAAATTTCTTCTTTATTCAGCTGTTCTGCCCAGAATGCGGCAATCTGGCAATGTGCTGAACCACAAACAGGATCTTCCGCAATGCTCAGTTTCGGGCAGAAGCTTCGGGACACACAGTCGGTTTCCGTTCCGCACGCCGTGGCATTCTGAATTCGTCCCTCAAGACCGGTCAAAAGCTGCTGATCCGGATTCATATTTCTTACGGTATCCTCAGAATCAAAAACGCAGATTAAATCAAGTCCGAGCACCGCTTTGACCGGACGCGCTCCAAATGCCTTTTCCATCGCGTCCGTAACCGGTATTTCCTTCAGCTCGTAAGTTGGAAAATCCATCTCATACAGATTTCCCTCACGTCGGATCGTCAGTTCCCCACTGAGCGTGTTGAATTTTACTTCACCGCTGTCCGGCTCGTAGAAATTGAGGATCACAAACGATGACGCAAGCGTCGCATGGCCGCACAGTTCAACTTCCGTTCCCGGTGTAAACCAGCGCAGATGATAGCCTTGTTCTTCCTTCACAATAAAAGCTGTCTCCGACAGATTGTTTTCCATAGCCAGTTTCATCATAGATTCTTCGGTTGGCCAGCTTTCCATAACGCAGACCGCAGCCGGATTGCCCGCAAACGGTTTATTGGTAAACGCGTCCACGATATATTGTTTCATTATGTTTCCTCCGCAAATTTCCGTGTTTTCGCTCTCCGCAGTTTTCGACACGCTATGCTTCGCTAAATACAACACAAGATCATCGTCATTGCAGCAATCCTGATACGGCTCACAGATCTGATCTTTATACCAGACGCCGCTCCCGTCCGGAATGTATCCCCGCTTGACATACATTCTCTGGGCGCTTCCGTATCCGCTGTGCAGACCCACTCCAAGGTATACCACGTCCGAATAAGAAAATGCGATCCGTTCCGCAATGTCCATGAGCCTGCTGCCGATTCCTCTGCGCCTGTATTTCTCCAGAACGCCGAAGTCAACGATCTCCGCATAGCCCCGATTTGCATACGCGCCGCTCTTGGCATCGGGATAAACGTTAATATATCCGGCAATGCTGCCGTTCCATTCGGCAGCCAATGCGATCGCTTTGCCCTCGGCCTGGTGTCTCAGCCTCATTTCATATTTATCGATCGTCGCATCCCAGCCCTGCGCGATTTCTTCATCGGTAATGATTTGGGCATCGCTCTGCTGCAGATCCCGAATTACAATTCCATTTTTATCATAATAGACCATGCCAGTATCTCCCGATTTTCCTCTCTTCTCCCCGAAAAACGAATTTAAAGAACCCTCTCATCTCAGCTGGCTTTTCGGCGCGGCAGCGCAGTTATGACCGCGAGAACGGCGGCAATCAAAGCGACCGCCACGAAACGATAAGAAGTCGCCTCGCTTCTGGTTACCACAGCGGTGACAGAGGTCAGAAGCGGCATGATGAAAACCCCAACATTGGAGCTGCTGAGAATCATAGCGCTCGAAAGCGTCTCATAACCCGGAAGTCTGGAAGCCGCCCCCATACAGCAGGGCATTACCATGCTGATAGACGAACCCGCGATGAGGCATCCCGCCGAAAGTACAAAGACATTTCCCGCCGCGCTGATGAGAAGCGCACCGACAGCAAGCAGAATTCCGCCCAGCGGAATGGTTTTCTCGCCAAGCTTTCCGGCTATCCTGCCATACAGGATACCGGCTATCGTACCTCCCAGCAAAAACAGGGTAGACATGACGCCGGACACCGCACTCCCGCCCAGCGCTCTCTCCTCTACCAGCATGGAGAGGTTTGCCGGACCGGAGCTGAACAGCATCAGAAATACAAACGCGATGAGCATCTCCGGAAGAATCACGAGCCTGAACGGAGGCTGCCGGACTTCTCCGGCGTCTTTCGCGGAGACCGTCCGGGAGGGAACCCCTTTCAGCGTGAAAAGAATTCCCGGGATTCCCAGAAGATATACCAGGTATCCGAAATTCCAGCCCGCGGCGGCGAGAAAACCTCCCAGAAACGTCATAAGCATGCTTCCGACATTGGCCGCGCTGTTCTGCAGTCCCAAAAGAGTCTGCCGTTCCGCCCCGCTGAACAGTTCATTGATCAGTGAAGGGGCGATCGGAGCTGTCATTCCGATACCTATGCCCAGAAACGCGGCCCACACAAATAAAATCTCAAGGCTTCCGTGGAAAAGACATGCCAGAACGCCGCCCGCCGACACAATGGACAGACCGGCCAGGGCAAGGATCTTCTTTGGCAGCCGGTTGGACAGCAGCGCGGCAAGCATGGTAAATATCACGCAGAAAATACTTGGAAATGTCATCAGAAACTGGATCGCGGAAGCCGACGCAGACGGAAATTCTGCGGCGATTTGCGCAAGAATCGGCGCGATACCATTGGTTCCCATCTGAACAAACGACATGGTAAGAATCGCGCATTTCAATATCCCTGTATTCTTTCTGTCCGTCATATAGTTCTCCTCCTCGTACCAGATTTTATTTACCTATTTCTTCTTTTTCAGTTTCGGGTTGGCAGTTCCTCATAGAATAATTCATACGGAGCTGTCGGCATATCGCTGATTGCTGCTTTTATTGGTTTTTATTATGCCGTCGGCTTTTTATTATCAAATAGAATAATGGTGAATTTTCGAAGCCCATAAGACGCCTCCTTATTCAAATCCCGTTTTTATGAGAATATTATACACTTTCCGTCAGAAAAAATATAGCGGGAATTGAAATTGTCTTTTTCACGGCCGGTCTCCTCAAACGCAGATCGGCCGTACGATAATCATCATAAAATATCTGCTTTATCATTTTCCTCACCCTCCGGCGGTTCTTCTTCCATTCTGGACTGCTTTTTCTTAAACTGAAAGGCAAATAACTGCATTATGACAAAACAGACGACGAATGCCATGACCGCATATACGATTCCGGAAGCCGTGGATCCTAATATCTTGTCCGGGAATCGTCTGACTGTACGAACGAAGCCCAGCATTCCCATAGCAAACGCGGTTATCAGAGAATTGACGACGTTCGACGACACATCCGGTTTCATGCGGCGGTCCCATATTCCCTGCCTGATACATCCCACGGATAAATACAGGGAAAGCAGCACAAAAACGATCCATTCCCCCGCAAGATTCCTGAAATCAACGTCTAAAATAAGCTGCACGATTATAGCTGCCAGCAGGCCCCAGAAAGCCAGCCAGCACCCATTGTGTTCGATCCGCAGCAATATCTGCTCCTGCCGTTCATCTAAAATGTTCTTATTGTTTTTCATTTTCTCCATCCTCCTCCCAGAATAAGTCATTTAACGTAGTGCCTAACGCCTTGCAGATCGCGATGCAGAGCTTAAGCGATGGATTATAATCTCCGGCTTCAATCAGCCCTATCGTCTGTCTGGTAACGCCTACTTTCTCCGCAAGCATTGTCTGCGACATTTCCAACTCGATACGTCTGAATTTGAGTTTCAGATTTCTCATTTCCCACCTCCTGTTGGCAGGCGCGCTGCAGGCGGGCCTGCTCACGCGCTCTCGGCTCGCAATTTATCCTCTCGGCCTGCTGCGGCTCGGCTCGCTGTTTACCGCCATTTACCGCGTCGTCCTGCTATTTACCTGCTATTTATCATAAAAATACCATACCCTAAAACTGATGTCAAGTATATATTGCATTTATTTTATATAAATTGCATTTCTGCGACGCGCACCGTTTCCTGGGTAATATGTTTTACATCATCACTTAGTAAAACCGCCGTACAGGATTCCATTCCCATACGGCGGCATCTTACTATCCGAACAGATCACTGTGTGTCCCGGTTCGGGCCAGCGTCAGCACCAGTACATCGTCCTCAACGCGGTAGACCAGTAACCAATCCGGCTGGATATGGCATTCCCTGTGCCCTGCCCAATCGCCGCTCAGCTCATGGTCTTTGTTCTTCTCCGGCAGCGTTTCGCCGCGTGACAATGCTCGGATAATATCATCCAGCAGCTCTATGTCTAGATGGCGTTTCATTGCCAGTTTATAATCCTTTTTGAATCTGGCAGTCCAGACGATATCGCGTTTCATCGTTTCAGTTCCCGGAGCGTTTCATCGTTTCAGTTCCCGGAGCGCTTCTTCTACATCAGAGTAGTGTTTTACGCTTGGATCACGCGCAATCCGCTCTGCCTCTAACATAGCGGCAATCGTTTCTTTATTAGGCTGATCCAACCGCACATCAAACGGGAAGCCGCCTGCCCGTATGGACTGGCGCAGAAAGACATTGATCGCGGTAGTAAGGGTGACCCCCAACTCATTGTAAAGACTCTCACACTGTTTCTTGATGTCGCTGTCCATGCGGACGCTGAAATTTGTTGTACCTGCCATGAAACAGAACCCCTTTCTTTTTTCAGATGCATATATTATATATCATTTGCATTGCAAAATCAACTCATAAGACAGCAATTTCAGGAGCGGTTGCACCGATTGGGTAAATAGCAGGTAAATAGCAAGCCGAGAGTCCGATTCGGGTAAATTGCAGTTGCTTTTGTCCGCCGCGCCTTATATAATGATATAAATGGGGCAATTCAGAAAGACGGGTGCAAACGCTATGCGAAAAATCATGATCATTGAGGATGATCCCGTGATACGCACGGAATTAAAAAATATACTCTGCGGAAACGGCTATGACGCGATCTCGGTATCGGATTTCTCCGAAACGATCAGCGAAGTCAAAAAGCAGGCCCCGCATCTCATCCTGCTGGATATTAATCTGCCCGGTACAGACGGTTTTTCCCTGTGTTCCGAAATCCGCACGTTTTCCGATATCCCCATTGTTTTCGTGACAAGCCGCAATACGGACATGGACGAACTGAACAGTATTATGCTGGGCGGAGACGCCTATATAACGAAACCGTACAATACGCCCATTCTGTTAGCCAAAATTGCCTCGCTTCTGAAACGGGCCTATCCAACCGGCAATCAGGAAGTCCTGCCGTATCAGAATACATCTCTGCACCTGGAAAACAGCTGGCTCGAATTTAACGGGCAGCAGGTCGATCTCACTAAAAACGAGCTGAAGATCCTCTATTATCTCTATAAGAACGCGGGGAAAATCTGCCCGCGCAATGACCTGATCGATTTTCTTTGGGATAATCAGCTCTATGTAGACGATAACGCTTTGAGTGTAAATGTCAACCGGATCCGTGACAAGCTGGCCTCGATCGGCCTGCGCGATTTCATTAAGACAAGGCACCGGCAGGGGTACTTTATATGAACGGGAAATTATACTGGAAACAGAAAATACCGCTCCTTATTCTGAACGGCGCCGGCATGGCGGCGCTGACCGCTTTTCTCTTATTGAATGGGATCAACCGCGACAGCCTGATCCTGATTTTATCTGTCTGGGGAGTGGTTTTGGGCGGGTATCTGGCCGGGGCATATCTTCTCAGAAAATCGCGGACGGATAAACTTTTAAGTTTGGCCGAACAGCTTAAGGAACGCTATTTGCTCCCGGAAGTGATGGAGCCGCCCCGCCGGGCTGACGATCAGGTGTTTTACCGTCTTCTGAAGCTGTCGGGAAAATCCATGCTGGAGCAGGTCAGCGAGGCCAAACGTGAGCAGGCTGAATACAGGGAGTACATCGAGCAGTGGATCCATGAGATCAAAACGCCCATCACCGCCATGAAGCTGATCTGCGAAAACCACAAATCGGATGTTTCAAACGATCTGCTCGTGGAGCTTGAACAGATAAACCGCTATACCGAGCAGGCCCTGTTCTATGCCAGAAGCGAACACCCGGAGAAGGATTATCTCGTGCGGGAAATCCGCCTTTTCGATGTGGTCCATCAGGCAATCGCGGAGAACAGATATCTGCTCCGTCAGTGCAACGTGCAGATCGTCTTGACGGAAACGGACGACTGCGTATATTCCGATGAAAAATGGCTGTGCTTTATCCTGAACCAGCTCATTGTCAACGCGGTCAAATACCGCGCGGAATCGCCGCGCATCCGCTTTTTTGCGAAGCAAAACGGAAACGAAGTGTCGCTGTGTATCGCGGACAATGGCATAGGAATTACTGACAGCGACCTCCCCCGCATATTTGAAAAGGGCTTCACCGAGGAAAACGGGCGAAGCGCTTCACAGACCTCGACAGGGATCGGGCTTTATCTGTGCAAACGCCTGTGCGATAAGCTGGGAATCGGACTAACCGCGGTTTCAGATGAAGAAACCGTTTTCACACTTTCTTTCCATATCAACGATCTCATCCAATACAGAAAGCGTGCCACTGACACCCTTTCTGCATGGAAATACAAAAAAGAAACCTTATTTTCTTTCTGTTCTTATCACGATTTTGTGCTTCGGGATTACCGGGGCGGTATTGGTTCAGTTTACCCGACAAAACGGCGTTTACGCCGGAAACATTCCGAAGGAAATCAGCAACCGTTTTCAGGCAGCGGCGATTACCGCCGCCATCATCGGCATATTCTCCATGTATCATTCCATCGTATGGATATTAGCGATCATCCGGGGCCGGAAAAAATGGAAAAACCGCGGGATCAATTCTGTGCTGCTCGGCAACCTCTCTCAAAAGGTTTATTCTACCGCAAAAATACTTTCGATTTCTACTTTGGCAATCACGGTCTCGCTGGTGGCCTTTGTGATCATGCCAATATTGGCGGAGATTTCCCAGCGAAGCTTCTTTATATGGGAGCGGGATTTTAATACAGCGGCCGAGAGAAAAAACTGGCGCGACCTGCCGAGACTGGCTGTAAGTATTTCCGATTACAACCGTATGCGGGAAATGGCCGGGATGGAACCGATCCTTTTGGCCGACAATGAGTTTTTCGTTCATCTTGATTATGAAATGGATATGGAAACTTTCGGGGAAGCTTTAGGCAGCGGCAGCCGGGCCATTCGGTTAGATGACGGAACCATTCTCAATCTGTCAGAGCCGGCAGTTCATAACGAACCGCTGGGACAATATCTGTTTCACTCTGACGACTCAATCCTCGTCTTCCCGGATTTTGTTTGTCAGAATCTTCATCTCGCCTGTACCTGCTATTATGCCAACACCAAAGAGGTCATTCCATACGGTCTCTGCGGCACGATCAGCGATGAAATTTCGGCCGCCTTCCAGGACAGATATGAGTATTTGTTTGATCGGTATGAGACAAAATATCAATCGGATAAAAATTATCTGAGCTTCATCGGACCGATCCGTTTCCGAACCCAGGAGCAGAACGATGCGGCCCTGACCGCAACCAGTATGCGTCTTTTGGGAATTTACTCCGGTATCGTTTTCTTTATCATTTGCATGACTGTCCTGGCCCTGCATCTTACAACAGACACGATCAGCCAGCGCGCCCAATATCGCACTTTATTCCAGATCGGGACGGACCGGCAGGAAATAACAAAGATGGTAAGCAGGCAGAGCGCCATATACTTTTTCCTGCCCTGTGCCGCTGCCCTTTTTGTGGCGCTTTTGCTGATCGCTTCCTTTATGGTCCGGTATGGATATAAAGTATTTGCCTATATCGGCAGCGTCGGCTTCCGGTTCGGCGTATTGATCCCCTGTCTGCTGATCCTGGTTATCCTTGCCTGCTACTATGGCGCGGCGATTTATATAATTAAAAAGGATTTGGAGAATGCGTTCTGATTTCCCGATCAGACACACGGCCCCTTCGCGCTCCATACATACCCGATCCCGTATACCGTCCGGATCACGTCCGCCGCGTCCAGCTTCTTCCGAAGCCGGTTTACCGTCACCGACAGCGCGTTCTCATCCACGTATTCCGCCCCGTCCGTCCAGATCCGATCCACCAGGAAATCTCTGGTAAGCGTCTGCTCCTTATTCCGCACCAGCAGCCGCAGAAGCTTCTGCTCCGTCTTGCTTAATTCTACCGCCGCGCCCCGGTCCGTAAATTCCATCCGGTCAAAATCGAACCGATACCGGTCGTCTGCATACACATTCTCCGCCGCGCACGCCCGGCGCTTAAGCGCCTTGTCGATCCGCGCCCGCAGCACCATCAGGCTGAACGGCTTCGTGATGTAGTCGTCCGCCCCCAGCTCCAGCCCCATAACCTCGTCGGTCTCCAGGTCGTTGGCCGTCAGCACGATCACCGGCACATCCGAAGACTGCCGCAGCTTCTTCAAAAAGTCAAATCCATTCCCATCCGGAAGGTTGATGTCTAAAATAATCAGATCCGCCTTCTTTGCAGGATCATATTCTTTAAGCGCAAAATACTGCCGGAATGTGTACTCCGCGTTCCTGAGCGCCAGCGCGATTCCATTGTTCAGCGCCCCGTCGTCTTCTATAATCGTAATGTATTTCAAACTGTCCTCCATCGCCTATTGTCCGTACAAAAGATTGGTCAGGTATCAATGCGCACCATGTCCGCAAGGGCCCGATTCCGATATACCAGATCCGGCCGTTGGGTAAACCCCATCTTCTCCCAGAAAGCGTTGCCATTTTCATTGCGGGCAAACGCAGCTAAGCCGACTTTATGCCCCAATGATATCGCTCTGTTCCACCGCGACAAAACAGGTATCCGGATTCCGGGCGAGATATTCTGTAATGTCTTCTCTCCCCGTACTCGCCCTTCACTGACGCCAGGACAAAATTTTCGTGCGTCTGAATCTCCTCCCAGATCAGCTCCTCCACCTCCCCCTTCGAGCGCGGAGAAGCAAACAGATAGAACGGATCTGTTTTCGGAAAATACAGATCCTCGATATCAATAGAATGAAACCCCAGCCTCTCAGAAAGAGCCCTGCCAAGCGTGCTCTTGCCGCTCCCGCAAACGGATATGGAAAGCGGCAGAATTTTTATATCACTTTCAGGCTGCGCCATCTGCCGCCCCGATAGCGGAGCAGGTCAAGCACAGCTTTCACCGTCCAGTCGATTCCCATCGCCAGCGCGATCCCGACCACGCCCATGTGCAGCCACAGGGCCAGCAAGAAGGACAGCGCCGTCCGCAGCACCACCGTACAGAAAATGGCGGAGTACATGGCAAATTTCACATCCCCCGCGGCCCGCAGTCCTGCCGCCAAGGGCATGGAGAAGGGCTGGACAATACCGGCAAAAAGATTGTGGATCACAACGATGAAGAACACCAGCCGCTTCGTCTCGGCAGTAACATCGTAGAGAGGCAGGATGACAGGCAAAATGAGTATAACCGCCGCGTTCCACAATACTGCCAGAAGAAGCGTAAGACGGGTGAGCTTGCGCATATAATAATCCGCCGCGTCGGCGTCCCCGGCGCCCATGCACTGTCCCACCACCGTGATATACACCGGTGAGAGCGCCACGCTCACCAAAGCGGCAAAGCTCCAGATCGTCTGCCCGATCCCGTTTGCGGCAATCTGCACCGTACCGAAGGTAGCAATCAGAGAGCCGAGCGCCACCTTCGCCAACTGGAACAATCCGTTCTCGATACCGCCCGGCACCGCGATTTTTAAGATACGCAGAGCCATCGTTTTGCGGAAGGTCACTGCTTCCTTCAAGCGCAGGCATACGTCGTTTTCCTCACGCAGACAAAGCGCCGCCATGACAAAAGCGGCAAAATACCAGGAGATCGTCGTCGGCCACGCTACGCCCGCGGCTCCCGCATGGAGGATGAAAATCCCTGCTGCGTTTCCGGCCACGTTGAACAGATTCATGGCAACGGATACATACATCGTCGTCCGGGTCTTTCCCATGCTGCGGTAAAGCGCCGCTCCTGCATTATAGACGGCATTTGCCGGAAAAGACAGCGTCACGATGCGCAGATAAATCCGGCAGGCATCCATAACCTCCGCTTCCACGCTGCCATACAGTCCCGAAAGGATCGCATTTCCAAGCAGAAGCATTCCAACCGTGAAGGCCATCGAAAGCACCGCGTTGATATGGAAAATCTGCGAGGCCGCGAGGTCGGCATTTTTCCGGTCTCCGCTGCCTAAATATTGCGAAACAACAACCGCACCGCCCGTGGCCGCTGCGCTAAACAGATAGATAAAGATGGTGTAGATCATCGTGTCCAGCGACACGCCGGAGACAGTCGCCTCCCCGGCGTAGCTGACCATCAGGGTATCCGCAAGTCCCACCACCACCTGCAGGAGCTGTTCGATCAGCAATGGAATAATCATAGCCCACAGGGAAGCGTTACTGAACGGGCGTATCCCTGCGCTAAACTGCTTTTTTGGTTCGATTTGCCTTTCCAAGAAATTCATTTCTATTTCATACCTTCCTGCTTTTTATCATCGATCGGCTCTAATATTTTGACATCGTGTCAGTACATTTACTATAGCACTATTCTGACACAGCGTCAATATTTCGTCAAAAAAGAGCCCTCCGGATCTCAGCCAGGAACCGCTCCCCATACTTCTCGAATTTATGTTCCCCGACCCCGGACACCGTAAGCATCTCCGCCTTCGTTTTCGGCTTCACGATACACATGTGGGTCAGCGTCTTATCCGAGAACACAATGTACGGCGGCACCTTCTCCTCCTTCGCAATCTCCAGGCGCAGCCTGCGCAGCTTATCAAACAGCGGTTCCGCACCGTCTGAAGCGGCAGACGCGCGGTTCCGTTTGTATTCATATTCCTTCGCCCACTTCATCTTAACCGTCCGCGTTCCTTCCAGAATCTCCTCCGAGCGCGGCGTCAGCTTCACGATGGCATATTCGTCCGCTGTCACCGTCAGGTATTCCTGCATCTGCAAGTACTGGAGCACCTGACGAAGCCGATAAACCGGAATTTTACTGAGACTGCCGTAAAATGGATTCCGCTCCATCCGGTACTGCCGGATTTTGGCCGTACTTGCCCCATGAACCGTATCGATCACGACCGTCGTCCCGTAGCGCTGCCTGCTGGTTTTGACGCAGCCCAGAAGCTTTGCGGCTATCTCCGTCACATCCGCGGTCTCAAACTGCGTCAGGCAGTTTGAGCAGTTTCCGCAGTAATTGCCGCCGTATTCCCCAAAATACCGGAGAATATAATCCCTTAGACACTCATTGGTAAAACAGTAAAACGTCATCTTCTTCAGACGCTCGCGGTCTCTTTCCTGCACCAGCGCGCGCGAAAACTCATCCAGCTCCTGATTGTCCCGGTTGTTTTCAATAAACAATCGATTCGTGATCACATCCTGGCCGCTGTAGTACAGAATACACTCCGCCGCCTCTCCGTCCCTTCCCGCGCGGCCGGCCTCCTGGTAATAGGACTCAATATTCTTCGGCATCCCGTAATGGAGCACGAAGCGCACATTGGATTTATCGATCCCCATACCAAAGGCGTTGGTGGCTACCATGACCGGGGCGCGGTCGTAGATGAAATCGTCCTGATTCTTCCGTCTCTCCTCGTCCATAAGCCCCGCGTGATACCGGGTCGCCGCGAATCCGTCGCGAATCAGACGTCCGCTCACGTCATCGACCATCTTCCGGGTCAGGCAGTAAATGATCCCGCTCTCCCCCGGGTGATTTTTCAGATACGCCTTCACCGCCGCATAGCGGTCCCGCGGCGTCTCCACGCCAAAATACAGGTTCTTCCGGTCAAATCCCGTGGAAAGCACCAGCGGCTCCCTAAGCTTCAGCAGATCGATGATATCGTCCCTCACCTGGGCCGTAGCCGTGGCCGTAAACGCGCTGACCACCGGACGCGCCGGAAGACGGTCGATAAACTCCGGAATCCGCAGATAACTGGGGCGGAAATCCTGTCCCCACTGGGACACGCAGTGGGCCTCGTCCACCGCCACCATCGCGATTTTTACGCCGCACGCAAAAGAGAGGAACTCTTCATTCAGGAGTCTTTCCGGCGCTATATAGATGATAGAATACCGGCCCTGCCCGGCCAGCTTCAGAGCCTTCTGATACTGGGCCGGCGAAAGAGAACTGTTGAGAAACGCGGCGTGAATGCCCGCCTGATTTAACGCTCCGACCTGATCCTTCATTAAGGAAATCAGCGGCGAGACCACCAGCGTGACCCCCTCAAGGAGCAGCGCCGGAAGCTGATAACAGATGGATTTCCCGGCACCGGTCGGCATGATTCCCAGCACGTCCCGCCCCGATAAAATCCCGTCGATCAGCGTCTCCTGGCCTTCCCTAAACCCGTCATAGCCAAAATATTTCTTTAGGTATTCCTGCTTCATAATCGTCTTTCCTCGATTTCCGTCCAAAAAGGGCGCCCGTTTCAGGCGCCCGTTCTGATCCCGCAAGCTGTCTCCGCGTCCGCCGCTTATTCGACGGAGATGATATAATAATAGATCGGCTGGCCGCCCGAATTCAGTTCCACCTCGCAGCCTGGGCAAAGCGCCCGGGCCTTCTCGCAGAACACATTGGCCTCGTCTTCGGTAATATCCTGGCCGTAATAGATGCTGACCAGCTCCGAGTCCTCATCCAACATATTGCGGAGCGCTTCCAGCGCCGTCGTCTCCACGGATTTGCCGACCGAAAGGATATGATGGTCGCCGAGGCCCATGATATCTCCCTCGTCAATCTCCTTGTCCTCGATGACCGTATGACGGACCGCGTAGGTGATCTCCGCCGTCTTGACGCGCTTCATCTCCTCAATCATATTGGTCTCGTTCTCTTCCGGCGGCAGATCCGGTACAAAGTTAATAATCGCGGAAATGCCCTGCGGCACGGTCTTGGACGGAATCACAATGATCTTCTTATCCTTCACAAGATAGGCCGCCTGCTGCGCCGCCAGAATAATATTGCCGTTATTGGGCAGGATGTAAATGGTATCCGCATTCACCTGATCGATAGCGTTAAGCATATCCTCGGTGCTCGGGTTCATGGTCTGTCCGCCCTCAATCAGATAATCGGCGCCGATGCCTTCAAAAATCTCCGCGAAGCCGTCGCCCACGGATACGGCGATGAAGCCGTAATCCTTGCGGGGCTCCTCCTCTGCCTGTCCCTGTGCAGCCGCTTCCGCCGCATTCTGCGCCGCCCCCACTGTCTGGGCCCGCGCCGCCTCTTCTGCTTTCTGCTGCGCCGCCAGCTTCTCCGCGTCCTTGATCAGGCGCTCATGATGCTCCTCGCGCATATTGTCAATCTTGATCTTAGACAGAGAGCCGTAGGTCAGGGCCTTCTGGATCGCAAGTCCCGGATCATTGGTATGGACGTGGACCTTCACCACCTCATCGTCGGAGACCAGGACAATGGAATCGCCCAGGGACTCCAGATACGCCTTGAATTCTGCCTCGCTGCCGTCATCGTATTCCTTCTCCAGATTCACGATGAACTCCGTGCAGTAGCCGAATTTGATATTCGCCGTCTCAAGATTGGCCGTATCCACATGGCCGCTGCCGGAGGCCGCCGCCGTCTCGTCGGTAAATTCAATCCCTCTGCCCAGGAGCCCGTCGAGCGCGCCCTTCATGACCTGCATCAGACCCTGGCCGCCGGAATCCACCACCCCGGCCTGCTTTAGGATCGGCAAAAGCTCCGGCGTCCGGCTTAAAACGAGGTCTCCCTCTTCAATGACGGCCTTCGTAAATTCAATAATATCATCCGTCTTCGCGGCCATCTCCACGGCCTTATCCGCCATACCGCGGGCTACGGTCAGAATCGTGCCCTCCTTCGGCTTCATGACCGCCTTATAGGCCGTCTCCTTGCCCCGCACGAAAGCGCTTGCAAGCGTCGCCGTCGTAATCACATCCAGCGTCTTGATCTCCTTTGTAAAGCCGCGGAACAGCTGGGACAGAATCACGCCGGAGTTGCCTCTGGCGCCTCTCAGAGATCCGGAGGAAATGGCCTTCGCCAGCGACTCCATGGTGGGCTCTTCCATCGCCGCCACCTCCCGGGCCGCCGACATGATCGTCATGGTCATATTCGTGCCGGTATCCCCGTCCGGAACCGGGAAGACATTCAATTCATTGATCCATTCTTTCTTCGACTCTAACTCCTTCGCCCCCGCAAGGAACGCCTTCTGCAGGGCCTTTGCATCCATCGTATTCATAACCACGGGCTGCTTCCTCCTTAATCGATCACTCTGACGCCTTCGACATAGATATTGATCTTATCCACTTCCATGCCGGTCAGTTCTTCTACTTTATATTTGACGTTCTCGATCAGATTGTCCGCAACCGCGGAAATGCTGACGCCATAAGACACAATCACATGGAAATCCAGCGTAATATGGTTATCTTCAATCCTCAGTGTAATGCCGTGCGTCAGGCTGTCGCGCTTCAAGAGTTTCACCAGGCCGTCCTTCATGCTGATGGCGGCCATACCCACGATTCCGAAGCATTCCACCGCCGTCAGGCCGGCGTACTTGGCAATCACTTCGGGATTGATCCGGATCTCGCCCAGCTTGTTGTTGATTCGTCCCTTCATTCCGAAACCTCCCTTACCGATTATCTTCTTAATGAAAGTATCTCCACATATCCTTAAACTTACACTTTACCGCATTTACCAGATGCCAGATTATGGAATTGCACACAAAGTAAGTATAGCATATTATCGCTAGCGTGTCTATTGCCAGTTATTCACAAAAATGTCGAATCCGGCAGGGGGTCAGATTCGTTCCCGATACGGGCGTCTCACTTTCCGCGGACTCCCGCAAAGTTTTTTCATTTCTGCGAAAATTTTGCTTGCAAATTCTCCCGCGATCTGGTAAGATACAATATGTTGTGGAGTCGTTAGTGGGCTCTAGTCGGTTATAAGGAGGTGCAATCATGGCAAAATGTGCAATCTGTGAGAGAGCTGTACACTTCGGAAACGCGGTAAGCCATTCACATAGAAGATCCAACAAGATGTGGAAAGCTAATGTGAAGTCCGTTCGAGTGAAAGTCAACGGAGGAACCAAGAAGATGTACGTATGTACCTCTTGCCTGCGTTCCGGATTAGTCGAGAGAGCCTAATCGAATAAGGATCATAAAACTCCGGAGGGAAGTCCGGAGTTTTTTATGTCTCAATATATGTCTCAATATATGAATTTTTCCGCAAAAACCGACCGCGCGGTTACCAGATAAACAGTTCCTTCCCCGCGGGATCCCAGTTGCAGAACTTCGCGCCGCAGGGCCTGAGGATCCGAATGGCTGCTTTCGTGTAAAGTCCCTTTTCGTACTCTCCCACCTGGTCTGCCAGCGTTAAAAGCCCGGCGGCGGTGATCATCCAGCCGCTGACCTCATGCCCCGCCCAGAGGCCGTTGTTCCACGCCCGGATGTAATTTCCCGCCGGATTGAACCGCCCGGCCAGGATATTGGCGGCGTGAAGACCGGTCCTGCGGGACTCGGGACTG
>CANRHU010000027.1 GCA_947630485.1 uncultured Lachnospiraceae bacterium
GCCCGCATGGATTCCTCCTTGCCGTTGACGGAATTGATCAGCGCCTTGCCGTTATAGATCCGCAGCGCCCGCTCCATCGCGGCGATATCCGAGGTGTCGATCTGCAGCGGCAGGTCGATGACGCTCTGCAGTTCGCGAACTACCTCCTCCATCATAGACGGCTCGTCAATCTCCGGCAGGCCCACATTGACGTCCAGCACATGGGCGCCGTGATCCTGCTGGGTCACGCCCTCCCGCAGGATATATTCGATATTGCGGTCCCGCAGGGCCTGTTTGAACTTCGATTTGCCCGTCGGATTGATCCGCTCGCCGATCAGCACCGGCGTCCGGCCGATCTCCACCGCCTGGGCGTAGGAGGAAACAACCGTGCGGTTCTTCTCCTCCGGCAGTACCTGCCTCTTATCCCGGCACCGGACCGTCATCTTCGCGATATGTTCCGGCGTGGTTCCGCAGCAGCCGCCCAGCGCATTCGCGCCCATATCGGCGATCTCTTCCATGACGCGGGCGAATTCATCCGCGTCGATATCATAGACGGTCTTTCCATTCTCGGTTCTCGGCAGCCCCGCGTTGGGATTGACGATCACCGGTACCGACGCCACCTTAAGGATCTCCCGCAGAATCTCCTTCATCTGCACCGGCCCCAGGCCGCAGTTGACGCCCAGCATGGACACGCCGAGTCCTTCCAGAAGCGCCACCGTGGACGCCACGTCACCTCCGGTCAGAAGCTTCCCCTTCCTGTCAAAGATCATCGTCGCGCAGACCGGCAGACCGCAGTTCTCCCTGGCAGCCAGAATCGCCGCCTTCGCCTCGTAGCCGTCGCTCATTGTCTCGACCAGCACAAAATCGGCCCCTGCCTCCGCGCCGTAGATTACCACTTCCTTATAAAGCTCGTAGGCGTCCTCAAAAGCCAAATCGCCCAGCGGTTTTAGGAGCTTGCCGGTGGGCCCCAGATCCAGGCCGATGTACGCGCAGGGCTCCTCATCAGCCGCGCTGCCGGCCACGTCCGTCTGCGACCGCCGCTCCTTTGCAAACCGCTCCCTGGCAATCTTCGCGTTCTCCACCGCGGCCGTCACAAGACGCTTCAGGGAAAATTCCCCGTCGCTGCCGAATTTCAGACCATTGGCCCCAAACGTATTCGTCGTGATCTCGTCGCTTCCGGCCCTCAGATACTGCAGATGAATCTCCTGCAGCACCTCCGGATGCGTCACATTCCAGGTCTCCGGCAGTTCTCCCGGCTGCAGGCCCTTCGCCACCAGAAGGCTGCCCATTCCGCCGTCAAAAAAAAGCTTCCGCTCCCTGACCGTCTCCATGATGCCCATAAATCGCATTCCTCCGCCTATCCATATATCATCCCTTCTCTCAAGGGACTATCTCCGAAACTCACAGTCCGTTTTCCCGCAGGCTAAGCAGCCCTTCACCCCGCACGCAAGCGGCTTTTGCCCGACCCCGATTACCGCCGTCACCGACTTGGAGGGCGCCATGAGAAGACTGTCCGTCAGCGTGATTCCCACACGCTTGCCGGCTTCCAGCGCGGCCACGATCGCCGGCTGGCACTCCAGCGAGAAATCTCCGTATCCCGGACTGAATCTGGGCCGCAGATACAACCCTTCCGCTTTATACCGCTGCCGGAGCTCTTCATTGACGCTGTCGCAATAATCCTCCAGATACGCCGCCGCGGCGGCCTGCATCACTACCGCCTTGCTCATCTGCAGCTTCTCGTAACGCTGGAGCAGCAGATCCACGCCCGCTCCCAGCGAAGCCGCAAACACCAGAATTTTCTCACAGCCGCGGAGATTTCTGCCAAGCGCACCGCTTTTGGTCTTAAATACACCTGCGTCGATCTCATCGCCCGCCGCCGTCAGCGGATACTCCCGCCAGAACGACCGCGGCGACGCCGTGCGGTCGAGCTCTTCCCAGCACTGACCGACCAGCGCCAGAACCGCGGCGTCCGCCGCCTGATTCTTATAGCCGAGATACCGCAGCGTTTCCCTGTAATCGATATCCATAATCCGACAGTCCTTACAATATCTCCGACAGATTCTCCCGGATCTTCGCCGCCACATCCGGATGGTTCATGGAATACACATGAATATGGTTCACCCCGTTGGCAATCAGATCGATGATCTGATCCGTCGCGTAAGCGATTCCGGCCTGCTTCATAGCCGCCGGCCGGTCGCCGAAACGGTCCACCAGAGCCTTGAACCTGGCCGGCAGATACGTCCCCGACATCCGGCAGATGTTGGCTACCTGTTTCGCATGCGTCACCGGCATGATCCCCGCCACCACCGGGATCGTGATTCCCCGCTCCCGGATCCGATAGAGGAAATTGTACATGATATTGTTGTCAAAAAACATCTGCGTCGTCACAAAATCACAGCCGGCTTCCACCTTCTCTTTTAAGAAACCGATGTCCGCCGTCTTATTGACCGACTCCACATGCCCCTCCGGATAGCAGGCCGCTCCGACGCAGAAATCGCCGCTGGCCTTGATCTCCCGGATCAGCTCCGACGCATACCTAAAATCCTTCTCCACATGTCCGTCCTGCGGAATGTCCCCGCGCAACGCCAGAATATTTTCGATCCCGCGCGCCTTAAGCTCGTCCATGATTTCGCAGACACGCTCCCGGTTGGAAGAAACGCAGGTCAGGTGCGCCAGCGTCGGCACATGGTACTCATTGTTCAGCGTATCCGCGATGTCGATCGTATACCGTCTGGTTCCGCCGCCCGCCCCGTAGGTCACGCTCATGAAATCCGGTTTCAGAAGGGCAATTTCCTTCGCCGCCGCCTCCACATTTTCATACTTGTCCGCCGTCTTGGGCGGAAATACCTCAAAGGAGAGCGTCGGCCGCTCTCCGGCCAGAATATCCCTGATCTTCATACCGCAAATCCTCCTGACTGCCGGCTTTCATTTCCCCGGCCATATCTCTGCATCATAGCCCTGCGTCTGCCTGTCTGCTCTGCTTTGCACCCGCCTATCATATCATAATCCGGACAAAAGGAATAGTCGTTTCTTTCAAAAATGTCTTTACGTAAAGATGTCTTTACCGCAAACAGCGAATCCGCTTCATCACGTCGTTTCCGCCGCGTCCGAAATAATCGTGGAGGACGGTGTACTCCTGATAAAGCCTGCGGTATACGGCCGCGTTTTCCGGGATCGGCCGGTAAGAATCGGGCTCTGTATGGCCCATGGCCCGGGTCGCTTCGAGTATGGACGGATAAACCTTCGCCGCCACCGCGCCGAACATGGCCGCGCCGAGAGCCGAACCCTGATCCGACGAACCGATCCGAATCTCCCTCTCAAGCACATCCGCGTAGATCTGCATCATCATCGGATTCTTCTTCGCAATGCCGCCGCAGGCATACACCCTCTCGACCTTCACGCCGCCCGCCTCAAACACTTCCATGATGGTGCGCATCCCGTAAGCGCAGGATTCGATCAGAGCCCGGTAGATATGCTCCGGCCTTGTCGCCAGATCAAGTCCCAGAATCATCCCCTTCAGGCCTGCGTCTGACAGGCAGGAGCGGTTGCCGTTCCACCAGTCCAGGGCGAGCAGGCCGCTCTCGCCGGCACGCAGCCTGCCGGCCTTCTCCGTCAGGTACCGGTGAATATCCAACCCGGCCTTTTCCGCTTCCCTGACATAGCTTTCCGGCACACAGTTTCTGACAAACCATTCAAAGGTATCCCCGACGCTGCTCTGTCCCGCCTCATAGCCGTAATATCCCGGCAGAATGCCGTCCTTCACGATCCCGAAAACGCCCGGCACAGCCGCCGCCCGCTCTGAACAGAGCAGGGCGCAGCAGGAGGTTCCCAGAACCATCAAAAGCTCTCCCGGACGGCAGATTCCCACCGAAGGCGTCGCCACATGGGCGTCGATCGCCGCCGCTGCCACCGGCGTTCCGGCCTTAAGCCCCAGCCGCTTTGCCATCGCCGGCGTCAGACCGCCCGCCGCCTCTCCCAGCTCTGCCGGACGTCCGCCCAGCTTTTCCATAACCGTCTGTTCCAAAACAGGCGACAGACTGCGAAGATACTCTCCGGGGGGATAACCTTCTTCCCCGCCCTGCGTCCACGCTTTCCGGTACTGCAGCTTATACCCCGCAATGCCCATGCTCCGCGTCCGCTCGCCGGTCAGCCGCATCACCAGCCAGTCCCCGGCCTCCATAAAGCAGTCCGCCTCCCGGCAGATATCCGGATCCTCCTCCGCGATCTGGAGAAGCTTCGGCAGCATCCACTCCGCGTTGACCGTACCGCCGTACCATTTCAGAAAATCCTCATCCCTCTCATGGGCCAGCGCCGTCATCCGATCCGCCTGGGTCTGGGCTGCGTGATGCTTCCACAGCTTCATCCACGCGTGGGGCCGCGCCGCGTATTCTGCCTTCTCACACAGCGGAACGCCGCCGCGGTCAACCGGGAGAAATGTACTGGCCGTCGCATCCAGACCGATTCCCACGATATTCTCCGCCTTTACGCCTGACCGGGCGAGAAGCTCCGGGATTGTCTCCGTCAGCACCTCCAGATAATCCTCCGGCACAGCGAGGGCCCAGGCCGCGGGAAGCGGCGTCCCGTCCGGAAGTGCTTTCTCAAGCACCCCGTGCGCATAGTTTTTCACACTCCGGGCCACGGTTCCGCCGTTTTTTACATTTACCAGAATCGCCCGTCCCGACAGCGTCCCGTAATCCAGACCGATTACATATTTTTCAGCCATACGTTCCTCCCCTGTGATTGCCGCGCCGCGGCCCGCATCCGCAAAGCCGCCTGTTCCCCCGGCAGATTCGCGGCCCCTTCGCCTCTGCCTCAGTCCTGGCCTTCGTATGCCAGCATCTTCCGTATCCGGTTAAAGCTCAGACGGTTCCGCACATAGGGCGACAAACGCATGGTCAGCGGAATGATTTCCTCCGTAAGACCGATCTGCTTCACATCATAGACGCAGTTCCCCCGCCGCAGCAGCTCCACAATCTCCTGTTCGGACGGAAGCGCCTCGATGATCTCCGCGATCCGCGGCAGCTTCTCCTCAAGCCTCCCCGGCTCCACCTGAAGCATCGGATCCGGCGTATTTTCCTCCATCGTCGCGTCATACAGCCCCTTTGCGCCGAAGGTCTGACGGATCAGTTCCAGCTCCATCCCCCCGTAGGGCTTCACGCGGCACTTCCCGGCGCGGATCGCCGATGCGATCTTGTGATACAAGCCGATATTCAGAACCGTCCCGATGGACACCTTCTCCCCGTGAAGCGCGTCCACATGGTCATTGATCACTTCCATCTCCCACAGATGGGACACATGGTGCTCCGCGCAGGAGGCCGGACGGGAATTGCCGATCATCTGCATAGCCAGACCGGACAAAAGAAGCGCGTACATCAGCTTCTCATAGGCGTCCGCCTCCCCGGCCTTAAGGCCGTCCATACACTGGCACACCGCCTCCATGGCCTCCTCTTCCATCCGGCAGATCCGCTCGCAGATGTATTCTCCGGTCACCTCGTGGACGATCCGCCAATCGGCAAGCGCCACATATTTTCCAAGAAGATCCGATACGCCGGACGCGGTCAGCCTCCAAGGCGCTTTGGAAAATATTTCCGTGTCCGCGTACACGTACGCGGGCGCCACGGCAGGCAGCGTCTTCTTCATCCCAAACCAGGTCATGGCCGCCACCGTCGATACGAAGCCGTCCACGCTGGCCGCCGTGGGCACCGACACGAACGGAATGCCCTTTTCGTGAGCAATGTAGCGGGTCAGGTCGTGGACCGTTCCGGAACCGACCGCAAGGAGAATATCCGGAGCGCCAGCCGGGCGGTCTTCTTTCTGCCCCGCCCCGGCCCGCGAAGCTGCAGTTTCCTCCGTCTCCGGCACGCTGGCCCGCGAAGTTCCGGCCTGCGTCTCCATCTCCGCAAATGCCTGATGCACGCGCGCCACGCCGTGGTTGTCCGCGTGAAGATTCACGGGCGAGAGCACGAGCTCGCTGCAGAGCTGCCAGACCTTTGCAAGCTTTCCCGACGCCGCGGCCTTCGTATTCTCATCGCAGATGATCATCGGGCTCCGGTATCCGGAAAGCGCGCCCTGCCTCATCGACTCATAAAGCGCCTCCGCCGCGCGGCTGCTGATCATAATGTCCTTCACTTCGATCCTGTGCTCCCGCCCGCAGCTGCACGGGCCGTTAAATTGGTTTACCGATATGTTCATGGCTATCCTCTCCTGCATTTTTATTACCAGAATTATACACCCGAAACCGCCGTCTGTCATCTGCAATCGTTATTGTATAAAAAAACCAGCGATCACCGCATGGCGGTTGCTATATGAAAATACCAGCGATTACTGCCTAATGATTCCTGCACGAAAATGCCAGCGATCACCGCATGGCGGTTACTGCATGAAAATGCTCGCGATCGGCGAATCTGCCGGCAGAATCAGCGTGTTATTGCTGCCGGTCAGCGAAGCCCGCGCCGCGTCCAGCGACCTGGTGAACGCGTAGAACTCCGCCCGTTCCTCCGTGCTGTATGCGTCCTCCAGAATCCGCATGTACTCCGCCTCGCCCTCGGCCGTCACCGCCGCCGCCTGCGCCTCGGCGTTGGAAATGTTGATGGCAATCTCACGGTCCGTGGTATTGCGGATCACCTGGGCCTCGGACTTGCCTTCCGCGGTGTATGTGGCCGCAATCTTATCGCGCTCGGAGATCATTCTCTCATAGACGGCCTCCTTATTATCCGCCGGCAGATCCAGTTTCTTGGTCTCCACGGCCAGCAGATGAATGCCGTACTGATCCACGCTGGTTCCGATGTTTTTCATGATCGCCTCGGACAGTTCCCCGTCGCGGCCGCTGATCACATCGTTCTGACTTAAGCTGCTGATCACATTCTTAATGGAATTGTAGACCACAGCGTCGATCCTGCGCTCTGCGTTGGTCACGGAGGAATTCAGCGTCTGGGCAAATTTTAACGGATCCGTGATTCTCCACAGCACATAGCTGTCGGTCAGCATGGTCTTTTTATCCATCGTAATGACGTCTGACGGCGCCAGATCATAAATCAGAATTTCCCGCGGCAGCGTATCCGCGGTCTGCACAAAGGGCACCTTAAAGGAAATGCCCGCCGTATCGATAATCCGCTCCACTCGCCCAAACTGACGGATCAGTTTGTATTCGTTCTCCCTGGTAACGACTACCGCCCCGCCAAGTCCGATGAGCGCCGCCAGCACGATGATAACCGCCAATGTCTTTGCAATCGTCTTTTTCATAACTTTTTCCTTTCCTGATCGATCGGGATCATTATTTCCTGCGATACTTCTTTTCAATAACCAATACGTAAACACACATCGCCGCAATCGTTATAACCATCACGCCCGGCATACTCACCAGCGCGATCAGCGGGGAATTCTGCCCTGCCAGAAACGGCAGTCCCAGCAGGATGAACGCAATGCCGTAGAAGAACCAGAGCTTCCCCACCGCCCGGTTATAGCCTTTCACATTGTCCACCGCAATGGTCTCCGCGTTCGCCCAGAATCCCATCGGCTTTTTCGCAAAAAACGCGAAGATGCCTATTCCAAGAAACAGCGCGCCGCAAAGCGTCCATATGAGAAATCCAAGCACTTTTCCTTCCATAACGTTTCTCCGCCTACTCTACCGCATCAGCGGTTCCGCCCGCATTGTTTCCGTCAGCGCTTCCATTGCCGCTGACCGAGCCGCCTGTTCCCGCATTACCGACCGCGGCCGCCCCGCCTGCGCCTTCCGCCGTCGCCGTGAAGCTGTCAAGCGGCAGGATTGTCTCCGTGCCGTCCGTTCCGTCGATAATGACCTTCATCCGGGGCAGCACATCCTCCATCGTCTCATAGAACATCCTTCGGCGGGTCACCTCCGGGTTCTTCGCGTACTCCTCGTACATGGCGTTAAATTTGGCCACCTCGGCGTTCGCCTCATTGATGCGCTCCGTCTTCTGGGCCTCCGCCTCCTGCATGATCTTGTCGATCTGGGCTTCCGCCTCCGGCAGCTTCTCGTTGCGGTACTTATTGGCGTCGTTGATGGCCGTCTCCTTGCCCTGACGGGCCGTCTCCACCGCCTTGAACGCCTCCATAACCTCTGTGGTCGGCGGCTCCGAATCCTGAATCGTCACGTTGATCACCTGCAGGCCGATATCGTGCTGCTCCAGCTTCTGCGCGATCTGCTCCCGCACCTTGGTCTGGATCTCATTCTTCCCGGTCGTCAGCACCGAATCCACCTCATAGCTGCCGATGACGCCGCGGATACAGCTGCGGCTGATGTTCTGCAGGATCAGAAGCGGATCCTGGGACGCGTAGACCGCCTTCACCGGGTCGGACACCTTGTACTCCACAAAAAAGTCCACATTGACAAAATTGTAGTCGCTGGTGATCATCAGGGAATCCTCTTCCTGACTCTCATTGTTGTTCGGGTCGTATCCGATCGCGAACCCCTGAATCGTCGTGTTCACCTTCTGTACCTGCTGAATCAGCGGTATTTTAAAATGAAGTCCCGGCTCCGTAACGCTCTTTGCCACGCCGAAAGTGGTCAGAACCGCCTGCTCCTGCTCCCCAATGTTATAAAAGGAACCGAAGCTTAGAACCGCCAGAACCACGACCGCGATAAAAATTCCGGCCATGCGTTTTGCTGTTTTCATGAGTCTCCTCTGCTTCTCCATAAAATCCGGATCGTATGTCTCCATTTTTTTCTCACCTTTCTTTTCGGTTTCGCGCAGAATCCTTCCGGTTCTGCGCATTTGTCTGCAGTTGCAATTACAAAGCGCGCGCCCGTAAGAGTTCGTCCGTCTTCCTTCCATCCCCATCATACCACAGATTCAGCGATAAAAAAAGACTCTTACTGCAGCCATAAAGGCTTCAGTAAAAGTCTTGCGGTCTCTCAAGCAGATGCGGATAAATAGTTATCGTCCTGACGTCGTCTGCTCACCGTCTCCGGTGTGCTACTCCCTCTTACGTTGTAAGTACTATAACACATGCCGGCACATTTGTCAATAAGTTTGTTAAAAAAATATCAGAAATTAAAATCCGACCGCAGAAGCTCCCCGATTCCGGCTTCAAAACCGGTCTCCGGCTTCCAGCCGGTATCCCGCGTAAGCGCGGAGACGTCCGCGCAGAGATACATGACCTGGTTCGGGGCATACGGCAGCTGCCCGATCCCAAGCGGCTGCCCGGGCGCCGCGATATCCCGAATCTGCCGGATATATTCCGCCAGCGGCCTGGCCTGACCGCTGCCGAGAACATAAATCCGGCCGTCGATTCCACGATCGCGCTCCGAAGCACTGCCCGCGGTGTCCGCAGTCCCGGCCTCCCCAAGCATCCGCAGGGCCTGCGCCGCGTCGCCGCTGTAAAGATAGTCCCACATCTGCTCCGCCTTTGTGAACTCCGGCGTGACGCCGTCCCGCAGCTTTCTGAGCGTAGACATGATCATGGACTGAGCCCCGTCATGGGGGCCGTAGACGCTGAGGATCCGCACCCATACGTGCTCAAGCCCCAGCTGATGGGCATAGTCCCTCGTCATCTGACCCGCGCAAAGCTTGGCGTAGCCGTAGCCCATCTCCGGACGGACGGGCGTGTCCGGCGTAAGCTTTCCCTCCGCCCTTCCGTACTCGGCCTGGGAACCGGCGCCCACAAACAGCCGGCAGCCGAACCGTTTCGCCGCAGCCACGGCATCCAGCGCATATTTCACATTCCGGTTCTGCAGATACATATCGTTCCGGCCGGGGCCGGACGCGCCCGCCCAGGCCAGGTGATAGAATACGTCCCAATCCCTGCCGGTCGTGTTGCGTATCTCCGCCAGGTCTTCCATCGCGCAGGATATCCGGCGCACCAGCGGGTGATCCGGAATATTAGAATTGCGGGCGGACTCATCCCGCACAAAGACCAGAACCTCCGCGCCCGCTTCCGCCAATTCCCGCACAAGCGCGCTTCCGATGGCGCCCGTCGCGCCGGTCACGATCGCACGTTTCATCTACAGCAATCCCTCACATTCCATATCGGATCTTCTCAAACTCTTCCCTGTCCAGAAACGGCGCCATGTCGTCCAGCGACGGCGACACAATACGCCCGTCCGGAAGCACCTTCGAAGAAGACTTCGGAGCGAAATTCTGCTCCGGGTCCACCACAGCCTCGCAGATGCACGCTCCGCCGCACGCAAGCGCCTCCCTGAGTACCGGGTCGCAGTTCTCCTCGCTGTCAAGCCTATAGTATTTCAGGCCGAAGGCCTCCGCCAGCTTCCCGAAATCCGGAAAGCTCACGCCGCTCTCAGGGTCGATGCCAATCATCGGCGGCTGAAACAGGTTCCGCTGGGTCTGACGGATTGAATGATATCCGTTGTTGTTCAAAAGGATGAGCTTTATGTCCAGACGGTTATGGGCGATGGTCGCAAGCTCCTGAATGTTCATCATCACGCTGCCGTCGCCGTCGATACAGACGGTCCTGCGGCTGTTGTCGGACACGGCCACGCCCAGCGCGGCCGGAAGGCCGTAACCCATGGCGGCGCAGCCGGAATTGGTAAACATCCGCTGACCCTGCTTTATCTTGGACGCCTGGAATGTGACGACGCAGGCGCTGCCGTTGCCGCAGATGATCCGGTCGTCCGCCTCAAGATGGTCAAACAGCTTATCCATGAAGATATACGGATTGATGAGGCCCCCGTCCTTCCGATGATACGCGGGGAGCGCGGCCGGATATGTCTTAAGCAGGCCGCGGCACCATTCCACCCAGGCCTCATGTTCCCTGCGCGGCTCATAGTCCGCCGCGAGGAGACAGCCGATCAGATCCTTTACGTCGGCATTCACCGGCATGTCCGCACGGACCGTCGGCTTATAGAGCTCCCGCGGATCAATATCCACGATAATTTTATACGCGTTCTTCGCAAAATCGTAGTGATTGTAACCGATCATGCGGATATTCAGCCGGCAACCCAGGCTTAAAAGGAGGTCGCAGTTCTGTACCGCAAAATTCCCCGGTCTTGTGCCGACCGAGCCCGGCATTCCCGCAAAATACGGGTTGTCGCACGCCACCGTGTCATTGGCGTTCCACGCGGTGACAACCGGAATGCGGAGCTTTTCCAGAAGCTTTAACAGCAGCTCCTCCGCCCCTCCCAGGCGGATCCCGGTTCCGGCGAGAAGCAGCGGCGCCCTGGCCGCCGCGATCTTCTGAAGAATCGCCTTTGCCATGTCAGCCGATACCTTCGGCACCTGCCACGGCTTCTCCGCTTCCGGGTCAAAATGAATCAGCTCCTCCGTCTCCACCACGGCGCCCTGCACATCCAGAGGCACGTCGATCCACACCGGGCCGCCGCGCCCGTTCAGCGCCAGATAGAGGGCCTTCTCCAGGTGATAGGCGCACTCGGCCGGATTCGTCATCATGACCGCGTATTTGGTCATATTGGCCACCGAATGGACAATGTCAAATTCCTGATCCCCCAGCTGGCGAAGCCCCAGCTCCGGGCAGGACCAGATCGTAGTCTCCCGCTTCACCTGGCCGCTCAGCACGAACATTGGGACGGAGTCCAGCCATCCGCCCATCACGCCGGTGATCGCGTTGGTTCCTCCGGGGCCGCTGGTCACGCAGACGGCCGCCAGCCGTCCGGTCATGCGCGTATACCCCTCCGCCGCGATGGCGCAGGCCTGTTCATGGTGATTGAACACACAGCGCAGCCCTTCCTGATGACCGACGGCGTCGTCCAGATGCATGGCGCCGCCTCCCGTAACCATAAAACAGTCTGTAATTCCATGCTCCACAAGAAACTGGGAAATGTATTTCGCAACCTTTATCTTCATAATCATCCGCCTCTCATATACCGTCTGTCATCTATTTTCTCAGGTTTCCCTGTCCGCTTCCTGTCCCGCCAATGCGGCCCGCGGCCGGTTTTCAGACCATTTTCAGAATATCCAGCGGTTCCTCCGCAATCCCCACATTCGGCACCCCGTCCAGGTCTGCCGGCTTATGAAAACCGAAACCATACGTCACCGCGATGAAATCCACGCCCAGCTTCTCCGCTCCCGCCGCGTCGTGAAGGGTGTCGCCGATCATGACTGCCCGGCTTAAGTCACTCACGCCCGCCTCGGCGACGCACATGCGGATGATGTCCTGTTTCTTTAGTCGGTTCTCATGATCCGAACCATGCATACTCTTCATATACTGCCCAAAACCAAAGTGCTCAAGGATCGTCAGCGCGTAATCTTCGCGTTTGTATGTCGCCACTGCCGGCACAATCCCCCGCGCAAGAAGCCCCCCGCACAGCTCATAGATTCCCTCGTACGGCCTCGCCTTCAGGAGATCCTCGCCTTTATACCGATCACGGAAAATAGTCGCGATATCCTGCAGAATCGGCCCGGAAATCCCGTAAGCCGCCGCAAACGAATCCTGAATCGGCGGTCCAAGAAATTCCATAAGACGCTCCCTGGAAAGCTTATGGTAACCCATTTTCTCAATCGCGTATTCCACCGCGGAGAGCACTCCCTCCGTGGTATCAAGAAGCGTCCCGTCCAGGTCAAAAACCGCCACATCGTAGCGCCTGTCACCCTTCTTCGTCATCTCTTCCGTTCCTTTCCCGGTGTTCTTCCTGCCGCATTTCTCTCTGCCCGGCTGCAGCATATCCGCACTCGGCCGTCTGCCTAAGCGCAGCCCTCTCCTCCCGCGCTTCGGCGTGCCTGCATTCCTCAATTCTCGACGCATCGCCGCTCACTCATCCCAGACGCAGTCGCGCCTACACCTCATAGCGCGTATCCGTCAGAAACCGTACTTCCATCCGATCCTTTATCCCATTTAAAAAACCGCTGATATAACGGTTGAGATACGCCGCCTTGCTCTTCACGAAATCGTACTCCATATCCATGTTATGGTAGTTGTCCGTCTCGCTGGAATAGCCGTCAAAACCCGCCAGATGCACCCTGCGGCAGCCGATGGAAAGCAGCGCCTTAAGAAGCATCACAAGCGACACGTCCGGGATCTCCGACTCCGCGTCGATCAGGCTGCTGTAATTCAGCATATACGCAAACGCGTCGTCGCTCGTTCCGGTCACATTGGACGTCGCGATAACGGTATATTTCTCCTGCGTAAAACGCGTCGCCAGCTGGAGATACCTCTTCGAATTGCTGAGGAAAATATAATCCGGCGGAAAGGCAGCAGGCACATAATTAATCGCAATGACCGTCGGACGGGCGGCCCTCACATACGCGTCGATCTTCTCCTGCTGGGTCTTCACCGTCACGCCGGGGCCGAAAATCAGAAGCTCCTTCCCCGCCAGGCACTCCGCCAGGCGCTTCCGGTCATTTTCATCATTTACCTCGTTTTTCTGGTATTCCACATACAGTTCCTCAATGTAATTCTTATCGTAAAGCAGCTTTTTCTCGCCCTCCAGCTTGCGCAAAACCGCCATGATGGATTTCACGGACAAGGTCCGCTTATTCATCAGATACGCCACATAGCTGGGGTGGCAGTCGTGCGACGCGGCGATATAATAAAACATATTATAGCCCCAGCTGGCCGGATGGTAAAACTGCGAGAGATTGGAATCGATCGCTTCCAAAATCTGGCTGATATGGTAATGCCGGCCCAGAGAATTATTCATGTGCATCGCAATCAGCTCAAGCGGCGCGTTGCCGGCGCTCTTGCCCATGCCGTAGATCGTGCCGTCCACCACGAGCGTCCGCTCCGTCTTCATGGACAGCATGGCAATGCAGTTGGCGTAGCCCATCTGAAAATTGTTGTGGGCGTGATAGCCCAGACCGATCTCCGGCGCCAGATGCTCGTCGAGCAGCCGGAAATAGTGCATCAGATTGTTCTGATGCATCAGTCCATACGTATCCACCATGGACACCGCGTAAGGCCGCACCTCATTGGCCAGGCGGATAAGATCCATCATCTCCTCGTCGCTGTAGCTGGTCACACTGACCAGCTGGGCGAAGACATTATATCCCAAATCCTTGAGCTCCCTGCAGTACCGAAGCGCCGGCTCCCGCAGATGCTTCTTAAAAATCACGCGGATGCCGTCCAGAAAGCTCTCCGAGCGGGGCCGGATACGGTCGATGCCGCAGGTTCCGTAGTCGATCATCCCCACCACCATGGCCTGTTTCCGGTCAAGCCTTCCATAAATCCTGCCTGCGCTGTCCGTGTCCGGCATGATGCTGCGGTCCATATCAAAGGGGCGCCGCTCGTCCAGAAAGCCGATCTCAATCAGATCGACCCCCGCGTCCACCAGCCTCTCAAAGATGCTCACCAGATTATCATGACCGAATTTCCAATCATTGATATAGCCGCCGTCACGCAGCGTACAGTCTAAAAGTTTTATATCGCCCATATATTCTCCTCCAACAGCCGCCCGCAGCCTGCTGCGTTTCAACTGAAATTTCATTGAATGCTCTGGTCATACATGGATTATAACATAGATAAGATAGAATAGAAAGAAAAAAAGAATCTTTTCGGGTACGAAATGGACGATAATGAGCGGAGGTATCGCCCAATCACCCTTCTGATCACCGGTCTGATGATCGGGCAATACCTCCCTTGGAGCCGAAAAAGTCTCTCACTCTGCCGGCGGATATTCGTTGCACAGCAGCCGGTAAGGAACTTCATCCTCCTCGATGGTCGGGAACCGGCCGACCTTCTCATAGAAACGATTATCCGTATTGTCATCGTTGCACATAGACACTTCGCCGATCAGCACATCCCCGGTTCCCGAAACCACGTCAAAATCATGGTACTGATGAGGCCACAGCGTGATGCTCTCACCGGGCCGAAGTTCAACCCCGGTTCCTGCCGGCACATAGTAAGACCGTCCGTCAGAATTGACCAGCACGTCCCCGCTCCCCAATTCTCCGTCGCTGTCATTGTAGACATGAATCATCAGCGTGCCGCCGCCCCGGTTGACGATATCCTCCGACTTTTTCCAATGGAAGTGCAGCGGAAAATGCTGACCCTCGCGGATCATCAGCAGCTTCTCCGCATAGACCTTCCTGTATTTGGGGTTATTCTGGTTTCCGTTACGCAATGTAACAAGCGCGAGTCCCACCTTTCCGAAATCCCCCAGACCACAGTCTGTGATATCCCAGCCCAGCATATTATCGCGGATTTCATCATACTCGTGCCCCTTTGTCTCCCATTCTTCCGGCGTCCAAAGAGCGAACGGCGGCAGATAGAAACCACTGGCACGAATCAGTTTCTCCATCTTTTTAATACATTGATTAATCTCTGAACGTTTCATGACTCATTTACTCCCATAAGATATCCGCTCTATTCTTGTACGTCTATGATTACTTTCATCGTGGTTTCCCGGTTTTCGTCAATATACCGATAAGCTTCCAGGTATTCTTTAAACGGGAACTTTCGGGAAATCAACGGTTTTAAATGGACTTTCTTTTCCTGAACAAGACGAATCCCATCCACATAATCCTCATGCCGGTACATCATTGTGCTCTTGATGTCCAATTCATGATCATTCGCGACAGCCAAATCGACAGTGGCCATTCCCGCGAAAACCGCCACCAAAACGATTACGCTCCCTTTTCTGGCATATTGAATCGCCTGGCCCATGGTTGTGTTATTTCCGGCGCAGTCATAGATAACATCCGCCTTGTCCGGCCCGAACGTCTCCACCAAAGCCTCTCCGAAATTCTTATTCCTTGTATTCACACAGACATCGATTCCGCATTCCTTTGCTTTTTCCAGACGCCAGTCGCTGACATCGGTGATCATAACCCTGGCCGCTCCCATGCCTTTCGCTGTCTGCGCTACCAGATTCCCGATCGGGCCGGCCCCAATTACCGCGATGTTCATCCCGGAAACGTTGCCAACCTGCTTCACCCCGTGAACGGCCACTGCCAGCGGCTCGATCATCGCTCCCTCATCATAAGACATGTCCTCCGGCAATAAGGTCACCTTCGAGGCGTCCACGGCAAAATATTCGGACGCGGTTCCAGTCGTCTGAAACCCCATCACTTTTAATTCCTCGCAAAGATTATATTTCCCATGTCTGCAGGGATGACACTTTCCGCAATAAACCTGCGGCTCTATCGTTACCTTTTGTCCTTCCCTCAGATTTTCTACAGAACCTCCAATTTTCACGATTTCGCCGGAGACCTCATGTCCCTGGGTAACCGGATAAGAAGTAAACGGATGTTTGCCATGATATACATGAATATCAGAACCGCAAACGCCGATTCTCATAATTTTTACCAATACCTCTTTTTCTCCGATCTCCGGAACCGGCGTCTCGACAAAAATAATCTCTCCCGGCTTTGTCATAACCTGTTTCAGCATTGAATCACCCCTTCTAAAAGCATTCTCCGAATACCCCGCGTCTCGTCTCTGCATGATATCCCGGCCTTTAACGTTCATAGCAGCTGACCATAAGCTCGTACATTTCTTCGATCGTCGCGACCCTGGGATTATTGAGATAATCACCCAAAACCTGTCCGCAGTCAGCAATCTCCCGGATATCCTCCATACTCACGCCCAAATCCTTAAAGCAGATCCAAAGGCCGATCTTTTTTAAAAACTGATCGATTTCTTCACAGCACCGGCCGGCCGCCGTCTCGTCATCCACATGCCGGAGCGACGAATCAAAAATTCGTCCGACCGCGGCAAACTTCTTTACGGCTGCCGGATATGTATATCTCGTAAACGCCGGATAAAAGGCAGCTAACGCCTGTCCGTGCGTTACATGCGGACAATGGCCGCCCACCTGCATCCCAAGCCCGTGCGGGAGCGTCACGCCTGCGTTGGAATTATTCAGACCGCCCATGGTGTCTGCCCACGCCATCTGGGAGCGCGCCTCCATATCGTCTCCATCAGCGAGGGCCCGCGGAAGATACGTGACAATCATCCGAATCGCCTCCAGCGCCAGATTCTCAACCATCGGACTGGTATTAACAGACAAATACGCCTCAAAATTGTGGCAGAAAGCGTCAAAGCCGGTCTGGGCCGTCACAGACTTCGGCATTGTCTTCGTTAATTCCGGATCCACAATCGCGGCCTTGGGGAAGATATTCCTGTGCCAGATGGCCGACTTATCCTTATCCGATGTGCGCGTTATTACGCTGCACTGTGTCACCTGGGAACCGGTTCCCGCAGTCGTACCTACAGCGATGATCGGCAGCGTCTTCTCGGTAGGCCCCGCGGTATGGCAGTTATAATCCCACGCGCTTCCCGGATGAGTCGCTTCCACCGCAATCGCCTTAGCCGTATCCATGGAGGACCCTCCACCCAGGCCAATTACCACCTGAATCCCCCCAGCCTTCGCAATCGCCGCTCCTTCCGCTACAATCTCCGTTGTCGGATTCGGTTTCACACCATTGAAATGAATCGCGTCAAGAGCCTCTTCCCGCAGGAGATTCAGCACTCTTTCCGAAACCTTCTCCATAGCTTTGCTGTCGTCCGTTACCAAAAGCACTTTACTGCCAAAGCGTTTTGTCACTTCTCCAATCGTCTGGATTTTGCCGCAGCCAAAAATAATTTCTGTGGGCGCGTAATACGTGAATGCTTTCACACGTTTCCTCCTCTCTATCTGTTCCCAATCATTTCTCCAAAATCTTCACAACAACTTTCCGAACCCTGAAAGCAAAAAGTCCGACTTGTATTCTCTCTCTTTGCATTCTTCTAACTAAATTAAATATAACTGCTTGCCTTATTCTGCGCCCTGTGTTAAGATATCCTTATCGGCGGGCATTCTTCGTCCGCCTTGCGCTTTACGATCTGGTATCATGTTCGGCATATTCACCGGCGGATCCCATAACTGCTATACCCTGTCCAGGCCAACGATGTCCCGCGCACAGGAAACACTTTTATTTACGGAGCTTTCCGTCACAAAAAGGAGGAATGCACTTATGAACTACAAAAACCCCGACATCTATGCCGGCATCGATCTGGCGCGCTTCGACGGCCGCCTGCCCTTCAGCCTCACCAACGACTATTTCTTCCGTGCCGTTATGCAGGAAAATAACCGTGTCCTCAAATCCCTGGTTTGCTCTCTCCTGCACCTCGACGAGAAGGAAGTCCGCGACGTCCTGATCCTCAACCCCATCGAACTGGGCAGGCAGGTCGGTGAGAAAGATTTCTTTCTGGATATCAATATCCTTCTGGACAACCGTGTCAGCGTGGAGCTGGAAATGCAGGTGATCAACGAGGGAAACTGGGTAGAACGCTCCCAATGTTACCTCTGCCGCACCTTCGACAGCCTGAACAAGGGCGAGAACTACACGCATGTCCGTCCCGCGGTTCAGATCGGGATCCTGGACTACACATTGTTTCCCGACGCGCCGGAATTCTATGCGACCTACCGGCTGATGAACGTAAAAAGCCACAAAATATATAGTGACAAACTGCGTATCTCTGTGTTAAACTTAAAACATATCGAACTGGCCACGGAGGAGGATAAAGCGTACCGGATCGACCACTGGGCACACCTCTTCACAGCGGCCACATGGAAGGAGCTGAAGGCTTTGGCGGCACAGAACCCTATATTCACCGACGCGGCCAGGACGGCTGTGGTACTGAGCGAGGATGAGAAGATTCGCCTGCAGTGCGAAGCCCGGGAGGACTATTACCGGCGCACAGGGTGGAAAGACGAGTATATTGAGCAGCTGACGGCGGAGAACCAGCAGCTGGCTTCCGAGAAGCAGCAGTGGATCTCTGAAAGGCAGCAGCTGACTTCCGAAATTCAACGCTTGCGCCAGCTTCTGCAGGAATCCGCTCTCCCGCCTTCCCAGGGCAGTTAACCATATTTATTCTTTCAAGGTCCTTCCGGCTGTGCAATCGCCGTAAACGCAAACTGCACAGTCGGAAAAGTTCGTTTATCAAAACTCCAAAATCTTCACAACAACTTTCCGAACCCTGGAGGGTTCCCCATTTACTGTCCTGGGTTTATGGCCATCCCATGGAAAGAGAATCATGAAATCACCGCAATGGCACGGTATCTGAATGCCAGGATTGGAATTATTATACAAAATCACATCCTTCTCCGGCACATATGGGCCTGCAGGCGTCAGGGCATTGACCGGCGCATAAGTTATTACTTCCGTTCCGCTGATCATATACTGTATATCCGTATATTTTTCATGGGCTTCGTAAAGCGCCTCTTCCCAGGGAACCGTTGTATAAGACGTAATACCCGCATAGACCGCTTTTCCGTCGATCTCATACCGTCCGTCAGCGAGCCTGGAGAAATCGCTGGATTTCAGCCATTCGACAGCCTTTGCATAACGATCATTCATGCCTAAAGCCTTATAAAAATCAAGATTTTTTCTCTGATCGAAAATCATAGCACTTTCCCCTTCCAATCTCCTGGAAACAGCGATCTGCTAATACACCAGCGCCATCCTCTGATACTTGCTCAGATCCGTCTCCTGCTCCGTCACCTTCGACGAATACAGCGGTACATAGTAAAACATCGGATGATAGCGAAGCGGCATATCCTTTCCGTAAAGGTAATGCTCCTCCGAACCCTGTATCTCCTTCACCGCCACCGGGTGGAGCGCAAAGGTCTTATAGCCGTTGGTCGTAAATATCGCGCTGACCGTCGAATTGTCATTGAGAATGAACGGAACTCCCTCATTCCGCCCCACGCTCGCCAGACCGCCGAGGATCTCCGAAACCCCGCCGTCATGCGTCTCGATCGACCCTTCGTGCTCACATTTGAATCCAAGGATCCACATGCTCCCGCCGTAATTGACCGCCTCTGCCGCCGACCTCTCCGGGTTCAGCCAATGGGCCCATACTGTCTGATGGTCAAAGCTGTACGCCTTCACATGGTGAAGGTTGTTCCAGTCCCCGATTGTACAGGCCACATTCTCCATGTACACGGTTCCGCCCTGTACCGTATTGAAATACATCGCGCAGGACTGCGTGTGCATATCCCGGAAATACACCGGCCTTTTGCTGTCATGCTGAAACATCCGTATTTCGCCGTAACAGCTTTCCCATTCAAACATCTTCTCCAAAAACAGAAGCTCATTCCCATTCCCGCCGATCTTAAATACTCCTTCCGTCCTGTTCGCGCGAAGTTCCTCCCCCGCCGCGATGTCGCAGTACATGAAATGGATATGGCGGACACTGTCCGGAATCGTAACCGGACGGGTCAGAAGATATTTCCCCGGCTGGAACCACACCACCGGTTTTCCGCAGTCCAGCGCTTTCTGGATCGCCTCCGTGTCGTCATGTTCCCCATCCCCTGCCGCGCCGAATTCATTCACGCAGGCCCACTTGGAAAAGTCCTGCTCGTACGGTACGTCCGGAAGCTCCGGCACCTTGAGGTTCAGCGTCACCGGCGTCCCTTTCTCCGCAAATGTGAACGTTTTTCTGGTGCAGTACTCCGGGATCTCACCGTCCGGAAGCATCACCTCATCCCAATAAAGGTTCAGCGAATTCTTAAACCCTTTTGACCGCAGATTGCGCAGATAGACGCAGCCCTGTTCGATCTTTACTGCCGGATAAACCGGCTTCCCGTTACAGATAAATTCCCCGTCAGACAAGAATACATGGGCCGCGTAGCCATAGATATAAACGGCCGGCACACTCCCCTCAAAATGGACTCCGCGGATTGAACACGGCATATCCCCGATGCGGATGCCTTCTTTCGTCTGATTCTTAAGTATAATATCCTCCATCACAATGTAAAGTCTGCGGTGAGGAAGATAGATACCCGTCTGAAAACCATCAATTTCAATCCCACGCAGATAGCTGCCAGAGGCACTCGCCCGAGAAATATAAAATCCCGCCGCTCCCGCGCCTTCCGGATCCGAGGAGACAATCCGCACATTACGTACCGCGCCCGTATTATTGCTGAAGAAATCAATCCCGACCGCTCCGGGATTTCCGCTTCCGACATCGACCGTGATATTTTCGATATAATTGCTCATGGCGATATTCGATGTCTCGCCGCGGATAAAGCTGATGACCGGACGCATGTTGCCGTACTCGAAGCCTTTACAGTTATCTTTCAGACGGATGATTGTTTTGTCCCGGTTCTGACCCATGATGCGCAGGCAGCGGTTCAATTCGAACCCTCCTACGACACGGCTGTAGCGCATGTTGCCAAAATGCTGATGGGTATAGGATAACGTATCCGACACCAGATAGACGCCGTTTGGGAAATAGATGACCGGCAGCATATCCAGTTCCTCCGGGTACATGGCGACGATCTCCGTATCGACGACCCTGTTCTCCGTCACCGGATTTTTGCCCAGGTAAGAACCCACCGGCAAAGTCTTCATCTTTTCATAGGCTTTCTGCATCCCGTCATAGATAGACCGCGTCAGTTCGTCCATGATGCGGACAATGATGTCCGTACAGTCCTCATGTCCTGTATTATCCGCGAAATACGGGGCTTTCGTGACGTCGATATAGCCTCGGCATTTCTCCGGAAATTGAATGTTATCATAATATTTCAATGTCGTTTTCCTCCTAGTATACCAGCGCCATCCTCTGATATTTGCTCAGATCCGTCTCCTGCTCCGTTACCTTCGACGAATATAACGGTACATAGTAAAACATCGGATGATAGCGGAGCGGCATATCCTTTCCGTAAAGATAATGTTCCTCCGAACCCTGTATCTCCTTTACTGCCACCGGATGAAGAGAAAATGTCTTAAATCCGTTGGTCGTAAATATCGCGCTGACCGTCGAATTGTCATTGAGAATGAACGGAACTCCCTCATTCCGCCCCACGCTCGCCAGACCGCCGAGGATCTCCGAAACCCCGCCGTCATGCGTCTCGATCGACCCTTCGTGCTCACATTTGAATCCAAGGATCCACATGCTCCCGCCGTAATTGACCGCCTCTGCCGCCGACCTCTCCGGGTTCAGCCAATGGGCCCATACTGTCTGATGGTCAAAGCTGTACGCCTTCACATGGTGAAGGTTGTTCCAGTCCCCGATTGTACAGGCCACATTCTCCATGTACACGGTTCCGCCCTGTACCGTATTGAAATACATCGCGCAGGACTGCGTGTGCATATCCCGGAAATACACCGGCCTTTTGCTGTCATGCTGAAACATCCGTATTTCGCCGTAACAGCTTTCCCATTCAAACATCTTCTCCAAAAACAGAAGCTCATTCCCATTCCCGCCGATCTTAAATACTCCTTCCGTCCTGTTCGCGCGAAGTTCCTCCCCCGCCGCGATGTCGCAGTACATGAAATGGATATGGCGGACACTGTCCGGAATCGTAACCGGACGGGTCAGAAGATATTTCCCCGGCTGGAACCACACCACCGGTTTTCCGCAGTCCAGCGCTTTCTGGATCGCCTCCGTGTCGTCATGTTCCCCATCCCCTGCCGCGCCGAATTCATTCACGCAGGCCCACTTGGAAAAGTCCTGCTCGTACGGTACGTCCGGAAGCTCCGGCACCTTGAGGTTCAGCGTCACCGGCGTCCCTTTCTCCGCAAATGTGAACGTTTTTCTGGTGCAGTACTCCGGGATCTCACCGTCCGGAAGCATCACCTCATCCCAATAAAGGTTCAGCGAATTCTTAAACCCTTTTGACCGCAGATTGCGCAGATAGACGCAGCCCTGTTCGATCTTTACTGCCGGATAAACCGGCTTCCCGTTACAGATAAATTCCCCGTCAGACAAGAATACATGGGCCGCGTAGCCATAGATATAAACGGCCGGCACACTCCCCTCAAAATGGACTCCGCGGATTGAACACGGCATATCCCCGATGCGGATGCCTTCTTTCGTCTGATTCTTAAGTATAATATCCTCCATCACAATGTAAAGTCTGCGGTGAGGAAGATAGATACCCGTCTGAAAACCATCAATTTCAATCCCACGCAGATAGCTGCCAGAGGCACTCGCCCGAGAAATATAAAATCCCGCCGCTCCCGCGCCTTCCGGATCCGAGGAGACAATCCGCACATTACGTACCGCGCCCGTATTATTGCTGAAGAAATCAATCCCGACCGCTCCGGGATTTCCGCTTCCGACATCGACCGTGATATTTTCGATATAATTGCTCATGGCGATATTCGATGTCTCGCCGCGGATAAAGCTGATGACCGGACGCATGTTGCCGTACTCGAAGCCTTTACAGTTATCTTTCAGACGGATGATTGTTTTGTCCCGGTTCTGACCCATGATGCGCAGGCAGCGGTTCAATTCGAACCCTCCTACGACACGGCTGTAGCGCATGTTGCTAAAGTGCTGATGGGTATAGGATAACGTATCCGACACCAGATAGACGCCGTTAGGGAAATAGATGACCGGCAGCATATCCAGTTCCTCCGGGTACATGGCGACGATCTCCGTATCGACGATCCTGTTCTCCGTCACCGGATTTTTGCCCAGGTAAGAACCCACCGGCAAAGTCTTCATCTTTTCATAAGCCTTCCGCATCCCGTCATAGATAGACCGCGTCAGTTCGTCCATGATGCGGACAATGATGTCCGTACAGTCCTCATGTCCCGTATTATCCGCGAAATACGGGGCTTTCGTGACGTCGATATAACCTCGGCAGCCTTCCGGGAATTGTATATTTTCATAATATTTCATGATCATTTTCCCTCCAAACCATACCTGTCATTTGTCTTATGTCGTCCTTTCGCCAAAGGGGCTGTCACACCGAACAACCGTTTCGTGCGACAGCCCCAGAGATAGCCGATTAGTTTACGTTCTCCATAGCGGTTTTAAAGACATCGTAGGCTCTCTGATTAATCTCGAGATATTCTGCCAAGCCCAGGTTCTCCAGATCCTTCTTATATTGATCCCATTCGGCGTCAATATCGCTCTCGCCAGTGATCCAGCTCGCTTTCATCTGATCGACCAGATTAAAAATATCTGTCTGGAGCTCCGAAACCCTGTTCGCATCCTCCGCGTTATAATAAGGTCTCGGCCAGATCTCATCTGCAATATACGGCTTATACATCTCATACTCTGCCTTCTGATCCGCCAGGAAATCCAACGGCTCCAGGATCCTGCCGATCGCGTCGCTTTCGAGCACGCCGGGCCAGTTGGTGGCATTCTGAACCGTACTTTCGCCAAGCCATCCATTCTTATTGGATTCGCTTACATAGTACATTCCATCCTTTACCTCGGTGAATGTATCTCCGATAGGTCCGAACCAGTTCTCCAGCGTAGCCTCCTCGGTATACATAGAATCCACCCAGCGCATGGCGCCCTCGATATCCTGGCAATGATTCGTGATAAAGAACATATTCTTATTACCCATCTGTCCTGGATGAATACGCCATTTGACTTCGTACCCCGGCGCATGGACAGGCGGGATTGCCATATATTTTTCTCTGTTTGTGAAGCTGTTCACATGCCACCATGTAACACCTACCACTGAGGTATCCGCCATCAGCTTTGCCTGATACTGCTCAAGCTTCTGTGTAAATACTTCCGGATCCAACAGACCTTCTGTATACAGACGGTTGTACCATTTGATCATTTCCTTCCACTCGTCCATGATCGGGGCAAATTTGATTTCTCCATTTTGCACCGCCAGAAAGCCATCGAACTTACCAAACTTGTCGGGCACGCCCCAGCATGCCAGCAGTTCCTCCAGAAAACTTGTGGCATTATTATTGATGCATGTCATGGGAATTTCATCCGCAATGCCGTTTCCGTTGGGATCGCCTTCCTTAAACGCCTTCAGAACTTCATACAATTCCTCTGTCGTCGTCGGTATCTCCAGATTCAGCTTTTCCATCCATTCCTTATTGATATATATCACGTCTTCAAGGAATTCCCACGCAAATCCGTTATAGCGCGGCAGGGCATAAATATGTCCGTCTGCGTTGGTAGCAACCGCCCTTGTCTCCGGATGCTTTTCAAACAGCTTACACAGATTCGGCGTAATATCCTCGTTGATATAATCGTCCAATGCAACAAGAACGCCGTTCGCCGCGTATTTCGATACATCCGTATCCTGCAGCAGGTTGCTGATACCTACATCCCCGTAGTCGCCTGACGCCATCAGCAGGTTCAGTTTCTCCGTTCCGCCTGGCGGATCAACCAATACCCACTCGATCGTACCGTCATAGTTTTCTGCCATCTTCTTCGCGATTGGCAGCGTCGACAAATCGCGTGACATATCATATGTCATAACGGTCAATACCTTATCGCTTCCTCCCCCTGTACTATCCGCGCTTGTCTGTCCTGCTGCCGTCGTTTCAGCCGCTGTGTTTCCGGCCGCAGCGCTTGTCTGTCCTGACTGGCCTCCATTTCCGCAGCCGGTCAGTATTGTTCCCACCGCTACCATGACAGCCATACTAATCGCCAACATATTTCTCCACTTTTTCATTTTCTTCCTCCTCTTTCTTTTGCGGAATTTCTCCGCTCCTGTTTATCGTTTCCAAAAAATACCATTATCCTTTGATAGATCCCATCATAACACCCTTTACAAAATGCTTCTGAACGAACGGGTACATCAGCGCAACCGGGAATGAAGCCGCCAGAACGATTGAGTATTTCACCGACTCCCTGAGATTCAGTTTCCTCAAAAGCTCGGCTCCAGTCATTCCTCCCTCCCTAACCATATCCAGCTGACTCTGCAGATTCCGAAGGACAAGCTGCAGCGGGAATTTCTCGCTGTCGCTTAAGTAATACAACGCGTTCAGATAGGCGTTCCAGTGTCCGAGCGCGTGAAACAGCACCATAACCGCGATAATCGATTTTGATAACGGAAGCACCACCGACAGGAAAAAGCCCGTATAGCTTGCGCCGTCAATCCTTGCCGAATCATAGAGCTCGTCCGAGATATTGCTGGAAAAAAAGTTCCGGCATATAATCATATTGTACACACTGAACGCGCCGGGCAGGATCAGCGCCCACATCGTGTTCATCAGACCAAGCGACTTTACCTGCAGATAGAGCGGCACCAGTCCTCCGCTCACGTACATGGTGAGCAGGAAGAACAGCATGAGAAATCTCCGGAAACAAAGCTCCTTTCTCGAAAGGGCAAAGGACGCCGGGAGCAGCACCAACAGATTCAGGCACGTCCCTACCAAGGTATACACGATCGTATTTCTGTATCCTGTCAGCAGCTGACGATACTCTAAAAGTTCCCGATACCCGTTAAAATTCAATCCTTTGGGAAGCAGAATCACCTCTCCCAGATTGACATACGTTGGATCCGATACGGACGCTATGAGTACGAACCAAAGCGGATACAACATGACCAGCAACACTATGCCCAACACTATATAAATGAGCCATTCAAATACTGTATCAAACCTTATCCTGATTATCCTGATCCACTCCTCTCCATATTTCAGAACAGTCCGCTGTCGCTGTATCTGCGCGCAATACCATTGACGACAAGCAGACAAGCGATATTGATCACCGTATTAAACAAGCTGACCGCCGTTGAGAAACCATATTGTGCCTGTAAAAGTCCTACTTTATATACATAGGTGCTTAAAATTTCCGAAGACTTCAGATTCATATCAGACTGAATCAGAAGCATCTTGTCAACTCCCAGACTGAAAAGCTTTCCCCACGACAGGATCATCATCGTGATGATGGTCGGCAGTATTGCCGGTATCTTGATATGCACGATCGTCTGCAGTCTGTTGCAGCCATCCACCTTCGACGCATCCATCAGCGCCTGATCCACTCCTGCCAGCGCAGCCAGATAAATGATTGCGCTGTATCCCATATTCTGCCAGATATCGGTTATGATATAGAGCGGGATCACCCAGCCCGGTTTGCCGAAAAACAGAATCGGCTCCCCTCCCATTTTTTTAATGAGCACATTGATAATTCCGTTACTGTGCCCTGTCATCAGTCTGGCGATAGAGAACACTACTACCAGGGACAGCAGATGAGGCAGATACGATACCGTCTGCACCGCTTTTTTGAAATAGCGATTTTCCACCTGATCCAGCATCAGTGCAAAGAGCACCGGTATGGGAGTCATGAACAGATTGGTATATACGGCCACTTTAACTGTATTTGCCATAATCCTGCGGAAATCCGGAATGGCGAACAGTCTCTTGAAATGTTTCAGTCCCACCCATGGAGACTGGGTAATCGTCAATCCAGGCCCCAGATCCTTAAATGCCAGCTGTACTCCGTAAAGCGGCACATAAGCAAACAAGATAGTAAACACGGCAGCAGGAAGCAGAAATAAATATAACTCCCAGCACCTCCATATCTGACGTCGTGTCGGCCATTTCGTCCCGATTTTTTTAAACTTCTGCAATGTTCATCCCCTCTCCTTTTGCAGACTATCCCTTATCGTCATAGTCCTTCATGCCATCAGGACAGCTAATCCAAATCCCCCGTCTCGTCCAGGAACCGTTTCTCTTCCTCGGTAATCGGCTTGAACGGCGGTCTGCAGTCGCCGGCCATAATTCCTTTTCTTCCCAGCAGGTACTTCTCCGCTGTGATATCACGCACCTTCATGAGGCGGTCGATCACGCGGCAGGCGTCGTGCTGGAGCGCCTCGGCCTCTTTCAGATTTCCTGCTTCATAGGCTGCCCAGATGCGCTTGTATTTTTTCAGCATGATATTATATGTACTGCCGATCGCCCCATCGATTCCCAGCGGGAGCGCGGAAAGCAGCGCCTCATCCCTGCCAAACAATACCTGCAGCTTCGGATACTGAACCCGAATCCGCTCCAGTTCATACAGATTCATATCCGTATATTTCAGACCTCCGACCCTGCACTTCTCCATGATCAAAGGAAGATTTGCCGATGTGATCGTCACTCCCGAAAACTTCGGATAATTGTAGACAACCATCGGAAGATCTGTCGCGTCAGTGATCGTCGCATAATATCTGACAATTTCTTCGAACTTGAAATCATAGTAGAAGGGCGGCACGCTGGATACCGCGTCAGCACCTGCTTTTTGAGCCTCCACTGCCAATTTTGCCGCCAGTCTGGCCCCAATCTTCCCTACATGGGCCACCACGGGTACTTTTCCGTCTACCGTCTCAGCAACCGTCGCGATAATTCTGACTCTTTCCTCATCTGTCAGGAGGAAGCATTCGCCGGTACTTCCGGTCACGTAAAAACCATCCGCCCCCTCTTCCAACAGCAATCGAACCAGTCTTTTCAGTTCCGAATAATTCACCTCTCCATTCCCGTCAAATGGCGTTACCAACGCGGGAACAATACCTCCAAGTCTCATAAACCCTCCTCTGTCCTATCCTAATATGTCTCGCTACCTTTTCCCCTTGCACTTCTTACATACCCGCCTGTTTCCCAATGCTGCTTTCCCGTACATAAAGCTCCGGATATAGCAGAGACAACGGCATTTCACATTCTTCGCCGTTTAATTCCCTCATCAGAAGTTTGACCGCCTCCTTTCCCATTGTGCTGGACCGGGAAGACACGGAGGATAAAGGGACAATCAGCTTATTGCAGAGGTCACTGTTGTTGTTTCCCACAATCCTTACGTCCTCGCCCGGTTTCAGTCCCTTCTCTATTAAGACAGCGCATAGAGAAGCGGCCGTATTATCGTCAAAACAGAGCACGCCGTCCGGACAATCATCGCTCCGAAATATCTTTCGGATCTCTTCCCTCAGTTCTTCCTCGCCATAGTTGCCCAGGATGACCTCGCCGCGTTTGACCTTTCCCACATTTTCCAGCATTGCGGTTTCATACCCGTAATACCGTTCCAAAGCGACCGAATATTTCTTATCGGAGAAATAGGAAATCTTTCCGCATCCACATTCCATCAGGTGCCTGGTCGCAATATAGGCACCGTAACAGTTATTGACCCCGACAAACGGCACATCCAGACCGTCCACGCTGCGATAGCAGAGTACAAATGGAATTTTCTTGTCCCTCAGCTTCCGGAATGTGTCATAACTCTGTTCCGAATTCAGCGTCGGAATGATGATACAGCCGTCCACCCTCATTTCAATCGCGCGCTGCACGTTATTCCTCTGCCGGTCCGGCGACTGATCGCTGGAGAACAGCACGATATTAATGCTGTGCGAGGATGCATACTGTTCGATTCCAAAGATGAAGCGAGGGAAGATATCCTCCATCACTGACGGCAGGATAACCCCGATATTGATCGTTTTCTGCGGATTATCCTCCGACACAAAGGTTCCGCTGCCTTTTACGGAGGTCACATACCCCTCCTCCTCCAGTTCGGCGATCGCCTTATCAATCGTATTTCGCGCGACCTCATACTTCCTGCACAGAAAATTGCGCGAGGGGATTCTGCTTCCTGGCCCAAGCTTTGAAATCGTTTCTTTAACTTCTTCCTTCACTTCCAGATATCTTAACAAATGACTGTCCTTCCTCCTCCGCCATCTCAACCAAACTTCGGTTTCCTATTACTCCGGGGGCCGCTCTATCCGACATATGGCCGAACCGTCCTGGATACCCTGCCCAGGCCCTCGATCTCCATCTCCATATGCAGGCCGTTTTGATAGGCTTCCTGCGGCACATGGATCACCTGCGCCACTCGGCCAAGCAGGAAGATATCCCCCGGCAGCAGCGTTGTTTCCATGGACATAAACTCGATACATCTGGCCGGACCGCAGACATATTCATCCGTATTTCCCGTAACCGTCCCGATACCGTCTATTGTCAGCGTAATCCTTCGACCCGCAAAATCTGTCGTTCTTATCACCTGTCCCACTGTATTGTAACCATCTCCCCAGCGGCCGTATACCAGGCCAATCCCTCTTTCCTGCGGCGTCGCCGGTTCGATAATCTGATTTCGGATTGAGAGATCGGTGACCGAAAGCACCGGCGCAAATCCCAGAATATATTCCTCCGCTTCCGCGGCGCTTATCTTCTTGCCTACCTTCCGGATAACCACCGCGGCCTCGGCCGAGATTTCAAGATCCTGGGCGATCGGAGACAGCATCAGCTCCTCCCCGTCCGTCAGCTGCGCCAGCTGGCCCTTGGGTCCGTTAAAGACTCTTGGGGACGGAGATATCCTCCACCCGAAAACCTTGTCGCAAGTGTTGAAATTGCCGAAGCACGTCCAGGTGTTATGCACCTTTAACGCGTCGAACTGCTCGGTTTCCGCCCCGCTTTCCGCAACAACCTCAGCGGCTCCCGGCACCAGCGGTATCTTCCTAAGCGCTTCCGAACGGGTATCGCCGAATTTCTCCGGATAGTGGACATGGGCCCAAATTTCACCGCAGCATTCAATCTCTCCGCCCAGACTTCCGTCCGTACCAAAAGGCATCTTATCGGTATCGACAAACACGCCGTCCGTACCGACCGTTCCCATATGAATCACATCGCCCGGATGCAGATGCATGAATCTGGAAAAGAAATGTAATGTGCGCTCCACGCCAAGGGAGTAGCCGGCTGTGCTGGAGCGGTCCCGGTTCTTCCGGTTCGTCTTCGTCCATACAAGCAGATCGTACGGATTGCCGATCTCATCCTTCGTCGTCAGGTACGGGCCGCAGATACTGCGGGCATCCGCCGCTTTTCCAATCCAGGAGCCGGTACATTGAGCAAACCAGTCCGTGTATTCCCGCTCCATCTCCTGACGGTTATGGGCCACAGACGTATCCCAGTTCTCATAATAGGCATTTGTCAGGCCGTCAAACACCACCGTATATCCGGCGATACAGTCATAAGCCTCATCGATCGGTACATTGTAACATTCTTTTCCGATCACAAATCCAAGCTCTACATTGCCGATCGGCGTTCCCAGATAGCACTCTCCGCTTCCCACGAAGGAAGTGACCGGCCTCTGATGGGCCTGCGGCAGCAGATTGGCATGAATCCGCTCCGGCCTGGCCCTCCAGAAGGAAGGGCAATTCTGCACCAATCCCAGAAAGAGCGGCGCTCTCGGAATCGGGGGACGAAGCCGGACTTCCGACAGCGGATGTCCGCAGCAGCTCATATAATACGGATCCGACTGGCGGATAAAGCGGCGCAGGAAGGACTCAAACTTTTTAAGCCTAACCATTCCGTCATCGCCCAGCTCCAAAAATCCCTTAAGACTTTCCGGCCATTTTCTGCCCGGCATAAACTCCGGCATGCACTTGAAATATCCGTTGGTGCCGCTGTTCACTTTTGCGAACGCCTTCTCGCATGTCTCGGGCTCAAAAACCCACTCCTGCCCGTCCTCCTCATTCACGATAACAATTCCCCAGGTTTCTCTTCCGTCCCATTCAAATGTAGCCAACTTCATGTTCTACGGTCTCCTTTCCGCAACTTAACCAGGCCGGTTCCCTATTTCTTCCGGCTATATGCTGTTTCTGTCTGCATCATGAAGAAAATCTGCTGATTTCGTTTGAATCCTGCATAAATATTCAAGACAGATTATCTGCTTTTCACTTCTATGACAGTAACGAGAACGTCTGCTGATTTCAGTGAAATTCCTCTGTTCTGCCATCCGAAGCAATCATACACTTGAGAAATTGTGTGATAAAAATTGCCATATTTTCAAATATATTCTGTAAAGAATTCTTCATCTTTCGTATATGCTGATATTACATAATTGTCAGGCATATGTCAATATTATTTTATATTATTATGAAACTTATTCATTTTTTGGACAAGTTGCCTACAACCTGCCTATTTTTATGCAAGCCCTTTTTCCGGGCATGTCACTGACGTTCTCGACACATGGAAATACAAACAGAACGTCATTGGCGCTCCGTTTGCATGGAAACAAAAAAAGCGCGCTGCCGCAGATGAACGATCCGCAGACTTGCACGCTTTCTAACTCTCGTTGCCTTTATCTCTTATAATACCTCGCCGCCTCATCAAACCGGTCCCGCAGCTGGTACTGGTTGTCCAGGCGCATCACGCTGCCGGTCCGGCCGGCCACGAAACGCTCCAATTTCTCCATATATTCGTCAGGGGTAATGCTGCCTTCCGCCACATAGGTCAGTCCCTTTTCCCAGCTGGCCGTCAGATCCGGGTTCAGAAGCTGCCGGATTGAGGCGGCGACCACCTCATAGACCAGCTCGCCCAGAAGCGTGGGCGTAATGACCTGGGTCTTATTGTTCAGCATCAGATATTTAATGTTCACCAGTTTCTTTAAGATCTCCGCGCGGGTGGCGCTCGTGCCGATACCGCTGCCCTTGATCTGGGCGCGCAGCTCCTCGTCCTCGATCAGCTGGCCGGCATTCTCCATGGCCAGGATCATGGAACCGGAGGTATAGCGCTTGGGCGGCGAGGTCTCGCCTTCCTTGATGACGAGACCGAAGACGGACACTTCCATGCCCTTTTTCAGGGACGCCAGCATCTTTAGGAATTCCGGGTTCTCCAGCTCGCGGCGGTTGCGCTCGGAATCGTCAGAGTCAGCTGCCGTGCCGCCTTTCCTGGCCTCTTCACTGCCTGTCTGTGAACTGCCGAAACTGTCTGCCGCCTCGTCCTCCCGCCCGGTCTTCTTCCTGCCGTCTGACACATCGGCAACCTTCAGATACCCCGGCTCCGCCAGCACCTTAAAACTTGCGAAGAAATGCTCCCCCAGCCGCACAAGCTCCAGCGACGTCTTCTGATAGACCGCTGCCGGATAGAAAATGCTCAAGAACCGCCTGGCGATCACCTCATAGACCTTAAGCGCCAGCGGCTTTAAGCCGCGCAGCGCCCCGAAACCCTGGCCGGTCGGAACGATGGCGTAGTGGTCGGTAATCTGCTTGTCATTTACATAGCGGGTTTTCGCGATCTTCTTATAGCTTCCGTCCTGCAGGATCTCTTCCGCGAACGCCTTAAGCGGCTCGAACTGGCGCAGGCCGCCGATATTCTTGTGGATCTCCTTTGCCACCGCCGTGGACAGAACCCTGGCGTCCGTTCTCGGATAGGTGACCAGCTTCTTCTCATAGAGCTCCTGCACGATCTGCAGGGTCTGGTCCGGGCTGATCTTGAACATCTTCGAGCAGTCGTTCTGCAGCTCCGCCAGGTTGTAGAGAAGCGGCGGATTCTTCGTCTCTTTTTTGCGCTCGACGGATGCAACCGCGGCAGCCGCCCCGTCTTCTGTCAGATACGCGATCAGTTCTTCCGCGGTTTTTCGCTCTTTGAACCCATTTTCTTTATACAAAAACGGCGTGCCGTAATATTTCGACCCTTCCACACACCGCCATTCCGCGTCAAATACGAACAAAGCGTCACTGGCCGCTTTCTCCTTACCAGCGGCCGAACCGGCCGCCGTCCTGCCGAAGGTTCCGATCACCCGGAAAAACGGCGTCTTCGCAAACTCCCGGATCTCCCGCTCCCGGCGCACCACCATGCCGAGCACACAGGTCATGACGCGCCCAACGCTGACCACGGCGCGATCCTGTTTCAGAAAGTTTGAGACTGTATTTCCGTACTTCAGCGTCAAAACCCGTGAGAAATTGATGCCCATCAGATAATCTTCCTTGGCACGCAAATAGGCGGAGGCGGACAGATTGTCGTACTCTGTCCAGTCCTTCGCCTCACGGATTCCCCGCAGGATTTCCTCCTCCGTCTGGGAATCGATCCAGACACGTTTCCGCGTCTTCCCTTTCACTCCGGCCATCTGATCCACCAGGCGGTAGATATACTCTCCCTCCCGCCCGGAGTCGGTGCAGATGTAGATCACGTCCACATCCGGCCGGTTTAGAAGGCCGCTGACAATGTGAAACTGCTTCGCCACACTGTCAATGACCTGGTATTTGAATTCTTTCGGCAGAAAAGGCAGCGTCTGGAGACTCCAGCGCTTATACTTTGGGTCATAGGCCTCCGGATAGCTCATGGTCACCAGATGGCCTACGCACCACGTCACAATGGCGTCGTCCGCCTCCTGATAACCGTCTGCCCGGCGCCAATTCTTCTTAAGCGCCGCGGCAAACTGCTGGGCCACGCTGGGCTTTTCCGCGATAAACAATGATTTTGCCATGTATTACTCTGCTCCGAACATATCGTTTGCTATGCGCTTTCTACTCTGCCCCGAACTGATAGATCGTCGTCGTCTTGTATTCGTCGCCCGCTTTCAGAACCGAGGAAGCAAAACCCGGGCAGTTCAGGTTATTGGGGAACAGCTGGGACTCGAAGCAGTAACCGTCCCTGTCATGGTAAACCGTTCCGTTCTTGCCCAAATCCGTAGACAACGAATTGCCCGCGTAAAGCTGCAGTCCCGGCAGATCCGTGTAGACCTCCATATAGCGTCCGCTCTTCGGATCGCTGGCCTTCGCCGCAAGGGACAGTTCGCCCGGCGCATGATTCAGCACGAAGTTATTGTCATAACCGCCGCAGAGGGCCACCTGATGAAAATCGGTGTCAATCTCCTTTGCCATGGGCTTTGCGGTGCGGAAATCCAACGGCGTCCCCTCCACCGGAGCAATTTCCCCGGTCGGAATGCTTCCGTCGTCCGTCACCGTATAGTGATCCGCATCGATCCAGATCAGCTGATCTGTGGCGATGCCGGAATCGTGGCCGGCCAAATTGAAATACGCATGGTTCGTCATATTCACGACCGTATCCTCGTCACAGGTCGCATGGTAGTCGATCTGCAGCGCGTTGTCCTCGGTCAGCGTATAGGAAACCATAATCTCGGCGTTTCCGGGATATCCCTGGTCGCCGTCAGGACTGAACAGCGTAAATACGATCATCGTCCCAAGCGGCGTCTCCTCTGAATCCGCCTCCCATTTGCGGAGCCGATAATAATCCGGGCCGCTGTGAAGATTGTTCTTGCCGTTATTGCAGGCCAGCTGATACGTCTTGCCGTTCAGCGAAAATTTCGCGTCACCGATCCGGTTGGCGTTGCGTCCCACGATCTCGCCCATATGTCCCGGATTCACCTTAAGCGCCTCCACCGAGTCCACGCCCAGGACTACGTCCGCAAGATTCCCCTCCCTATCCGGCACCTCCATGGTCAGCCAAACGGCCCCCATATCCGTAAAGGATGCCGATGCGCCGGAACCGTTCGTGAGCGTATAGCGGTAAACCTCTGTACCATCGTCCATTTTTCCAAAAACTGTCTTTGTGCAGCTCATATCTTTCCTCCTCCATTCAACAATTTCCAACGTCCAATTATATCAACAATTTCCAACGTCTATTATATAAAGGATAACGCGTAAATTCAAGTGCTTTTCACTGCTCGTTTTTATTGCTGAAACAGCCGGAAAATGATATAATTCCTATAGATTTTACTTACAAAAGGAGAACGCCATGTCCGATTACACCATTTCCCGCATTCTTCCCTCCGACCGCCGCGGACAGCGCCAGCTGGCGGAGCTTCTCTCGGCCGAGGGCATCCGTAAGGACGGCAACCTGGATTACACCTGCGGCATGTTCGACGACGATTACAATCTGATCGCCACCGGCAGCTGTTTCGGCAACACGCTGCGCTGCATGGCCGTCAGCAGCGCCCATCAGGGCGAGGGCCTGATGAATGAAATCGTCAGCCACCTGATGGACGTCCAATATTCGCGGGGCAATATGCATCTGTTTCTGTACACCAAATGCAGTTCCGCCAAATTCTTCGGCGATCTGGGATTCTACGAGATTGTCCGGATTCCGGATCAGATTGTGTTTATGGAAAATCGCAGAAACGGGTTTTCGGATTACCTGAAAAAATTACAGCGGGAAAGTGAGAATATACATATCCCCGCAGTTTTGGATTGCGGCGCCGGCAGCGTCGCCGCCCTCGTCATGAATGCCAATCCCTTCACGCTGGGCCATCAGTATCTGGCGGAACGCGCCGCTGCGGAAAATGAGATTCTGCATCTTTTCATCGTCAGCGAGGACGCCAGCCTGGTTCCTTTCTCCGTGCGAAGGCGGCTGGTCATGGAGGGCACCGCACATCTGCCCAACATCGTTTATCATGAGAGCGGCCCTTACATCATCAGCAGCGCCACATTTCCCAGCTATTTCCAGAAGGACGAGGCGGCTGTCAATGAGAGCCACGCCATGCTGGATCTGACCGTCTTTACGCGAATCGCAAGGACACTGGGTATCAGCCGCCGCTATGTGGGCGAAGAACCCCAGAGTCAGGTCACCGGCATCTATAACCGCATCATGAGAGAAAAACTGCCGGAAAGCGGCGTCGAATGCGTCCTCATCCCCCGCAGGGAAAGCGGCGGCAAGGCCATCAGCGCCTCCACCGTCCGCCTGGCCTTAAAAAACGGCGACTGGGAGCTGCTCGCGCAGCTGGTGCCGGAGACGACGCTCCGCTATTTTACAAGTCAGGAAGCGGAGCCTGTCATCCGCCGAATCCGAACAGCGGACAATGTGGTCCATTACTAGACGGATCCTTATATTACTCCCGCAGTCTGCCGTCAATCGTCACGGTCACGACCTGCCACGGAATCGATTTCCCGCTGGCCTGCAGAGCCCTTTTTGCGGCCATCTCAAGCCCGCCGCAGCATGGCACCTCCATGCGGAGGAGCGTCACGCTTCTTATGTCGTTTCCGCGGATGATCTCTGTCAATTTGTCGCTGTAATCCACGGCGTCCAGCTTCGGACAGCCGATCAGCGTCACTCTGCCGCGCATAAATTCCTGATGAAACGCGGCGTAGGAATAAGCGGTACAGTCGGCGGCGATCAGCAGCTTCGCGCCGTCAAAATACGCGGCTTTCAGCGGGGCCAGCTTGATCTGCACCGGCCAGTTGCGAAGCTCCGAGGCAGACGGCGGTAATTCTCTCACCCGTGCGCCAGGGCAGCCTCCGCCATGAACATTACCATGGCCGGCGCCCGCTTCCGAAACACTCCTGCCGGCCGCGGACTGCGCTTTTTCTGCCTGCACGGCCTGCGCTTTCTCCATCGGCATGGTCTGCGCTTTCTTCTCTGCTACTGCCTTCTCATCATAGGCGGCCGCCTCTCTCTTCTCAAAAGTGATTGCACCCGCAGGGCATTCCGGCAGACAGTCTCCCATGCCGTCGCAGTAATCATCGCGAATCAGCTTCGCCTTTCCGTCAATGATCGCGATCGCGCCTTCATGACACGCTGCGGCGCAGGCGCCGCAGCCGTTGCATTTTTCCTCATCAATATGAATGATCTGACGAATCATTCTCCCATCCCCTCTTTCTCACGGCTTGTGTCGACTAATTTTTGAAATTCTTTTCACTCGGCTCACTGCCGTCCATATTTCCGCAAACTGTCTGCCGCTCAGTTCACTGCGCCCACGCTTCCGCGAGCCGCCTCGCCTCCGCGCCCGCGTACAGCCCGTCGCCGTTCTCCTGCGCTTCTCTCAGCAGCTGCGCTGCCGCGTCCTCCTGGCCCTGGGCATGGCGCATCCGGGCCAGCAGAAGCTGCATCTCGCTTCTATGGATACGATTGCCCGCATACTGGATCTCCTCCTCGATATACACGGTATCGTAGGCTTCATTTTTCAGGAAATTCAGCCAGTTCTCGGCCAGCTTGACGCACTCCTTCAGGTTATTCGCCAGCGTGTTGGCGCGTCCCTCGGCTTCTTCCCTAAGCTCCTTCAGCCTCGCAAGCTGCGTCTCTGCCTTCTCGATATCTTCGGAAAGCAGATAGAAACGCATCCGCTGATTCTCGGTCAGTGACGTGCCCGCCAGGGAATGGAGCTTCAGTTCCTCCGGCTTCAGCGCGTCCACCACCGCCAGGCCCTTCTCAAACTCGCCCAGCGCCTCGTAAGCATAGGCGACTTTATTCTTCGCGTCCACGTATTCCACCACGTTATCCGGAACCTTATCGGACAGCGGCTCAAATTTCTCCAGGAACTCCGCTGGCTTTCCCTGCTGGTACAAAAGCGCCGTCATGGACTTCACGCGCCGGTTGGCGAAGAAAGAGGACACCACACGGCCGACAATCACGCCCACAAACACATACATCGCGATAAAAAAGACGGTCGCGTAGGTTCCGCGCTCACTGAGACCCGTGTAATTCAGCAGAGCCAGCAGGAAACCAAGCAGGCCGCCGCCTGCCATAAACAGATTGTTTTGAAGCTTAAAATAAGCAACCATACGGAAGCTCCTTTCTCATGGGTTCGTATATTCTCCAGCTGTTTTGCAGTGCCTGTTCCGGAATTAGAAAAATCCGATCCATATTTGGCACTGCGCCATTCCTTTGCAAACATCTTACCACAGTTTATACCTTCTGTCACCAAAATCTTATTGAGAGAAATACGCGCAGGGCGTCACTGGCGCCCTACGCGCATGGAAATACCAAAAACACGTCACTGGCGCGTTTTTTGCATACTGGCGTAATAATATGGGCACAGCTCCGTAAGTTGGAAACTGTGCCCATTGATTCAAACATTTGCAATTCGCCTCCGCCGCCATACCCTCAGCGGCTATAGCGGTTTTCCGTCACGTCATTGCATTTCCGCAGCATATTCTCCTGCTCTCACGCCGTTTATAGCATGAAGGAGAAGACGAAGGATGCGATAACCAGCACGATGCCGCCGCCCAGACGGGAGGACAGCTGCGCGTAAGCGATCAGATCCATACGGTCTGCAGCGCCCAGGCAGGCCAGGTCGCCGTTGCCGCCACGGTTGGCCATGCAGAGGCCGGCGGTCAGAGCGGCGTCAACCGGATAGAAGCCGACCAGATAGCCGACAACGCCTGCGCCGATGATAGCGCCGATAACGATCATCAGGGCCATCAGGACGTTTCCGGGAGTCAGAGCGGTAAACAGCTCGGCGATATCGAAGTCGCAGCCCATGCCGACCATGATGATGATGCCCATGTAGCCGGACATGAAGGACTGGATCTTCTTCGCGCCTGCACGCAGATTATCCGGGATCACGCCAAGGGCGGCCAGAAGAACTACGAACAGGATCATGTAAGCGTAGGGATGGATCTCAGCGCCGGCGATCTTCGGCAGGATTACCTTGTTCATCAGACGGCCTACGCAGAAGCAGGCAAGACCGATGAACATTGCGCCGAAGATATCGTCCGTGGAGACCTTGACCTTCTTATCGTCTCTCGCGATGTTGGAGCCCTTGCGGAGCAGGGTCTTCTTGTCGCCGGTCAGCTTCGGCCAGATGGTGCCCGCGGTGTTCAGCAGGGCGGAACCGATGATGGCGAAGATGTTGGCGATGGTCAGGATGATGATCGCGAAGCCATAGTAGTTGGCCGCCGCGTCGCCCGTCACGTTCTCATAGATATTGCTCAGCGGAACCGCACCTGCGCCGTTGCCGCCGCCCATGATCGGGAGTACGTACTTGATCAGGGAGTCAGCCGGAGCAACTCCGAAGATCAGACCGGTTACGATGCCCAGGACAGCCGCGCACACGAGCCCCCCCAGGATAGCCGGAAGGTATCCCGCGAAGGAGCGAAGCAGAATGTCGCGGTCCAGAGCCAGCACGGATCCTACGATCAGGCAAACGATAAAGAACTCCAGGAAGTTGGCGTCGTCATTGATAAAGCTGTTGACGCTTGCCACCGTATCAGCCGGGAGTATATTGAAATACTTCAGAAGCGCCACACCGAAGAATACCAGCAGAAGTCCGCCGCCGATGTAGGTGTTCCAGATCGGGATCCTCTCGCCGATCTCATTCAGCACTACCGCGAGTGCGAAGCAGGACGCCAGTGTACCCGTCATGCTGCTGGACTGCACGCCCAGGAACATGGTCACGCCGCAGATCAGGATCGCCGCAATTGCCAGATGCACGGGAAGCCCGCCGAGCTTAAGCTCTGTTTTTTCTTTGCTTTCTGCCATACCTATACCTCCATAGTATATAATGATGAATATTTATATCTACCGGGACGGGCAGCATCTCCCGCCCTGGTCAGATACTTTGATAACCGCCGGCTTTGCTCATGCGGCCGGTCTTTCCGCCTGTGCCGCCGTCTATCTGCCGGGCAGCCGGGCAAGTCGGATCAGAAACTCAGTCCTTGAACTCGTAATCCTTGATCTCTCTTACCACATCGATGATGGTGCCGTCGCGGGCCTCAATGATGCCGACGACCCGGTCGCCGAACTGCACCGGATCCGGCTCGCCGACCATGGCGTAAGCCATGTCGCGCAGCTCCTCGATGGTCTTAAACGGAAGCTTCACGTCCTTCATGCACTCGATCAGATCCTGACGTTTCGGGTTGATCGCGATGCCGTAGTCGGTGATGACCACGTCAACGGTCTCGCCGGGGGTGGTCACGGTGGTCACATTCGTGCAGATCGCCGGGATACGTCCCTGCAGAAGCGGCGCGATCACGATCGTGCACTTCGCTCCCGCCGCCGTGTCCGGATGTCCGCCCTGCGCGCCGGTGATCATGCCGTCAGAGCCGACGACCACGTTGCAGTTGAAGTTCACATCCACTTCCAGGGAAGCCAGGATGACGAAATCAAGCTTATTGACATACGCACCCTTGTTGAACGGATTGGCGTACTCGGAAGCGGTGATCTCGATGTGGTTCGGGTTCTTCTTGATGGACTCAATCGCGCCCATGTCGAAGTCCTGGGTATCCACCAGGGTCTTTACCAGGCCCTTCTCCAGCAGGTTGCACATCGGGGTCGTAATGCCGCCAAGGCCCAGCCCCATATGGATGCCTCTCTCCTCCATGATCTTGCCCAGGGAGATCGTGGACGCGATGGACGCGCCGCCGACGCCTGTCTGATAGGAGAAGCCTTCCTTGAAGTACGGGGTGTTGATCACGAACTGCGTGCAGTAATCCGCCATCATGATCTTGCGGACGTCGGTGGTCGGTTTCGCAGCGCCGGTCGCGATCTTCGCCGGATTGCCGATGGCGTCAACCACGCACACGTAGTCTACATGAACCATGGAAATGCTGGCCGGGACGTTGGGGAACGGCACCAGGCAGTCGGTGATGGCGACTACCTTGTCGGCATACTCCGCGTCCACAACCGCGTAGGACAGAACGCCGCAGTCGCTCTTGCCGCCGTTGGCCTTCATGTTGCCGTACTCGTCGCAGGTCGGCGCGCCGATGAACGCGATATCGATATGGACCTCGCCGGACTCGATCGCGCGGACACGTCCGCCGTGGGAACGCATGATCGCCAGATCACGGAGCTTGCCGGTGGAAATGGCTTCGCCGATCTTGCCGCGGACACCGGAGGACTGGATTCCTACGATGGTTCCGTCCTCGATCATGGGAACGATGGGATCATGGGCCTTGCCCAGGGAGGACGCACAGATGGTGATTCCCTTGATTCCCATATTGTGAATCTCTTCCATGACCATGTTGACGATATAGTCGCCCTCACGGAAATGATGATGGAAGGAAATGGTCATGCCGTCCTTGATTCCGCATTTCACCAGAGCCTCGTGGATATTCTCCACCATCTTGCTCCTCTTGGGATCGCATACCGCGTGTACGGTGGGAGCGGCCTTGGTATACTCATAATTATCATAGGCGTAAGCGCCTTCAAATACCTTCTTGCCGGTAGCCTTTAAGACTTCTTCCGGTATCTCTCTGCCAACTGCATTAATCATATTACAGATCCCCCTCATATACGCCTGATGCTTTCGCCAGGTCTATGGTTCTCTTGGCGCCATCGTAGAACGCGATGTCGATCATCTTGCCGTCCACGGTGAACACGCCGATGCCGAGCGCCTTCTTCTCGTCGATCTCCTTCACAACCTTCTCGGCGAAAATGATCTCCTTCTGGGTCGGCGTGAAGATCTTATGAACAATGGCAATCTGTCTCGGATTGACCAGGGACTTGCCGTCGAAGCCCATCATCTTGATCATCTTCACTTCTTCCTCGAACACGTCCATGGCGTCAAGGTTCGTGAAAACGGTATCCCAGCACTGCACGCCTGCCGCGCGGGCCGCGATGATCATCTGCTGTCTCGCGCCCTGAAGCTCAACGCCGGTGCCGGTGATCGTGGTCTGCAGATCCTTCGTGTAGTCGCCGCCGGAAAGGGCGATACCGATCAGACGGTCGGAAGACTTGCAGATCTCAAGGGCATTCAGAACGCCCTTGCAGGACTCAAGCGCGGACATAAGAAGCGTGGAGCCTTCCGGACGGCCGAATTCTCTCTCGGCTGCCAGCACATGCTCTTCCACCACATGAACGTCCTGCGCGCTCTCGGTCTTGGCGATGCGGATCGTATCGGCGCCGCCTGCCACGCAGACGCGGATATCTTCTTTCCAGTGGGGCGTGTCAAGGCCGTTAATACGGACGACGCGCTCTACGCCGCGATAATCGATCTCCTGCAGCGCATGATACAGAGAATAACGCGCCGCGTCTTTCTGGTTCTCCGCCACGGCGTCTTCCAGATCCAGCATAATGGAATCCGGTTTGTAAATATAGGGATCTTTGATGAGGCCGGGTTTCTGGCAGTTTAGAAACATCATGGAACGTCTGAGTCTTTTCTTATAAGGATGGCTCATTTGAT
>CANRHU010000028.1 GCA_947630485.1 uncultured Lachnospiraceae bacterium
AGGACTGGAGCAAATCCGTTTTTATCATACAGGTTTGCTCCAGTTTTGTACAGGTACGTATTATCTACCGTTTACATATCTTCTTCTAAAGATGTACTATATTGAATGATATCTGCATAAGGAGGATGTGTACAGATCATATTTATACTTTCATTTTTGAGAAAAGATAAATTTTTCGCATTTCCAAGTTTTGTGAATATTTTAGAACCATTACGAAATTCAAAGTTTAGATTTTGATTTGATAATTTGATGGACTTCAGATTAATATCGACACCTATTGCATTTCTATTCAATAGTTTAGCTTCTATCAAAGTAGTTCCGCTTCCTAAGAACTGATCCAATACCCAATCATTTTCATTCGTATACCTCAAAATCAGATTTCTAGGAATGTATGGTGACCAATTACCTCGATATTTACCAGAATGAGTTGCCCACTTCCCTCTGTCTGGAAATTACCAGACCGTCGTTTCTTCTAATCTGAAATTTTTAGGTGCGTATTCTATAAAATCATCCCCTTTTCATTTATATGAAATAATTATATCCTAAATTATGAAATAAAAATATTAAATAAAAATAAATTTTATAAGTAATTTTCCTTTCAGGAAACCAAGGGTCTATAACGTTCTGGCTTGAGAAGCACTCTAATTGATATGGATAAAAAGCCTTTAGCCATGAGCCATTACCCACAGCTAAAGGCATTCTAATATGGAGACGTTCAAAGTCTGGCTCTAAACATTAAACATTCAGCTACTTCTCAATCATTCTCTTTTCCCCAAACCACCAGGTCGCAAGAATGATCTCTCTTATACGACCATTATCAAATGGTTATTCAAAGGCCTTTTGGAATGTCTCCAGCCTGCTTAAATAATGGATTCCCTGCAAATAATCCATTATTTAAACTCGGCGTGTCCTTTGCTGTCATTAACTTTACCTGCAAATACACGTCCGTTTTTTCTTTAACTACATCAGTTATTCTGGTTTACTGATTTTTTGTTGCCAAAGCGTTGCCAGACAATATCGTTTAAAAAATTCAGCAGCAACATTTTTTCACAATATAACCGTTTACTTTCTTTCATATTCTTTTCTCGCGTTTCGCATAATATAAGAATTTAATCCATATCCTTGGATTGCCAATTTTTTCATTTGCTCGACTTTTATACTGCCTGCACTTCTGTAGGAATAACGATAAATTACACCTCCCCTAAACTGTACATCAATATAATCGGGGCCAAAAGAAAACGCACTAACATTAGAGTTCCCATTAACATTTTTATATCGTTCCATATACATTTCACCCTTTCTTGATTATAAATGATTTAATCTTGCCATCTTTGTGTGAAACCGTATAGACATATACCCAGGAGGGCCTCCCTTAGAAGGTGCTCCTATCTCTACATCGCTATCGAATGAACGTTTAGAGATAGCATTTATCACCAAAGCATCTGATGTACCAGCCTTTACCAATTCAATCATTATGTCTGTTTCCTCTCGTGAAAAACAGGATACAATACTGTATCTCAATAAGAAAACAAATAAGAATCTCTTTTATTCTGAAAACAATTATTCATCTATAAATAATTCCAAATAAGACTGAATCCTTGCTCTGCCATATAGTTCATCCATCAACCCAAATTCTGGATCATAATATTTTCCATAATAATACAAAATCCAATGACTATATTTTGGTAATAATACTTTCAGAATACACACTGATGGCAATGGTGTGGAATTATCTGCCTTTGTCATTGTTTTCGCCTGAGTGATACCATAATGCTCCAATGCTTTTGCAATATCTTTTTTTCCAGTTCCTTTATCATTATGCATCACCTGAATAACATCATCTACCGGAACATCCGCAATCATCGCAACACATGCCTGTCCGCACAAATATTCCGTTGGTTGTTTGATATATTTGATTTTTCTCATTCCAGTCTCCTAACAACTATTTCCGCGCACTAATGCACATAAATCCCCTTTCATCACTCGAATTCCACCGTTCCCGGCGGTTTCGAGGTAATATCATAAAGCACCCGGTTCACGTGGGCCACCTCGTTGACAATCCGGCTCGTGACACGCTGCAGCACCTCCCAGGGAATCTGAGAGGCCTCGGCGGTCATGAAATCCACCGTATTTACGGCGCGCAGCGCCACCGCGTAATCATAGGTGCGCTCATCGCCCATGACGCCGACAGAGCGCATATTGGTCAGGGCCGCGAAATACTGATCCGGCATGTGGGAAAGTCCCGCCGCGGCGATCTCCTCGCGGTAAATCGCGTCCGCGTTCTGCACCATCTTCACCTTCTCCGCCGTCACCTCGCCGACAATCCGGATGCCAAGGCCGGGGCCGGGGAACGGCTGGCGGTACACCAGCTTCTCCGGAATACCGAGCTCCAGGCCAACCTTGCGGACCTCGTCCTTAAAAAGGTCGCGCAGCGGCTCGATAATCTCTTTGAAATCCACATAGTCCGGCAGACCGCCCACGTTGTGGTGGGACTTGATCACAGCGGACTCGCCGCCGAGGCCGCTCTCCACCACGTCCGGATAAATGGTTCCCTGTACCAGGAAATCCACCCTGCCGATCTTCTTCGCTTCCTCCTCAAAGACGCGGATAAACTCCTCGCCGATGATCTTGCGCTTCCGCTCCGGCTCCTCAACGCCCGCCAGCTTCCTATAGAACCGCTCCTGGGCGTTGACACGGATGAAATGCAGCTCGTAAGGGCCGTTCGGTCCGAAGACCTCCTCCACCTCGTCGCCCTCGTTCTTACGCAGCAGACCGTGATCCACGAACACGCAGGTCAGTTGGTCTCCCACCGCTTTGGACAGCAGCACCGCCGCCACCGAGGAGTCCACGCCGCCTGACAGGGCACACAGCACTTTGCCGCTGCCGACCTTCTCCCGGATGGCCCTGATACTGGTCTCCACAAAGGAATCCATCCGCCAGTCGCCGACGCAGCCGCAGATCTCGTAGACAAAATTGTGCAGCATCCTGGAGCCTTCCTGCGTATGCAGTACCTCCGGATGGAACTGAATCGCGTAAAGTCCGCGCTCGACCCATTCCGCCGCGGCCACCGGGCAATCCGCCGTATGCGCGATCACACGAAAACCGGGGGCCGGCTTCTCGATATAGTCGTTATGGCTCATCCAACAGATCGTTTTCTCCGATACATTGCCGAACAGCTTACTGCTTCGGTCCACAGTCACCTCGATCCGGCCATACTCCCGAACCGGCGCTTTGCAGACATGGCCGCCCAATACGTGGGACATCAGCTGGGCTCCGTAGCACAGTCCCAGAACCGGCACGCCCAACTCAAAGAGCTCCTTTCCGCAGGAAGGCGCGCCTTCCTCATACACGCTGTTGGGTCCGCCCGTCAGGATGATCCCCTTCGGCTCCATCTCACGGATTTTCTTAAGATCTGTCTTGTACGAATAGATCTCACAATACACATTGCATTCCCGCACCCGGCGCGCCACCAGCTGGTTATACTGACCGCCGAAATCGATCACGACTATCTTCTCTCTGCTCACGCTGCATCCTCCTGTACGCCATATCTTTCAATACGCCGCATATTCCTGTATGCCGTATCTTTTTAAAAAGATACTCTCCATTATACAGACTTTCCCATAACCGTACAAGTGCGAAATCAGAAAATCTCCGTCCGGTTTCGCCGCAAATTCCATCGATTATGCCAGATATTTCTTCACATACTGCCCCGTATACGAATTCTCGCACGCCGCGATCCGCTCCGGCGTCCCCTGGGCAATCACGGTGCCGCCCCGGTCGCCGCCCTCCGGCCCCATATCGATGATGTAGTCCGCAGTCTTGATCACATCCAGGTTGTGCTCGATCACAACCACCGTGTTGCCGCCCTCCGCCAGCTTCTGGAGAATCTCCACCAGTTTGTGAACGTCCGCAAAATGAAGCCCTGTCGTCGGCTCATCCAGGATATAAATGGTCCGTCCGGTTCCTCTGCGGCTCAGCTCCGTGGCCAGCTTGATTCGCTGGGCTTCGCCTCCTGACAGCTCCGTCGAGGGCTGCCCCAGGCGGATATAGGAGAGTCCCACATCATAGAGCGTCTGAATCTTCCTCTGGATCGTCGGCACGTTCTCAAAGAATTTCAGCGCCTCCTCCACGGTCATATTCAGCACGTCGTAGATGCTCTTTCCTTTATACTTTACTTCCAGCGTCTCCCGGTTATAGCGCTTGCCGCCGCAGACCTCGCAGGGCACGTACACGTCCGGCAGGAAATGCATCTCAATTTTGATGATGCCGTCGCCGGAGCAGGCCTCGCACCGACCGCCCTTGACGTTGAAGCTGAATCTTCCCTTCTTATAGCCTCTCTCCTTCGCGTCCGTCGTAGAGGCAAACAGATCGCGGATCATGTCAAATACGCCCGTATAGGTGGCCGGATTGGAGCGGGGCGTCCGGCCGATGGGCGACTGGTCGATATTGATCACCTTGTCCAGCTTCTCCACGCCGTCAATCCCGGCGTGTTTTCCCGCGATCGTCCTGGCCCGGTTCAGCTTCCGCGCCAGGGATTTATAGAGAATCTCATTCACCAGGGAACTCTTACCGGAGCCGGACACGCCGGTCACACAGGTCATGACCCCCAGAGGGAAATTCACATCGATATTCTTTAGATTATTCTCCCGCGCACCCCGCACCGTCAGCCATCCCGTCGGCTTCTTCCGCTCCTTCGGTACCGGAATCTGAAGACGCCCGCTCAGGTAAGCGCCGGTCACCGACTCTTCGCAGGCGATGATATCATCCACCGAACCGGCCGCCACCACATGGCCGCCGTGTTCGCCGGCTCCCGGTCCGATGTCCACGATATAATCCGCCGCCCGCATGGTCTCCTCGTCATGCTCCACCACGATCACCGTATTGCCCAGGTCGCGCAGATGGAACAGGGTCCGAAGAAGCTTACTGTTGTCCCGCTGGTGCAGGCCGATGCTCGGTTCATCCAGAATATAGGCCACGCCGACCAGTCCGGAGCCGATCTGCGTCGCCAGACGAATCCGCTGGGCCTCGCCGCCCGACAGGGTTCCGGTCGCGCGGGAAAGCGCCAGATAATCCAATCCCACGTCAATCAGGAACGAAACCCTGGCCCGGATCTCCTTCAGAATCTGCGCTCCGATGGCCTGCTGCATACTGCTCAGCTTTAAGCCGTCCAAAAACTCCCGGAACTTTACCACCGACATATCCGTCGCGTCGTAGATATTGAGTCCTCCCACCGTCACCGCCAGGGACGACTGTTTCAGCCGCTTGCCTTTGCAGAGGGAACAGGGCGTGATCCGCATAAATGTCTCGTATTCCGCCTTGCTGTTCTCGGAAAATGTCTCCCGATACCGCCGCTCTACATTCTTCAGAAGCCCTTCAAAAGCCACGTCGTAGACGCCTACGCCCCTCTGGCCCCTATAGTGCACCTTCACCTCATGGCCGCCTGTCCCCCTAATCAGTACGTCCTGTATCTCCTTCGGGTACTGCTCGAAGGGCGTGTCCAGACTGAAATGGTATTCCTTCGCCAGCGCGTCCAGAATAGCCCGGGTAAAGCTTCCCGGGTCCGTGCAGGACTGCCAGCCCAGCACCACGATCGCTCCCTGCATAATGCTTAAGGACTTGTCCGGAATCATCAGATCCTCGTCAAACTCCATCTTATAACCCAGACCGAAACAGTCCGGGCAGGCGCCGAACGGATTATTGAAAGAGAAGCTGCGCGGCTCCACCTCCTCGATGCTGATGCCGCAGTCCGGGCAGGCGAAGCTCTGGCTGAAGGTCATGGTCTCGCCGTCCACGATCTCCACCATCATCAGCCCATTGCCCAGATTCATGGACGTCTCAATCGAATCGGTCAGACGTTTCTCAATGCCCGCCCTCACTGAGAGGCGATCCACAATGATCTCGATATTATGCTTGATGTTCTTATCCAGCTTGATCTCCTCGGACAGCTCATACTGATTGCCGTCGATCCGCACGCGGGCGAAGCCGCTCTTGCGGGCCCGATCCAGCACCTTCGCGTGCTCGCCCTTGCGCCCCCTCACCACCGGCGCCAGGAGCAGAAACCTGGTCCGCTCCGGCAGCGCCAGAATCTGATCCACCATCTGATCCACGCTCTGCTTTCGGATCTCCCGGCCGCACTTAGGGCAATGGGGGAGGCCGATCCTGGCATAGAGAAGACGCATATAATCGTAGATCTCCGTCACTGTGCCTACGGTAGACCTGGGATTCCGGTTCGTGGATTTCTGGTCAATGGAAATGGCCGGGGACAGCCCGTCAATGCTCTCCACATCCGGCTTCTCCATCTGTCCAAGAAACTGACGCGCGTAGGAGGACAGAGACTCCATATAGCGTCGCTGGCCTTCCGCGTAGATCGTATCAAACGCCAGGGATGACTTGCCGGAACCGCTCAGACCGGTCAGCACCACCAGCTCGTCACGCGGGATATCAATATCTATGTTCTTAAGGTTATGCTCGCTCGCACCCCGGATTTTAATAAACTGCCTTGCCATGAAAATATAGCTCCTTCTGTTTTACTGACTGCCTGGAGGTCAGTATAGCACACTTCCCGTAAAATTGCAAACATTTGTTCGGATAAAATTGTACAGGCGGAAGACTCTCATCCCCCGCCTGCAGCATTTCCCATCAAATTCCCCGGCTCCTCTAGTTCTTCTTCGCCGCTTTTTCCGCCAGGGCCTTCGCGGCCTCCTCACGCGCCTTCGCGCCGGCCTGCCAGCCTTTCTTCCGCACCGCTTCCTTCATCGGGAGCCCCGTGTCGTAATCCAGCTGCCGCGGCTCATATTCCTCATTCTCCCGCTGCCTGGTATAGCCGTCGCCAGCCCATACAGGCGTCTTCTCCGGTCTCCACGGCCTGCACGCCCACTGATATCCGCGGAACATATCGCGCGTCGCATTCATATGCTCCAGGAGCTTGTCATGCAGCTCATTCCGCCGCTTTGCGTAAGCCGGATCATCGATCCGGTTATGCAGCTCATAAGGATCATTTTCACGGTCATACAGTTCATCCGTATCCAGCAGATGCACCGCAAGCGCACAGTCGTCCGCCACGACCGCCCGCATCATCTGCAGACCGCCGAAGCCGTCATGATCCACCTCGTAGCGCGTAAATTCCACATAGACCTCGTCATTGATCCGCACGGACGGATCCTTGATCTGGGGCAGCATGCTCTTTCCTTCCAGAAGCTTCGGAATCGGGATTCCCATATAATCCAGAATCGTCGGCGTCAGGTCGATATGGGACGCCGGCGCATTCACCACCGCGCCCTTCGCGCCGCCGCGTACAATCAGCGGAATGTTGGCGGCTTCCCTGTAGATCGTGGCGTTCTTCGCTGACAGCCGATGCGCGCCCATCATATCGCCGTGGTCCGACGTATAAATGACCAGCGCATCCGGCATCAGCTCGTCAATGCAGCCGAGAATCCGTCCGATCTCATAATCCACAAAGCTGTTGCTGCCAACAAACAGATCCCTCGGCTTGCCCGGTCTCGTGATCTCCTCGACCGTCCTGTTTAGATTCTCACCTGCCCACAGTTTCTGATACAGGGGTTTGCCCTCCAGCGTGTCATAGAGCGCCGGCGTATCCTGCGGCCGGAAATCCTTGTACATCGAATGAAACGGCGCCGGGCAGAGCGACGGCCCGTGAGGCTCGTCATAGGACACCGCCAGGAAGAAATCCTGGTCGCTGTAATTTTTCAGGAAGTCCACCGCCCTGTCCGTGCAGCGGTGCGCATACGTAAATTCCGCCGTCATGTCCTCATCAAAGGAAGTCTGCCAGCTGCGGGAACGGATCTTCTCCTCATCCGTCAGTTCATCCAGATAGCATTTCATATCGTACCAGTACTTCGGATCCCAGCCGTCCGGGCACCGCCCCAGTCCGAAATAATCGCCGCCGTCCAGGTGCCACTTGCCGATAAAACCGCAGTGGATGCCGTTGTCCGTCAGGCGCTGCCCCACGGTTTTCACATTGTCCCCCAGCGGCATACTGTTCGTAACCATCCCGTTGGAATGCGGAAAAACTCCCGTAAAAATAGCGCTTCTCGCCGGCCCGCACACGGGCTGGCAGGTGTAGGCATTCTCATAGCGGATACCTTCCGCCGCGAGCCGATCCAGATTCGGCGTCTGAATCCGGCTGTCCCCATAACAGCCCACCATGTCTTTCCTCGTACTGTCCGACATCAGTAAAATGACCTGCTTCTTCATAATTGCCTCCTTCCATAAATAACACCTTTTTCTATTCCCTGTATTTCCTGCAGACAGCCGGTTTCCCGAGTCAGCCTGCTGCGCTTGGCTTCTACGCTCAGCCTGGCGCGGCCGGTTTTTCCGGGGCAGCCCGCCGTATCCGGCTTCTACGCTCATCGGATTCCCGGGTCAGCCTGGCGCGTTAGGATTCCCGGGCAAGCCTCCCGGTCCAGCTGCTTCTCCCGCCGGCTCCACGACCCCGGGGCCGCTTACCCTGTCCGGATTCACCGGCAGACCGCTCTGACCGGTAGCTCCGCTCGTCCCAGCATTACCGGGAAGCGCCGCACCGGGATCTGAGGACCCCATCCCCGCAGCGTTGCCTCCCACCGAACCTGGCCCCATCACGCTTCCCTGTCCGGGCCCGGCCGGAGCCTGGGATTCCGAGTCAGGATTCGGCGTGACCGCCTCTGAAACCGGAGGCAAAAGACCGCCTGCCGCGCCAGCGTCCGGCGTTACAGACGCCCCGCCCGCGTCCGGCGTCACAGGCGCTCCCGCGTTCGGAGCCGCCGCGCCGCCACTTACAGTTCCATCCGCAGCCGGCGGCGTAACCTGCGGCTGTGTAACCTGCGGCTGTACCGGCTGAACGGTCTGAGACTGCGCCGGCTCTATAACCTGCGGCTGCGTCGGCTCTGTAACCTGTGGCTGCGCCGGCTGTGTGGCCTGCGGCTGCGCCGAGGCAGCCGGCTTCGTGGCGGCCGGTTTGGAAGCGGAACCGGAGCCGGACGATCCTGATGAAGTTCCGGTTGTCTTATCCGTCTTCGAAGCGTCCGACGTCTTATCCGTACCGTCCGTTTCCTCTATCTTTGCGGCGCCGCTCGTCCCCTCCAGATGATAACACAAAATCGGATCTCCCGCATTTATATTCTCATAAATCTTCTCCGCGGCAGACCTGGGCAGATTCACACAGCCGTGAGAGCCGTTCTTCAGATAGATCTTGCCGCCGAAGGAACTGCGCCAACTGGCGTCATGCAGACCAATCCCGTTGTTAAACGGCATCCAGTACTTCACATACGACTGATATTCATAAGAACCGTCCGCCCTCCGCGCGCCGCGCAGAACCGTATTCCGCTTCTTGTAGTTCAGGAAATAAGATCCTGCCGGCGTGTCATGTCCTTTTGCATGACTGCCCGACACGAAATCCGAGTCCACCACCAGTTCTCCATCCTTATAAAAATACAGGTGCTGCGCCGTCAGATTGACTTCCACATAGGTATTTCCGTAATCCCTTTCCTCACGGCTTACCGCCTTCTGCGAATACACCGGCTCTCTGTTCTGACTCACCCCGGACTCCAGGACGGCGCACAGCTCCTTCGTTTCCTCCGCCTGGTCTATCTTCCATCCGTAGTTTCCTTTTTCAATCGTCACCGTCTCGCCATAGGTTGTATCAAGCGTGCGCGTTTTTCCGACTGTATCGTATCGGTCCGCCAGTTCCTTTACATAAGCGGCAGCCTTTTCCTCATCCAAGGCAACCCTGCCTTCTTCGTTCAGATAAATCCACTGAACCGTCGTATCCCGATCCAGGATCTCCTGCTCATCCCCAAACTGATAGGTGACAACGACGCCCAGATAATGCTCCTGCTCCGCGATCTTTTCCTGTATTTCCGGATAATCCGACGTCACCGCAGGCTCCTTATAAACGCCAAGTTCCTCCAGAGACAACTCCGTTTTTTTATTATGTACGGCCTCCTTCACGGCCTCCCTTACAGCTTCCTTGTCCAGAACCGTGCCTTCAACTTCCGGGACGACACGATAGCCCTGGCCCGGGACAAACTCTGTCAGATACGCGTCCTGCGGTTCCGTCATCTGGGAATCATCAAGAAAAACAAGCTGCTCAATGCGGGCAGACAGCTTCTCATCATCCGCCTCTATCATCGTATCGATCTGATATTCCGTGGCCTGCCTGCGGTGGCTCCACCAATCCATAGGATCCTGGGCCGCCAGGTACGAGGCCATCGTCCCGTCAAACAGATAATGAAACCCCGCTTCCTCCCCGGTAATCTGTTCCGTAACGCCGCCGCGCCCGGTGATGGTAAGTACGTAATCATCCATCCGCGAGGCCACAATCGCCTCCGCCTCTTCCGCCGTCTTATAGGAAACATCCAGTCCATTAACCGAAGTGTTCGGGAAAAAAACAGTCTGATACCTCTTCCCGACGTTCACATAGTACAGATAACCGGAAACGCCAAGAATCACCGCTCCCGCGGCGACTCCGGCTGAAATAATGGCCGCCTTTTCCGAAAAAGTCGAACGTTTTTTCCTCTTTCGGCTTCTCGGAGCCGGCCTCACTGACTCCTCCATCACGTTCTGTCCCCTTCCTCCCCAGAATCGCACAGATCTATCGATATACAGTATATTCCCAATCCCGGCGTCTGTCCAGATATTTGTTATTATATTTATTCAAATCAAGCGCCCGTTTTCCGTGCGGCTGATACATTTGAACCAGCTGCCGGAAACGGGCGTTCGGCCTTATATTTTTGATTTCTGATCACAGTGTTTCGCATGAAACACCGCGCGCCGCCGATGCAGTTATGACGCGTTTTTCTCCTTCAGCAGATCGCGGATCTCCGCCAGCAATTCCTCGGAGGTCGGTCCGGCCGGTTCCTCCGGTTCTTCCGGCGCCGGCTCCTCCTTCGCCTTAAACTGCTCGGTAAGCCTGTTCATCAGCTTGATCGCGCTGAACACGCAGGCAGCGATGATCAGGAAATTGATAATATTCTGGATAAAACTGCCGTACAGAATGGCCGCTTCGGCGGTGACAACCTCTCCGGCCTCATTCAGAACCTCAGGGCGGAGCACCAGCTTATAGTTGGTAAATGTGGTTCCTCCGGCGATCGCTCCCACAACCGGCATGATAATGTCGTTCACCATGGAATTCACGATCGTACTGAACGCGCCGCCGACTACAACGCCAACCGCCATATCTACGACATTGCCGCGGAAAATAAATTTCTTAAACTCCTCCAATGTATCATGCATTTTGCCCATCTCCAAACTACCTCCTCTTACGTTTTCCCAAAATATGGTTCCAATATTAAGATGCCTTTTCCATTATACACAATCTGCCGGAGGAAGTAAACAATTTTCCTTCCAAAAGCCCGCGCTAAAAAACGGCAGCGAAAGCTGTCCGCAAAAGCCCCCCGCAGGCGGCACGATTTCCCCCGTCCTACATACATTAGTAGGGTAAGGAGGTGCCTTATGAAAACGAAACTGGAAGTCAAAAACCTCAGCTATTCCTACCACGAATCAACGGGCGAGACAACCGCCCTTTCCCATATATCCTTTGACGTCAGAGACGGGGAATTCTTTGCCGTCGTCGGACCTTCCGGCTGCGGGAAATCCACGCTGCTCTCCCTTCTGTGCGGACTTCTTAAGCCGGAAGAGGGCTCCATCCTCATCGACGGAATCCCCCGCGAAAAGAGCCGCGCCGTCATCGGATATATGCTGCAGCGCGACCATCTGTTTGAGTGGCGCAGTATCCTGTCCAACGTATCCCTCGGCCTGGAGATACAAAACCCACGGCACAGATTTCCGTTCGCGCGCGCGAACGCCGCGCGGCGGCAGACGGAGGAGCAAAACCGCAGGGATCTGCTGCAGATGCTCCGAACCTACGGCCTGGAAGCTTTCCGCGACGCCAGACCGTCCCAGCTGTCCGGAGGAATGCGCCAGCGTGCCGCGCTGATCCGAACGATGGCCCTAAAACCGGACATCCTTCTTCTGGACGAACCGTTTTCCGCTCTCGACTATCAGACAAGACTGGAGGTCTGCGACGACATCAGCTCCATCATCAAGACACAGAAAAAGACCGCGGTCCTGATCACCCACGACCTCTCCGAGGCCATCTCCGTGGCAGACCGGATCCTGGTGCTGACCGCACGCCCGGGGCGCGTAAAAACAATCCTGAATATCGATTTCGGCCCTGGGGCCGAACGACCGTTAGAGCGGCGGAATGCGCCCGAATTTTCCAACTACTTCAATCAATTATGGAAGGAGCTGAAATATGATGAAACAACCGTGTGACTTTCTGTCGGAATCCGTCAGGATTGCGGAAAACGCTGTCAGCCTGCGGCAGCTGGAATATCTCGCCGCCGAGAAGCGCCGCCGCACCCAGATCCGAATCGTCCGAACCATGCTGCTGGTTCTCTTTCTCGCCCTGTGGGAGCTTATGACGCAGCTGGATCTCATCGATTCCTTCATATTCAGCAGTCCAAGCCGCATTCTGGCCTGTTTTCTGCAGATGGCTGCGGACGGAAGCATCTTCATGCATATCGGAATCACGCTTCTTGAGACGCTGGCCAGCTTTTTTCTGACCGTGATCATCGCTGTAGCCGCCGCCGTCCTCCTGTGGAGCAGCCGCAGTCTTGCGGAGGTGCTGGAGCCCTATCTGGTCATGCTCAACAGCCTTCCCAAATCTGCCATGGCGCCGCTGCTCATTGTCTGGCTGGGCAACAGTACCCGGACAATCATCGTCGCGGCCGTATCCGTGGCAGTCTTCGGCTCGGTTCTGACGCTTCACACCGGCTTTATGCAGACAGACGCCGACAAAATCCGCCTGATCACCTCCCTGGGCGGCACGCGCCGGGATGTGCTGACAAAGGTGCTGATTCCCGCCTCCATCCCATTAATCATCAGCAACATGAAGGTGAATGTGGGGCTTTGCCTGGTAGGCGTCATTATCGGCGAATTCCTGTCCGCGCGGGCCGGACTGGGATATCTGATCATTTATGCGAGCCAGGTATTCAAAATGGATCTTCTGGTCATGTCGATCGTCATCCTCTGCCTGGTGTCTACAGCGCTGTACCAGCTCATCAGCATGCTGGAAAAACGGATAAAGGACTGACGGGCAGAGACCGGCAGTATTCCGGGCTGGCGGCGCCGGCCGCATTCTCTACTGCAGATACGGATGCGTATACGGCGCCGGTTCCGGCCCCACGTACAGACCATACGCGGCGTTTTGGTGCAGCTGGCGCAGGAGGCCAGATCCAATACCAGACACCCGTAAGGATCGTTGTAATACGGCACATTGTCCGAATACTACGCATATCCGACATCAATCCCAAAAATAATTCTTAATTTTCGTCAGATAATATGCTATACTCATCTCATCAACCGAAAGGAGCCCGTCCATGCTGACCGTTACCCTCTGCGACGACAACGCCCGGGAGCGTGAATATCTGAAAAGTCTTGTCCTCGACTGGGCGGCGGAATCCGAAGCGAAACTGACCGTGCGCGAATTCTCATCCGCGGAGGAATTTTTGTTCTCCTATTCCGACTGCCCGCCGGATATTCTGCTGCTCGATATCGAACTGTCCGGGATGAACGGCGTTGAACTGGCGAAAACGCTGCGGGCCCGCTCGGACTTTTCGCAGATCATTTTCATCACCGGCTACCCGGATTTTATCGCTGACGGGTATGACGTTTCGGCCCTGCATTATCTGTTAAAACCGGTACGGCCGGAAAAGCTTTTCGAGGTTTTGACCCGCGCGGCCGAAAACGTTTCAAAGTCGCAGCGCGCCGTGATGTTAAAGACCACAGATGGCATCGAGCGGGTGCCTGTTGAGACGATCATTTACGCCGAGGCCTTTTCTCACCTTGTTTCCTTTGTCTGCGCCGGCAGAACCTGTGAAGTCCGCTGTACCATACCGGAAGCCAAAGCCATGTTAGGGGAAGGTTTCATCCAATGCCACCGCTCCTACATTGTCGCGCTGAAATATATCAAAACGGTCGGCAGCAGGGATATCCTTCTCGACAACGGCGTCCGTCTTCCCATATCGCGGCAGCTTTATAAAGAAGTGAAAACGGCGTATCTGCGTTATTACGGCGTAATCTGAGGCGTCGCCGCACAAAACGGCCGGATGGAAACGGCCGGATCTGAAACAGCATAATAAAGAACACACAAGACGGGGGAGGCGGCAAACCATGAAACTTTTTGACCTGTTTTTCGGAAAAATGCTGGATCGCAGGATCGCGGAATATCAGTCCGATCTGATCCAGAAACACGTTTCGGAGGTCGAAAACGTCTATAAGACCATGCGCGGCTGGCGGCATGATTATCACAACCACATTCAGGCCATGCTGGCATTGACCGACAAGCCAGATGAAATCAGGCATTATCTTCTCTGCTTAAGCGACGACCTTATGACTGTCGATACCGTGATCAAAACCGGCAATGTGACTCTCGACGCGATCCTGAACTCGAAGCTTTCCCTGATCAGGAATTCCGGGATCGAAGTCAGCGCCAAGGCGGCGGTGCCGCAAAACCTTCCCATCTCGGACATCGACCTGTGCGTCATCATCGGAAATCTTCTGGACAACGCACTGGAAGCGTGCCAGAGCCAGCCGGACGAAGAGGAGCGTTCGATCCGGATCTTTATCGGGGTATTGAAAAATCAGCTCTACATCTACTGCCGGAATACTCTGGACGGCATTCCGAAAAAGCTGGGCGGAACCTATCTGAGTTCCAAGCGAAGAAGCGGACGTGGACTCGGCCTGATGCGGATCGATTCCATCGCCGCGAGGAACAACGGCTCCGTAAACCGCCAGCACGACGACGGAATCTTCGCCACCGAAGTCATCATTCCTCTTTCGTGACGCAGTCCGTGCCGTTTCGTGACGCAGTCTGCGCCGTTTCGTGATGCATGTGATGCAGTCCACTCCGTTTTGCGATGCAGTCCGCGCCGTTTTTGATACCGTTCGCGCCAAAATTCCCCAGGATCTCTGACCATGCTATAATAAAAGCTGTCAGAGATCTTTTTTCAGGAGGACATCATGAAACCGAAAGAGAAGAACACGCATCCGCGCATAGTTTCAAATATACTCTATGCGCTCAAAAATATCTGGCGGTGGGACAAGCTTTACTATTTCTTTTTCCTTCCGCAGATACCGCTTCTGGTGCTTCTGCGCCTGGCGGAGCAGTATTTTCCGAAAATGCTCATCGACAGCGTGAGCCTTTCGAAATCTGCCGGACAGATCACAACGCTTGTCGTGGTCTGCTACTCCGCCCTCTGGGCGCTGTTTCAGCTCCACCGCTTTTTCAGGAACAGAGTCGAGATGCGGCAGTACTGCTTCTCCTCAAAATATCAGGAAGAGATCGCCGCGAAATTCATGCGCACCGATTTTTCCAATACCGACAATCCCGCGATCAACATCAAGTACCAGAACGCGATGAACGACGCCTGTTCCGGAAGCTGCGCCGGAGAATTTATCTTCGACTCGATCCTGACTCTTCTGACGAACCTTCTGGGCATTTTCACCTACGGCGCCCTGATCATAGGCATCTCGCCGCTGATCCTTCTCCTTTTGTTTCTGTCCGCATATATCACCTATCTTTTCGGGAAATTACAGAGGGATTATGTTGAGAAAAATAAGGACAAATGGGCGGCGACAGACCGAAAAATAGGGTATCTGGAAAGCTTTTCGGAAAAACTGGACCATGCCAAGGATATCCGCGTTTACGGGATGAGCGCATGGCTCTCGGGACTTCTTAACGGCTGTCAGCGGGAGCGGTTTTCGTGGGAGAAACGGATTACGGCCAGAGGATTCTTAAGCGGAATTTCTAGCGCGTTCCTGACATTTCTGCAAAACGGCCTCGCCTACGCCGTGCTCATTTACCAGGTACTGGAAGGCAGTCTCGGCGCCGGTGATTTCGTATTCTACTTCGGGCTGATCACCGGCTTCTCGGCCTGGCTTAACGGCATCGGCGTGCTTTTTAACGACATGATCGACAAGGCCGTGCGGATCGGCTATTACCGGGAATACTTCGCGGTGCCGGATCATTTTAACCACGGCGCGGGCTGTGCGCTGCCGGAAAAAGGCGACCTGCCCCTTGATATCTCCCTCAAAAACGTGTCCTACAGCTACCCCTCCGAAGACGGTGAGGTCCTCGCGCTCTCGGATATCAGCCTGGACATCCGGAAAGGGGAAAAGCTGGCCATCGTCGGCGAAAACGGCGCGGGAAAGACCACCCTTGTAAAGCTGATCTGCGGGCTCTATTATCCCTCCCGCGGCGAGATCACCGTCAACGGCCGCGCGATTCCCGAGTACAACATAGACGAATATTACTCCATGTTCTCAGCCGTTTTCCAGGACATCTACCTGCTGCCCATCACCATCGCGGAGTTTATCTCCTCAGGCGGCGGAAAGCCCGACCGCGGCCGGATCATGGCCGCCATCCGTGCCGCAGGGCTTGAGGCCAGGATCGAATCGCTCCCCAGGGGGATAGATACACACCTGATGAAGGGAATCTTTGACGACGGTATCGACCTTTCCGGCGGCGAGAAGCAGAAACTGATGCTCGCCCGCGCGCTCTACAAGGACGCGCCGATGATCGTCCTGGACGAACCGACCGCGGCCCTGGACCCCATTGCGGAAAACGACCTCTATATGAAATACAACGCCCTGACAAAGAACAAGACGTCGGTCTTCATCTCACACCGGCTGGCCTCCACCCGCTTCTGCGACCGGATCATTTATCTGGAAAACGGAAGGATCGCCGAGTGCGGGACCCACGATGAACTGATGAAGCTGGGCGGAAAATACGCCTATATGTTTGACCTGCAGAGTCACTACTATAAGGAGGATCTGAGCGATGAAGCAGTTTAAGGAACGAATCGAGGCCCTTCGCCAAAATCCCAACGTCAGGGCGCTTAAAATGTGGCACAGCCTGTGCCCGCAGTTTTTCCCCTTAAGGGCCGCAGAAGCGCTCTTTGGCAACCTGTCGCCATATTTCAGCCTTTGGTTTTCGGCGGAGATCATCAATGAGCTTTTGGGCGGAAGGGACAGAAACCGTCTGATCGCCCTGATGCTTATAACGGTGACCGGCAATCTGGCGATCTCTGTCGCCTCGCACATACTAAACCGCGCCGCCGGTCACGCGAATTACCTTCTGAACCAGCGGGAATCGGCGGCGTTTATGCGCAAAACCCTGACTCTGGACTATCAGGATCTGGAATCCCCGGATGTGCGTCAGCTCAGGCGGAAAATTACCGAGAACGGGAAGATCAACGGCTACGGCAAGGACCTTCTGATCAACATGGTCTGCTGGGCAATGGATGAAACCGTGAATTTTGTGCTCTCCCTGCTTTTAAGCATTGAGATGCTTGTAAAAATATTCACGGCGGGCTTCAGCGTCCGAGTTTTGGGATTTGTGGTCCTTTTTCTGGCGGCTTTCGTCCTGCACACACGCCTCGTGGCCGTCTTTTCCGAAAAGACGAGCAGCCTTGCCGACGACATCGGCAAAACCATGCTGGATGAAAACCGCGTCGAAGGCGGCATCGACGTCTACAACATGGGCAAGGACATCCGCCTCTACCGGCAGGACGCCATCATATTGAAAATCAAAGAAAAGCTTCTCGACGCCCACGCCGAAGTAAACAGAAAATACTATACCTTCCAGTACATTACGGACGCGCCGATTTTCGCGGTCGAGTACTTGATCGAGGGCCTGGTATACGCGCTCGTCGCCATGTACGCCTTAACCGGCGTTCTGGGGATCGGAAGCATCGTGAAATATTCCCGGTATATCAGCAATCTGTTCAACAGCGTGGCCATGTTTTTCAACATCAGACTGGACATTGCCAATAACACCCGCTTTATGGAAGAATATCTTGCGTATTTCGATACCCCCAACCGGATGTATATGGGAAAGATCCCGGTGGAGAAGCAGTTTTTGTGCGACGGGGGTGAAAATGAGTATGAGATGGAATTCAGAAACGTCAGCTTCCGGTACCCGGGCAGCGACGAATACGCGCTCAGAAACGTCAGCATCAAATTCAAAGTGGGAAGCCGGCTGGCGGTCGTGGGGCAGAACGGAAGCGGAAAAACCACATTTATCAAATTGATGTGCCGCCTCTACGACCCGACCGAGGGAGAGATTCTCCTAAACGGCGTGAACATTAAGAAATACGACTACGCCGAATACCTGCAGCTGTTTTCGGTGGTGTTCCAGGACTTTAAGCTGTTCTCCTTCCCCCTGGGACAGAACATCGCCGCCTCGGAAGCCGTGGACGAAGCTCTGGCTGAAAAATCGCTGGCAGCGGCGGGATTTTCCGAACGGCTCAAGAAAATGCCGGCAGGCCTCGGAACCTGCCTTTATAAGGATTTCGACGAAAACGGCGTCGAGATCTCGGGCGGCGAAGCGCAGAAGATCGCCCTCGCCAGGGCCCTTTACAAGGGAAGCCCGTTCATGATCCTGGACGAGCCCACGGCCGCCCTCGACCCGATCGCTGAATTTGAGATCTATCAGAGCTTTGACAACATCGTGAAAGAAAAGACCGCGGTCTATATCAGCCACAGACTGTCAAGCTGCCGCTTCTGCGACAGAATCGCGGTGTTCGACATGGGAATGATCGTGCAGACAGGCTCCCACGACGCCCTCTGCCGCGCTGACGGCAAATACCGCGAACTCTGGCATTCGCAGGAACAGTACTATGTGTAAGACCGTTAGTCCTTTCCTATTTCGGCCTTCTCCCCATCCTGACCTTAAGCAGGAGAAGCGCAAATACCGCGCCGCAGGCCTCGCCCACCGGCAGGGCGCTTGCCAGACCATTTTCTCCCGCGATACGGTCCAGCAGAAACATAAACGGGATGTAGAAGACCAGCTCCCTGACCACTGCGTGCAGGAGGGTCCCGAAGCCGTCGCCCATGGCCTGCATGCAGTAGGACGTATGATAGTTGAGAAACTGGAACGGAGACGCCACGCAGCGGATCCGGATAAAGATAACGGCAAAGCCGATCGTGACAAGCGCCGCTTCCACGTCCCCCGCGGAGGTGCTTAGGAAAATCCGCACCAGCGGAGCCGCGAACGCCTCAAACAGAGCCAGGCTCAGCAGGGAGATGCCCAGGCCGTAGACGCGGGCCGTGTTGATGGTGCTCTTCATCCTCTCCCGGTTGCCGGAAGAGAAGTTGTAGGCCACGATCGGAAGCATTCCCTGACAGATGCCGATATTGATGGCGCTGGGCAGGCGCTCCACCTTCATAACAATCCCCACCGCCGCCAGGGCCAGATCCCCGTGGACCGCCATCAGGGCGTTCAGGAAGATATTGGCCACGTCGAACAGTCCCGTCAGGATCGCAGACGGCACGCCGACCGTAAAGACGCCCTGCCTATCCGCCTGCTTCACGCCACGGACGTCGGTCAGACGGATACTGAGAGCGGAGGTTTTCGAAACTTTATTCAGCATGTAAAGCATGTAAATACACGATGCGATATTGGAAATCAGCGTCGCCAGCGCGGCGCCGAACACCTCCCAACCGTCGGGAAGCAGCACGAACATGAACAGCGGATCCAGCACCATATTCAGGATCCCGCCGCCTGACAGGCCGATGCTGGCCTGCCTGGAATATCCCACATTTCTCAGCAGATGGGCTCCCATCATGGAAAGGATCGTCGGAAGACTCCCGGCCACCACTACCAGCCACACATACTGCTTCGCGTAGCCCATGGTGGATTCCGACGCGCCCAGAAGCTTTAAGATGGGCGTCATGAAGAGCCCGATCAGCAGGGAATACGCCGCCGCGATGGCAATCGTGGCATAGAAACTGAACGCGCTGACCTTCTTCGCGTCCGCGTCCCTGCCGCTGCCGATCATCCTGGCCACCTGGCTTCCGCCGCCGATACCGAACAGGTTGGAGAAAGCGATGGTCATCATAAAGAGCGTGAATGCCACCGTTACCGCCGCCACCATGTAGGAATTGCCGGTGCGGCCGATGAAAAACGTGTCCACCATATTGTAGATCAGATTGATCAGCTGGCTGATGACCGTCGGTATGGCCATGGCCGCGATGGCCTTAGGCACCGGCATCGTCTCAAAAAGTTCTTTTTTATCATTTGCTTCCATAAGAATCACCTCTGTCTCACACAACTATACTCTTTTTCTGTTTTTCGCGCAAGACAGTCCGAATAAATTTTTAGTGATTCTCAAAGGATTCTTGAAAGGCTGAATGCTCTTTTTTCGCCCTCTAAAGTCCGTCTCTTCGGGAAATTGCTATGTTTTCTGTGAAATTATTGTCAATTTGTGATATTGGAATTTTCCGCGCAATTTGGTATACTATGTCCAGAAATATATAGTTGTCCCCCATTTGCGTCAAGAGGTGTTTTTATGTACAACAAGAAGAAAAAAATGCAGTCCAACCGCAGCCGCATTCTGGAATGTATCTACCGGAATGCCCCGATCGCGCGCACGGAAATCGCCGAACTGACCGGCATCACCCCCGCTACCGTAACCAATACAGCCGCTCAGCTGATTTCAGAGGGCATCATCACAGAGGTCGGCGAAGCAGTTCCCGAGGAAGCATCCTCCGGCCGCAAGCGGATTCTGGTAGACATCGTACCGAACTGCTCCTACACCATCGGCGTAGAGTTCTCCGAAAAAGCCCTGGCCGCCTGTATCTGCGACATGAAAGGAAATATCTGCTTCAAGAAGATCACTCCGTTTACAGAGGATCTTCCGACCAATATCACTCAGCAGGTGACGGAGGTAATCCGGCAGCTTGTCGATGCGTCGGCCCTGGACTGGCAGCAGTTTATCGGCATCGGAATCGCGCTTCCCGGCCATATCAGCCTGGACGGAAACACGCTAATCACAAACCGCAGGATCTGGGATCAGTTCCGGCCTTCGGATATTTACCACGCCTTCCCGGTGCCCGTCGCCATGGAAAATAACGCACGCTGCATGGCACTGGGCGCGTATCTCTTCAGCCCGGATATCATTCCCGACAATTTTGCATTATTCCATGTGGGGCGCGGTATGTTCTGCGCCACGATGGTGGACGGCGAACTGTTTCTGGGCCGCCACTATATCGCGGGAGAGATCGGCCACACGATCGTCAATGAGAACGGCCCGCTGTGCGACTGCGGCAAACGCGGCTGTCTGCAGGTCTACGCCAGCGAAACGCGGCTTGTGCAGACGGCCCGGATGATCTACAAGCATTCCCCGCGCACCGTGCTGCACACTCTGGCCGACACTCCGGATGATATCTCCCTGGAAAAGCTGATAACCGCTTACTATATGGGAGACTCCGCCGTAAGCGCCCTCATCACCGACGCCCTGCGTTACTTAAGCATCTCCGCCGCCAACATCGTCATTACGATGAATCCCGGCAGGATTTTCCTGCACGGTCAGCTGCTCTCCTACGAGAACATTCGGACGGAGCTGATGGACCACATCAACCGCCAGCTGGCCTTTATCGACAAACCCTACACCAACAGCGTGGAGATTCTTCCCTACTCCATCACCAACGGCGCCCGCGGCGCCTGTGCGCTGGCGGCATGGCGGTTTTTCCTGTAACAATTCACTGAAAAAGTTCTTCCGGGCGCAGACGCAGAAATGTCTCTGCGCCCTTTCCGCTCTCGTAAAGCAGGCCGACAGAGCCATCCGGCAGTTCCGTCAGACAGGAGTATGCGAACCGCTCTTCTTCTCCTGTAACCTCATAAACACATTCCCAACGCAGGATATCTCCCTCCGCGAATCCCATCCAGACTTTTCCATGAACGCGTCCATCACCGCCTGGGCCGGACAGCAGCATCGCGCCGCGGCCGTTGATCGGCTTTGAATAGGTAATCGCGCTGATCTGGCAATCCTTATATAACCCTTCCGGCCAACCATTTATAGGTTTCCAGGTTACGCCGCCGTCGTCGGAGACGCAGACCTCGCCGTGCCGGGCAAACAGATAGATTCGATCCCCGAGTTCCGCCAAGGCAGCCTCCGAGGACTGGGCCGGAACCTCCCGGCTCCGCCGCCAATTCCTCCCATCCGTCGAGGCGATCACACTGGTGTGGCCGTCCCCGCTTCCGTTTATCTGCGTATAACACGCAAAAAGAATCCTGCCGTCACTGGTACAGAGACCGCGCCCGGGCCCCGCGCCGTAGAAGACGACGTCCCCTGCTTCCCCTGCGCGGACCTGCGGATTTAAAATCAGCGGCGGCTGCCAGGTCAGACCGCGATCCGTGGACGCGACCAGCCAGAGATACGAAGTCGGCCACACGCGAAGCGGGCTTCCGTAGAAAAAGACATTGGCATGAACCTGTCTGCCGCTGGGTTCCATGGGCTGCGCGGCATAAATATCATCCAGGGAGGAGGCCGCCAGTTCGCCGCACAAAACCGGCTTATAATCGGAATCGTACAGATCGTACCATCGATTCACGTAATAAGACGGTTCTTCTCTCCTATAAACAGGCGCGAACCCATCCGCACCGAATTCCCCGACATAATAGCTGTATTCCTCCGGCCTGCGCTTCCACGCGCCCCCGCCGTCATACAATACCAGCTCCGCCCGGCCGTCTCCGTCCGCATCCAGAAATCCGTTGCAGCCCGGCCGCGGACGGTTCGGCGCGATATTCAGCGCCACCGACCCCGGCCAGACATCCGTCAGAAGATAGACGGTGCCGTCCTTCCCCTGCGCCAGCGCCGGATCGATGAAGGAGGCCGCGTACTGGGAAAATGCGTCCGCGCTGTCCCCGAAATAATTCGCAAAGCGGTAAGTCCACGTCTGTCCCCCGTCCGCTGAACGGCTGACAATCGTGTCCAGATTCGCGCCGTCGCACACGTGATTCCACCTGGCGTCCGACGCGGCCAGCAGGCTGCCGTCATCCAGCGTCCACAGCGCCGGAATCCGGAAAAACCGGCTTCCGCCATTTCCTGCCGCAAAAGGCATATGGTTTCTGTTCACCCCTCCCGGCGGGTATCCGGCACCGGAATCCCCCGTCCTTTTCTTCATCTCATCCATCCGTTCCGCCATCCTTTCAGACCACGGGGGCATCTGCTGCGGTTTGCCAGACGCCCCCTTACTCACACTCATTCCCCTATTCTATTGTAAATTCCGCTCCCCCGCAGTCCTTCTCCCCGCGGCATACCGCAGAAACGGCGGCTGCCGCGATGCCGCTTCCACAACAGTGGCATTCCGTCCTCTACATTCTCTGCGGCGCCGCGCAGCCGCAGTACTTCCTGAATCCCGTAAAATTCAACGATACCTCATGAATCCGATACACATCCAGATACGGCTGGAATTTCAGCTCATTTTTCCGGATCGTATCTATAAACCGCGTCCAGCTTTCCTTCGCCTCGGCGGTCTTTCCCGCCGCCAGCTCTCCCAGGGCGTCCTCCAGATACACCACATACCCGCAATGATAGCGGAGCATCTCCTGAAAACGGATCTGCAGCGCTCCCTCCGGCTTCTCCGCGAAATACGCGCTCTGTGCAAATTCGTCTGTCAGCCTGCGCGCCCTGCGCATCCGCTCCGCTACATCCGGATTGGTACGCGGCCCCTTCTTGTTAAAATAGTCGCAGTCGCTGAGCCTTGAAAGTTCTGTCAGATAGGCGAGCACATTCTCCCATCCGGCGCCATAGGCCGCCTGGTAATATTCCCGCGTCATCTCGTCAAAATCGCTGTCAATATCCAAAAGCTTGCGCCCCATCACATAATTCGGCAGGAAATTCGGCATACCCGCACGGAATTCCTGGCAGCTGATATGCCCGTTCAGCTTCATCTTGCCCAGCCTGGCAATATCATCGTTAATAATCCGGCTGATATGTACGTACCCCAGATCGCCGAAATGGGCCCGTCCCAGATGATAATCATACACGAAGCTGTCTCCGTCAAAATGCTCCTGCCATGCCCGCAGATACGCCAGATTCTGCCCCAGGTTCACCGGCAGCGTAATATGGTTGCGCTCATAGGCCGGAATCGGCGGCAGCTCTTCGTCGAGCTGATAAGCGCTGTTGAAGCTGCGGCTGATCGGCGCGAACATCAGCACGAAACGATTCGGATTTTTCAGCTTTTCCTCAACGGGCGGCCACAAAAGCTCCTGGTACAGCAGGAATACGATCCGCGTATCCAGCCCCCTGGCCGTCAGCTTCTCGTCGATCACATTCAGGATCCGGATATACTGATCCGTGGGAGCGCTTTTCGCGCACTCCTCACATTCACAGAGATTGTTGCACTCATCTGCCAGCCATACATGAAGATAATCCACGCCCGGATGGGACGCCGCATAGCGGACCACACTCTCGCTGAACGCCTCCACCACATCCGGATTGGAGTAGCAGAGGTTGGTATTCATCGGAATCCCGCGGAAGAACTCCCTCTTTCCGTTCACCTGCGCCAGCATGGAGCGCTGCCTGTCCGTGATCTGAATATCGCTTGTCTTCCAATCCATGGACGGAATCCCGATGCTCTCTCCGGTCCATCCGTGGCCCACCATCTGCAGAAGCAAATCACGCTTTTTGAGCTCCTCCGTCATGATATCCGAATATCTGGCGGCGTCCTGCGCGGTAAATTCCTCCGGCTCAAGATACGGATTCGCCTCATGGCGATACCAGCGGGCAAAGAACGTATACGGAATCTGGAATTGAATAAAACAAGTATTATAACCCATCTTAGGCAGCCAATCGATAAAATCAAGCGCATTCTCCAGGGACTCCGACCCTTCGATGCAGACGCCCCTGTGATAATAGCTGGCCGTATGGCTGCAGCTTTGATACAGGCATTCCGTATCCGTAAGCTCCGGCACCAGTTCCAGATCCTTGCCCGGCCCCAGGAAACGGCACCCCAGAAGATACAGATAATGATACACGCCAATCAGAACGCTTCGCGCGTTATTTCCGGCGATCCGTCCGCCTTTCGGACCGATCTGAATGTCGAAATGGTCATTCCGGGTGTCCGCCGCCGCGTCGATCTCCAGAGAGATTGTCAAACAGCCGGCCGCATCGGCTGCCGCCTGCCGATCCGTTTTCACACTCACAGACGCCCCTATACCCGCAAACATGCGCCGCAGATACTCCCGCGCCTCGGACGCGGCATACGCAAGCGTCCTGTTTTCATTTTCCATATAGATCAGGCTGATATTCATTTAGTCCTCCTTAATCCGTATTATGCCTTCCCCTGCCCGGGCGGCAAACCGAATCAGCCGGTCTCTCATGGCGACACGCACTTCTTCGTACTCCTTATCCCCCAATAAGTTGTGCCTCTCCAGCGGATCCTCTTTCAGATCGAACAGATACCGCTCCTGATACACATCGCTGCCGCTGTCGCCCCGCGGGTTCTTATCCGGGGCGTAGACCACATATTTATATCGGCTGCCGCGCAGCGCGCGGCCCACATAGCTTTCGCTGATCTGTACATACGCCATGTTCTCCCAGTCGGCACTGGAAACCTCCTGGAGGGGACGTCCCTGAATCTCCTCCCCGATTCTGCATCCGGCCGCCGTCATCAGCGTCCTCGGCAGATCGATCAGGCTGACCACCTTCTCCTCACGGCGTCCCGGCTCAAAGCCAGGTCCCTTGATCAAAAGCGGCACATGGATTGTATTTTCAAAACTGTTGCGCTTGTAATCGTCATAGCCCCCTACCGGCTCATTCTTAAGCGTTTTAAAATGGCAGCCGTGATCGCTCGCGTAGACCACCAGCGTATGATCATAGAATCCGCGCTCCTTCAAAGCGTCCACTACCCGGCCGAAGTTGGTGTCCAGAGCGTTCACGCAGCCCAGATAGTCCGGATAAAACTGCTCCCAGTCGCCTTCGCCCGGACGCAGATCCGGCGGCGCGACAAAATCTTTATATTTCTCCTTGCTTCCCTCCGGTCCCTCATAGTCGTTCCTGTCATTCTGATGATGCGGCTCGATATGGGAGATGAAAAGGAAAAATGGTTTCTCTCCGTGATAATGATGAATAAAATCCAGCGCATGGTCTGTAATGCAGTCCGTGCGGTAGCCGTCAAATTCCAGCTTGTTGCCGTTCTCGTCATACACATAGCCGCCGTAACCGTGCGAGGTAAACTCCAGCACATCGGCTGCTCTCCAAAAGCCGTCGTAACCTCCCCTTCGCTCCACCGGCACAGGCAGCGTGGCGTAATTCTCACCACCCCTGTCGGAAGCCAAATGCCATTTTCCGACATAACCTACTTCATAACCTGCTTCCTTCATCGCCTTCGCCAGGGTACGACAGTCCCGCGGAAGCGAGATCGCATTGCGGAAGCATCCGGTCTGCGTCGGATAAAGCCCTGTCTGCAGCATAGCCCGCGCCGGGCCGCACACAGGCTGAGGCGTGATACAGTTCACAAAATTCGTGGCGTCCTCCCTGGCAAACGCGTCAAGTCTCGGCGTCACATCCGGTATCTGACCGTTGCAGCCCAGGGTGTCCCACCGCTGCTGGTCAGAGAAGAAAAACACGATATTCGGAGCCATTTCAAAACTCTCCCCTCTATCAATCGTAACCGGCCATTCCCCAACCGGTTTTTGAAAAAGGGAGGGCTAAAAAGCCCTCCCATGATTCTGCAAGAGCACAAGGCACTTGTCAATAGGTACATTCTTCAACAGTCACGTCCAGATTACTTGCCGATGGTTCTGTCATAAGCCTGCTGCATCGTATCGATCATCTTCTGCACATCGTACTTGTTCAGCTGATCGATGTAGGCATCCCACTCGGCGTCGATGTCGTGGCCCTCGTTCAGCAGCCACTCGTTCTGCTTCTGCTCCACATAGGTCTGGCAGGACTTGCCCTCGTTGTTCAGGAACTGATCCTCCTCCGTCGTGAAGTTCATGCTCGGCAGCGTGAAGCTCTGCGGCTGGTTCGCGTAGATGTCCATGGTGACTTCCAGCTTCTTGTCGGTCACGGTCTCAAGGATCATCTTATTGCGGTTCGCAAAGCTCAGGTTCTTCGGAGCGCCGTCGAACGCGTTGGTGTTCTTTACGTAGGTGCTGAAGCTGGTTCCGTCAGGCTCGTTCTCCTCATTGTAATGAACGGAGCCGTCCTCGTCGATGGCCGTCACACGGTCAAGGCCCTGGTAAACCAGGATCGACATCACATCATCATACAGCAGGTCAACCCACTGAGCCAGCAGCTCCGGATTCTCGCACTTGTTGGTGATGGACAAACCGGTGGAGCTGACGCTGATGTGGTTGCGGCGGCGGTGAACCTTCGCAGGGGCGGAATCCGCGGTCGCCTTCAGAGGAGTGATAGCTACATACTGGTCAGCGCACTCAGCCGCAAAGCTGGTCGGGCCCCAGGTATAAGCGGAACCAACGATCGGAGTCGGGTTCGCAAGCTTGCCGTTGTACTGATCCATGGTCTGTACGAAACCGTCGCGGTCCCAAAGGCCATCGGTGACGAACTTGCGCAGTTCGCGGATCGCGGTCTTGTACTCCTCGGTCAGAGGAAGATATACGACCTCGTCGTTGTCATTTACGATAAAGTGGTTCAGCGTACCGCCTGCAGCGTTGAACGCCTCAGCCTCGCCGTAAGCGCCGAAGAAGCCGCCGTAGCCATTGATGTGCTGATACTGGAAGAAGGTGTAGGGGATCTCATCGTTGGGATCTCCGTTGCCATTGGCATCCTGCTCTTTGAACGCCTTCAGGACGTCGTAGTACTCTTCCATCGTGGTCGGGATCTCCAGGCCTAAGTTATCCAGCCAGGTCTTGTTGATGTACAGGTTGTCCGGCCAGTCACGGCTGGGAGAATCATTGATGGTACCCCAGGAATAGGTGTGGCCGTCAAATGCCTGAGAAAGACCTACCAGGGTCGGGTTCTCTTCCAAAACCTTCTGATAGTTCGGGCAGTAATTGGCAATCAGATCCTCTACCGGAATGAACACGCCCAGAGGTCCGTACTGGTTCAGATCCGACATGCTTAAGCAGTTATAGCCCATGAAGCCGTCCGGATAATCGCCGGTAGCCAGAATCAGGTTCTTCTGCTCGTTATAGCCGCTGACCGGGAAGCACTCGAAATCGATATGCACGTTGGTCGCATTCTCCAGCTCCTTGAAGAATTCCATATTATTGTAGTCGATCTGGGCTGTCTCCTGCTGAACCGCAAGAGTAAAGCTCACTTTCTCATCTGTCAGCTTCGGTACGTTGTTGGCGATCCAGTCATAGGCTGGGCCCTTTCCCGTCTCTACCGGGGCTGCCTCGGCCTCCGTCTGGGCCTCCGTCTCAGAAGCCCCCGCAGCGGTCGTCTCTGCCGCAGCCGTCGTCTCCGCCGCGGCCGTACCCGCAGCTGTCGTCGTGGCTGTGCCGCCACCGCCGCCGCAGGCGCTGAGCACCATGGAGCATACAAGCGCCATAGATACTGCTGATGCTAAAGCTTTTTTCTTCATAGTCCTCTCCTTTTCTTGAAAACATTGGTTTCTCTATCTCATTATCCTTTTACGGATCCAATGAGAACGCCTTTAACAAAGTGCTTCTGTACGAACGGATACAGGATCATCAGCGGGGCCGCCGATACGATGATGGATACGTACTTGATCAGGCCCGCTCTCTCCTGCTGCAGAGCCGCCTGGTATACGTCGCCCAGCATCTCCTGGGACACCTGATTCTCAATCAGAATGTTCCGCAGAACCAGCTGCAGCGGGTACTTCGCCTGGTAACGGCCCAGGTAGATCATCGCGTTAAAGTAAGTATTCCACTGCGCCACGCCGTAGAACAGGATCATCATCGCGACGACCGCCTTGGAAAGAGGCATCGCGACTTCCTTAAAGAACTGCCACTCGGTACAGCCGTCCAGCTGGGCCGATTCACGAAGCTCATCCGGAATCGAGCTCTCGAAGAAGGTTCTCGCTACGATCAGGTTGTAGGGAACGATCATGCCCGGGAAGATCAGGGACCACATGGTGCCCGTCATCTTCAGCTTCTGAACCACCAGGTAGGTGGGGATCATGCCGCCGCCGAAATACATCGTGAACACGATCAGCATCATGAAAACCGGCCGCAGAGGCAAATCCCTGCGGGACAGGGAATACGCCGCCAGAACCGTGGTGATCGTGCTGAAGAACACGCCGGTCACCGTGTAGATGATGGAGTTCTTATAGCCGGTCATGATCGCGTCGTCCTGGAACACGGCCTTATAGCCTTCCAGGGTAATCCCCTTCGGGATCGCCAGGACCTGTCCGGAATTGACCATTGCCGGATCGCTGAAGGAAGCGATCAGCACGAAATAGATCGGGTATGCCACGATGAACAAAATCAGTCCCAGGAAGCAGTAGTTGCAGAAATGGAACAGATTGCTTCCTTCCCGTTTATGCATCGCCTTTGCCTTGGCTCTTGCGCTTGCTGCATTTGCACTCATCCCGACACCCCCTTATACCAGAGACATATCAGCGTACTTCTTCGCGATCTTATTGACGATCAGCAGCAAAGTAAGGCTGACGACTGACTCAAACAAACCAATGGCTGCGGAATAACTGAAGTTCGGTACAGAGCTGGCGCCGAATGCCTGCTGGTACACATAAGTGGAGATGACCTCCGATGCCGTCCGGTTCAGCGGGTTCTGCATCAGGAAGATCTTCTCGTAACCGACTGTCAACACACGTCCGGTGTTCATGATCAGCAGGATCACGATGGTCGGCATGATGCTGGGAATGTCTATGTAGAAGATTCTCTGCAGCACAGACGCGCCGTCCACGATAGCCGACTCATGGAGCTCCGGGCTGACGCCGCTTAAAGCCGCCGTGTAAACGATGGAATTGTATCCCATGTTCTGCCAGATCTCCGAGATCACATAGATCCACGGGAACATCGTCGTGCTTCCCATGAACATGATCGAGATCGTCTTATCTCCGGTGACAAGACGAAGGATCTGGTTCAGGATGCCGGTGCTGGGAGCCAAAAACAGGCTCAGCATACCAACGATGATAACCGCGGAGATAAAGTGCGGCGCGTAAATTACAGTCTGGACGACCTTCGCGAACCGCTTGCTCCTGGTCTGGTTCAGCAGCAGCGCGATAATGATCGGCAGCGGGAACCCGAAGACCAGTCCCATAATACTGATGGTCAGCGTATTGCGGATGACCATCCAACAATCGGCAGAATTAAAGAAACGGACAAAATGCTTTAATCCTACCCACGGCGATCCCCAGATGCCGCCCACAAGATTGTAATCCTTGAACGCGATCTGTATACCGGCCATCGGAACATAGCGGAAAACGCCGAAGTACAGGATCGCGGGGATAAGGAACAGATACAGCTGCCAGTAGGACTTGGCTCTCGCCATCGCCCTCTTCCGGCCTCGCTTGGCCAGCTCCTTATCATACGTCATTTCGTGTTTCATCTCTTACCCCCTTACTTTTCTCGTCCATCTTACGGCAGACGGCGAATTAATTACTTTTCGAAACTTATTATATCATAGCACATTTTGTGGAATTTTACAATAAGTGTTTCTAATTCATTTGTGTTTTGTGAATTGTGTATATTTTCCTTTTCATTTATTGTGCATTTTGTTCTTTTATTTTTTTCATATTGGAATTAATTCGCTCCGCTAGAAACTTTTTTCTTCAAAATAAAGTCGAAAAATAAAATAAGCCTGTTTATCTGAATCTACAGAATTTAGACGCGATAAACAGGCTTATTCTTGCATTTATTTCATAATTCCGGCCGCATCTGCGCCGATTCGTTCCGAAATGCCTCTGAAATATCTCTCAGGGTCTTTCTTCCGTCCTCTCCATTTTTTCAATACCAAATTATTTACAGATGCCGCCTATCCCAAGATTCCTACATAAGAGCCCTGTAAAGCGCCGCGATTTCCTCCACGGAGGTGTCGCGCGGGTTGCCCGGACGGCAGGCATCCGCATATGCGGACTCCGCCAGGAACTGCACGTCCTCTTCCTTTACGATCTCTTTCAGATCCTTCGGAATTCCCACGTCGACAGAAAGCTGCTGGACGGCGTCCACAGCCGCCTTGCGGTACTCCTCCTGCGTCATTTCGTCAACTCCCTCTACGCCCATCGCCCTTGCAATCTCACGGTACTTCTCGCCCGTGCAGGGAGCGTTGTACGCCATGATGGAAGGAAGCAGAATCGCGTTCGCGACGCCGTGGGGCGTATCATATACCGCGCCCAGCGCATGCGCCATAGAATGAACGATGCCCAGGCCCACGTTTGAAAAGCCCATGCCGGCGATATACTGGCCGAGAGCCATGCCCTCGCGGCCTTCCTTCGTGTTTGCCACCGCTCCGCGCAGGGACTTCGCGATAATCTCAATGGCCTTCAGATGGAACATGTCGGTCATCTCCCAGGCCGCCTTGGTGATATATCCTTCGATCGCATGGGTCAGCGCATCCATGCCGGTCGCCGCGGTCAGGCCCTTCGGCATCGTAGACATCATGTCGGAGTCAATAACGGCAATAATCGGAATATCATGCGTATCCACGCAGACGAATTTGCGCTTCTTTTCCACATCGGTAATCACGTAATTGATCGTAACCTCAGCGGCCGTACCTGCTGTGGTGGGAACAGCGATGATCGGCACGCAGGGCTTCTTCGTTGGGGCCACGCCTTCGAGACTGCGGACATCCGCGAATTCCGGGTTATTGATGATAATGCCGACAGCCTTCGCGGTATCCATGGAGGAGCCGCCGCCAATGGCGATGATATAGTCCGCGCCGGACGCCTTAAAGGCAGCCACGCCGGTCTGTACATTCTCAATCGTGGGATTCGGTTTAATATTGGAATAAATCTCATACACCAATCCGGCCTCATCCAGCACATCGGTCACTTTTTTCGTGACGCCGAACTTTAAAAGATCCGGATCCGAGCACACGAACGCCTTCTGAAATCCCCTCACCTTTACTTCTGCCGGAATCTCCCTGATCGCGCCGGCGCCATGATAAGACGTCTCATTGAGTACAATTCTGTTTGCCATAATACATTCTCCTTTAATCATAGATTTAAGCCGGGGCAGGCTCCCGAAGTCCCCCCGGACTGCCTTTGCGTCCGGCCTATAGGATAATTCTACCAAAATTTCCTTAAAAAGAAAAGTGGCGAACGCAATTTGTCCGCCACTTTATAAATACTTTATAAATATTTCAGTTATCAATCCTCAAGCGCCTCAATGGCCGCCGCCAGCTGATTGTCCTCGTCGAGTTCCACCACGGCTTCATTTTTCAGTTCCTCATCAAGCTCCACCACCACGTCCGGCGTAACGCCGACCTCATGGATGCAGACGCCGCTTGGAATATAATAGCGGGATGTCGTCAGCTTGATCGCGGTCCCATCGCCAAGCGGGATCAGGTTCTGCACAATGCCTTTACCGAAGGTCTGCGTTCCCACCACCGTCGCGACGCCGTAATCCTGCAAAGCCCCGGTAAACAGCTCTGACGCGCTGGCCGAATTGCCGTTAACCAGAACCGCAATCGGAATATCCAGCTCGTGGCCGTCCGCACGCGGATAGCCGGGCGTCGCATAGCCGTAGTCATTCTTCACTTTGATCTGTCCGTCCTCACAGTAGAAATGATCGCCCTTTCCGTTCTTGTCCTCCGTATAGATCAGAAGGCCGTCCATCTTATCCTCCGGAAGCACGTACGCCATCATCTCCACGGCCGTATCCAGCACGCCGCCCGGATTATCGCGCAGGTCAATGACCAGCTTTTTCATCCCCTGACGTGTCAGGGAATCGACGGCTTCTTTGAACTGACCGCCCGTGACCGCGTCAAACTGCATCACATAGATATAGCCGATCTGATCCTCCAGCATCTGGTACTCCACAGACGGTACCTCCACATGACGCCTCTCCACCCGAACCTCCACCTCCTCGGAGGCCTCGCCGCGCAGAACCGTGAGATTCACAAACGTGCCCTCCTCGCCGCGGATATCCTCCTGGACCAGCAGATCCAGATCCTTGCCGGTCACCGGCTCATCTTCCACCTTATAGAGAATATCTCCCGGAAGCAGCCCCGCCTCGTAGGCCGGCGCATCCTTAAACACCCGGACGATCGTGATAATCCCCGTTTTGATTTCCTGCTGCACCATCGCGCCGATGCCGCAATATTCTCCCTCCGTGTCTTCCATGAAGGCCTCATAATCGTCCTCATTAAAATAGCCGGCGTAGGGATCGTCGAGCCCGTACATAAGGCCGACGTAGATTCCGTCCTCCACCTTCTGCGGATCTTCGTCATACAGATAGTACATATCCACGATGCTCTGGATATACTCCATCTTCTCGCCGATCTCCTCCAGATTCAGCTCCCCGTCTGCCTCCTGAAGCCCGCCGTCCGAAGAATCCTCCGCCTGCAGCTGCGCCTGATTATCAATCACCGCCCGGCCGATCAGGAAAATCCCGGCGGATACCCCCACTACGATCAGCCCCACAAACGCCATGACCAGGGCGCCCACCAGGACGCCCTTCCAAAACTTATTTTTCGATTCGCCATTATCCATAACCGATCACGTCTCCTGTCACAACCGCAGCGGCCGTCCTGCCGCCGGCTGAAAGGTCTAAAAGTATACTATATCGTATCCAGATTCTGTCACATTATACGCGCAGATGCTTCTGAATCGTGAAGAAACTGGCAAAGAAGCCAATCCCCAGGCCAAGCAGCATTGCCGCTGCCGCCATGTACGGAAAAATCGTCTCCAGCGGCAGGAACTGAAAAATTCCCGACAGGATCTGGAAGCGCGCCTCCACATAGCCGATCGCCTGATGATACAGATAAAACATAACGGCAAGCGGAATGATTGCTCCCATCAGTCCAATGATCACGCCCTCCACCACGAAAGGCGCCCGGATCATTCCGTTGGTTGCGCCGATATACCGCATGATCTGGTTCTCATTCTTGCGGAACGCCGCCGTCACATTGATCGTGTTGCTGATCAAAAATACAGACACGGCCAGCAGCACGCCGATGATCACAACCGACAGCAGTCCGACCACCGTATTAAAACTGGTCAGGCCCGCGGCCGCGCTGTTGGAATAATTGACGCGGCGTACGCCGTTCAAATCCTGCAGATACGCCACAAACTGATCCTGCTTGGAAATATCGTTCAGAAAGATCTGGTAAGACGAGGAACCCGCCATCGGGTTGTCCTCCTCAAACCCCTGGGCCAGTTCCTCCAGCCCCTCGAAGTAATCTTCCTTCATCATCTCCCAGGCCGCTTCCTCCGAGATGAACTCCATGGACGCCACTTCCGGACGCCGCGCGATCTCGCTTCCGATTGCCTGAATCTGACCTACATTCAGGTCTTCATCAAAGAATACGGTGATGCCGACCGTCGTCTCTGCCAGATGCACGACATGCTGAACGTTCACCATAATGCTGAAAAACATGCAGAAAAGGAATATACATGCGGCAATCGTGGCCACCGACGCAAGGGAAAACCAGATATTCCTGCATATATTCCTTACACCCTGCTTCACGCAGTACCAAAATGTGCTAATCCTCATAGATCTCTCCGCCTTCTGTCATCCCTTCTTCTTCCGGCTCCAGGCCGTCCTCCTCCATCTCGTCGCCGACCACGCAGCCGCGCTCCATGTAGATTACCCTCTTATGCATCTTCTCGACAATCTCATGGCTGTGCGTAACCACGATTACCGTGGTCCCCATCTCATTGATCTCCTCCAGGAGTTTCATGATTTCCATCGCGTTATGGCTGTCCAGGTTTCCGGTCGGCTCGTCGGCCAGAAGTACCTCCGGACGATTAATAAGCGCCCTGGCAATCGCCACGCGCTGCTGTTCGCCGCCGGACAGTTGGTGCGGATACATCTTATATTTGGAAGAGAGGCCCACCATCTGAAGCATCGCAGGCACAGATTCTCGGATTCGCCTGTTGGAAGCGCCTACGACCCTCTGGGCAAACGCCACATTCTCGTAGACATTACGGTCTTTCAGGAGGCGGAAATCCTGAAACACAACTCCCAGCCTCCTGCGGTATTTGGGTACATAGCTTCTGGGCATCTTGCCCAGGTTCATATCGTTGACAATGATCTTGCCGGAGGTCAGCTCCTCCTCCTTCAGCAGCAGCTTGAAAATCGTCGTCTTGCCGGAGCCGTTGCGCCCCATGATAAAGACAAACTCGCCGTCCTCGATCGTGATGCTGACATTGCGGAGGGCTTTATTGCCCTCCACATATTCCTTTGTTACATTTGAAATCTCTATCATCTGTCTATTAGGCCCCTTAGAAATCAGAATTTTCCATATATTTCATATATTTGACGACCATAAGGGCAATTTTGAAGGTGATGGCGTCCTCAAAAATGCGCAGATCCAGGCCGGTGCTCTTCTGCAGCTTGTCCAGACGGTAAACCAGCGTGTTGCGGTGGATATAAAGCTGTCTGGAAGTCTCGGAAACATTCAGGCTGTTCTCGAAGAATTTGTTGATCGTCGTCAGCGTCTCATCGTCAAATTCATCCGGGGACTTGCCGTCAAAGATTTCCTTAATAAACATGCGGCACAGCGGCAGCGGCAGCTGATAGATCAGGCGGCCGATTCCCAGCTTATTGTACGCGTTCACATTCTTATCGCTGTAGAAGATCTTGCCGACATCCAGGGCCATCTTCGCTTCCTTATAGGAGCGGGAAACTTCCTTAATATCATTCACAACCGTTCCGAAAGCGACATGAACCTTGGTCATCGCCTCTGTATTCAGCATATCCAAAATCACATTGGCCGTGCGCTCCAAATCATCGTAGGTCTCTCCCTGTTTCACCTCACGGACCACAATGATATTCTTCTCATCCACAGCGGTGATGAAATCCTTGGTTTTCGCCGCAAACAGACTGCGGACGGTCTCCAGCGCATTCGCATCCTTCTCGTTCTTCGTCTCGATAATATAGACGACCCGCTTCACATTGGTCTCAATGTGGAGCTTCTTCGCCCGGTTATAGATATCTACCAGAAGCAGATTATCCAGAAGAAGGTTCTTGATGAAATTATCCTTGTCAAAGCGCTCCTTATAAGCTATCAGCAGATTCTGAATCTGAAACGCCGCCAGCTTGCCTACCATATATACGTCTTCACTGCCGCCCTTGGCAAGCAGGATGTACTCCAACTGATGCTCATCGAACACCTTAAAAAACTGATAGCCCTGAATCACCTGGCTGTCGGCCGGCGATTCCGCGAACATGAGGATAGCCGCCTCGTCCTGCGCCGGATCCGGGAAGGTAGTGGCCAGCGTCTTGCCCTCCGTATCACAGATGCAGAGATCGATCCTGCTGATCGACTTCAGTCCGTCAATGGTGGTTTGAAGTATCTGATTCGAAATCATGGTATCCTCTCTCCTTTTCGTAAATTTACCCATATACTATCTTAAAGCAAATACACACAAAATGCAAGAACTTTCCAGAAGCCTTCACAGAAAAAACACGGTTTTCGCCGGCACCCTGCCCGCATGGAAATAATAAAAGAAAGCGTACCGCGATGGGTACGCTTTCTGCATTCTCTTAAGACTCAGAACTAGTTGACAATTACCAGCTCGGTATCCTTATCGAAGATATGGATCTTGTCAACATCCAGGGCCAGCTTCACAACACTGCCAACTCTCGCGGTGGTTCTCGGATTCACGCTGGCGGTGAAGTTGGAATCGACTACGTCGAAGTACAGGTTAACGATGGAGCCCAGAAGCTCGTATACACGAACAGTCGCCTCGATGACGCTCTTCGGGGACTTCTGCAGCCACAGCTCGTCGTCATGCAGATCCTCAGGACGGATGCCCAGGGTAACGGTCTTGCCAACATAACCCTTCGCTTCCAGAGCCTTCGCCTTCTCAGCCGGCAGAGTGATCTTATGTCCGCCAAAGCTCAGAACTACATCGTTGCCTTCCTTGGAAGCAGCGGCATCAACCATGTTCATCTGCGGAGCGCCGATGAATCCGGCCACGAACTTGTTGCCGGGCTTGTCGTACAGATTCTGCGGAGTATCAACCTGCTGGATAACGCCATCCTTCATAACAACGATCCTGGTACCAAGGGTCATAGCCTCAGTCTGGTCATGGGTTACGTAGATGATGGTCGCCTGCAGTCTCTGATGCAGCTTGGAAATCTCAATACGCATCTGGCCTCTCAGCTTCGCATCCAGATTGGACAGCGGCTCGTCCATAAGGAATACCTTCGGGCTACGAACAATTGCACGTCCCATTGCAACACGCTGTCTCTGACCACCGGACAGAGCCTTCGGCTTACGGTCTAACAGATGCTCCAGGTCAAGGATTCTGGCTGCCTCATGAACCAGCTTGTCGATCTCCTGCTTCGGGGTCTTGCGCAATTTCAGACCGAATGCCATGTTGTCATACACGGACATATGCGGATACAGAGCGTAGTTCTGGAAAACCATGGCAATGTCTCTGTCCTTCGGCTCCACATCATTAACCAGCTTGCCATCAATGTACAGCTCGCCGGAAGAGATGTCTTCCAGTCCAGCGATCATACGCAGAGTAGTGGACTTACCACAACCGGAAGGGCCTACGAAGATGATAAACTCTTTGTCAGCAATCTCCAGATTGAAATCCTTTACCGCAACGAAGCCGTTGGGGTACGCCTTTGTAATGTTCTTCAGTGACAGACTTGACATAGCAAATATCCTCCTCTTATGAGTAAATATAATATGGGTGGGACGCGAAGCATCTGTCCCTCATAAAACTTCTAGAGATATCATACACGAAACAGAAATTTTTTACCATATTGCAAATTACCAAAAAAAATTTTTCTAATTTGTCTAATCTGCATATTCTTACGATAATTTCACCGAAATTCCAAAATACGTTTCCAAACATCCGGGGATTTCGGTCAATATTCAATAAAGCCCTCTCCAAGCACTTCACGGACGTCGCTCATTATGACGAACGCCTTCGGATCCATTTCCCAGACCAGCTCGCGGATACGGACAATCTCCTTGCGGGAAACCACACAGAACAGCATCTTCTTCTCCTGTCCGGAGTACATCCCGATGGCCGGAACCGCCGTCACGCCGCGCTCCAGCCGGTAGAGAATCGCCTGCGCGATCTCGTCGCTCCGGTCCGAAATGATCAGCGCCTGCTTGGAAAACTTCATGCCCTCCAGGATTCCGTCCGAAACCTTGGATACCATAAAAATAGCGATACAGGCGTAGAGCGCGCTGGTAACGCCGAACACCCCCGCGCCCACCAGAACCACCAGTCCGTCCAGGACCTGCATAATCTGCGCGATGGAATAATGCCCAAGCTTCCGCCGCATCAGGGCCGCCAGCATATCGGTGCCGCCCGTGGTGGCCTGCATCAGGAAAACAAGCCCGGTTCCCAGGCCCGACACCATACCTCCGAAAAGTCCTGCCAGCAGCATGTCGTCAGTAACCACATGCAGCTCCGGAATCACATAAAGCGACAAAGACAGCGCGGCCGTAGCCACGGCGGTACGTTTGATAAAGGTAAATCCCTGCAGCCGCCACGCGGCCAGAAACAGCGGAATATTTAAAACCGTGTTTGTAAGCCAAAGGGGAATATCGGTATAATTTTTCACAATAATGGCGAGGCCGGACACGCCGCCCGTAACCAGCCCCACCGGATCATACATATTTTTAATGGCAAACCCCATGATGAAGGCACCGACAACGATCAGCAAGTAGTCGACGTAAACCGGACGGTTCTTGAACATAGGCTATACCTTTTCAATGGAATGATCCGTGATCCGGATCTTTCCCTCCTTGAGAAGGTGCCCGACAGCCCGCTTAAACGCGTTCTTGCTCAGACAGAATTCCTCCCGGATCTTCTCCGGCGACGCCTTGTCAGTGAAGGGGAGCACGCCGCCGCGCGCCTCGACAGCCTCCCAGACCAGCTGAGCATCGGTATCCAGCTGGATATAAGATTTCTCACGCGGGCTCAAATCCAGCTTACCGTCCGGGCGCACCTTCAGCACACGCGCCTCCACCACGTCTCCCGGCCGGATGCCGCCATAGAGCTCCTTTTCCGGAATCATACCGTAATACCGATTATCAACCGCAACGAAGGCCCCCAGGCGCTCATTGATCTCATAAACGGTTCCCGTCACTTTGTCGTCCTTCTTGTAGGGGGAATCACCGCTCATATAGCGGTATACGTTCATCGTGGCCGCCAAACGGCTCGATTTATCCCGGTAAACGGCCACAAGGCACTCCTCGCCCGCCTGTACCGGGTGGTTCTGTTCCTTAAACGGAAGCAGAAGATCCTTCTCAAGTCCCATATCCAGAAATGCGCCGATCTTCCCTACTTCCTTCACCCTCAGCACGCCGACCTCCCCCACCGCCAGAAGCGGCCTGCGCGTCGTGGCAATCAGCCGGTCCGAAGAATCCCTGTAAATAAAGACGGTCAGTTTATCACCGATCTTGGTTCCCTCCGGCACCTGCTTTTTCGGCAGGAGCACTGCTGCCTCATCATCGCCCGCTTCGCTCAAGAAAACGCCAAAGCTCTTCTCTCTTGCGACTACCAGTTCCTGCATCTTTCCTAACTCGATCATAACTCCTCCGGCGGCTGTGAAAATGCCGCCCTTACTCCTCCCGCAGCCACACGATGGCGTGGGGGCTTCCCGCGCTGTCACACAGCGCCACAACATATCCTTCCTGAATGCGGCTGACACGCGGAATCATACAATCCCCCAAAAAAGCCGCCTTCTTATATTCAACCCGCAGTTCCGCTACCCGGATCTCCTCGGGAAGCGCCTCCCGGGCGATCTCCACGTACTTTGCATTGTTGACGTGATGATTGGTGTCCAGATGGTGTCTGGCCACAGTAACTGGCTGACCGGTCTCATACGCGTCCGGCAGCGCGATGCGGCGGGGCGCGTACTCCATGGGAATCCGCTCCTGAAGCGCCCCGTAACCGCGGATATTCTCCTCCCCGGCGCGTATGGGACGCCCCGCCTGCGTATCGTACAGAAACCAGATGGAATTGGCCCGAACCATATAACTGCCGGCCGCATCCCGGATAAAGAAATTGCGGTATCCGTAAATTCCCTTAAAATCGTAAGGCCACGTGCCAATCACAATCTCGTCGCCCAGCTTCGGATAACGGTCAATGATAATCTGCCAGGAGGAGAGCCACCAGGCCTGATGGTGCGCGTTCAGATACGCCAGCCCCAGACCGATGGATTCCGACTGAAAGGTCGAGCAGTCCTGAAGATAATTGATAATGCCGGTAAGGGATAAACACCCCTGCTGATCCGTCTCGCTGTACCTGACACGGCTCTGAAACTGATACATAAACAATGTCACCTTCCGTTTCCCGATGGGACAGTCCTTCTCTCCAAGGCTTTCAGCCTTCTCTAAAGGGCCGTTCCCTCCTTATTATCATATATCATTTTACCTTTAACTTCAATAGCCGAATGATGGTTATTTTCTATGGGGCCTACGAAAAATTTAAAGCCTGTCCTCCATAGTTTTACAGTTTTTCAGATAGAAAACCCCGGAAGATCTCTCTTCCGGGGTCTCATTCGCTGGGCTAGAAGGATTCGAACCTTCACAATGACGGAGTCAGAGTCCGTTATTTCATGGCCCGATTGCCCAGCATTTTCCAGGATTTCCCACGACGCTTGAATTAAATTGACCTATCAATTGACCTATTTTTCTATGAGAACTTATCCAGCCCTAAAATGACTATGCTGAAGCAAGGCCGAGCCATTCTTCCACTGTCTTAATCGATTGCCCAGCTGCATGAGCGATCACATCCAGACTGACGCCACTCGCATACAGTTTCCGAGCCATATCCTGAGCCGTTCCCTTCTTTTCGCTCTCCACATACGTCTTATAAATATATTCATCATCGAAAAGCGTCATCATAATATCGATAACCTCCTTCTCCCTTGCCTCCAGGTACTCTTTGAGATAATTCCTGTCCCTGCAGATACGGATCGTTTCCATGACGG
>CANRHU010000029.1 GCA_947630485.1 uncultured Lachnospiraceae bacterium
GCGATAGCCGCCAGGACGATGGACGCCAGAATCACGAAACCGAAGCTGGCCTGATGGGTGCCGGTAAAGCTTGCCGTCTGCGTCAGAAAGCCGGGGCCGATGGCCGATGTCGCCATGATAAACGCCGCTCCCAGCAGTGCTCCGCCGCCGCTTTTCTTCTTAGTGTTGTTGTCTGCCATAATGATATCCTCCTTTTTGACTGTCCATCTCCCGGTCTCCCCAATCCCCTTTTTCAGTTCTGACACCAAAGCGTCCGCGGAAAGCGGCTCCCGGTATCCAACGGGAAATGACTTCATCACTGTGATGCAATGCATTATAATGGAGTTTTTTCCGTTTGTCAAGCAGGAAAACAATGTAAATCATGTAATTATCACAGTCAAATGATTGTATCTCGTGAAAATAACGACAAAAGACGGTCTTTTTTCAGTTCGGGCCGTCTCTGCCTATTTGTGAAAATTCCTATATTTAATCAATTTATTGATTTTTTTCTCACATAATTTCCAAAAAAGAAAGAAAATCCTACAGTTTTTTTCTTGTACATCGATTTCTCATATTGATAATTATGCATTGGACCTTCGCAGAATCCGATTCTCTGCCTTCCGAAACAGGCTGCTTTGCAGAACCGCGTCCGTGACCACCCGGAGAATCCAGGCGCGGAGCACGATATAGACCATAACCAGCGCCATCAGAAGGAACATGCCGCGCACGGAGCTGGGATTCTTTGCGTTCACAAATTCCAGGATCGTCACATGCTGCATCAGAAAAATGCCAAAGGAAAGCCCGCCAAGCCATCCAAACAGGGAGCGCAGCGTCCCGGACAGTGCAAAAATACGTTTTCCCAGATCATAGAGCACGACAAAGCAGCAGAGCGCCATCAAGTGGACGGAGACATTGGCGTTCAGCGGAAGCGTGACCGCCGCAAACAGCACCGCCCCTGCCCAGCAGACCGCCACGACCCGTACGTCGTCCAGTAATTTCCGATGCCGCGCAATCTCCATCCCCATCCAGAAGCTGAACATGCAGGAAATCAGGTTTCGGAAATCGTCCAAAACGAATACATTTCCAAACCGGTACAGAAGAAGCATCCCGGCGTACAGCGCCGTCATGGACACCGCCGTAAAGCGCTCGGAACGCCGGAACGCCCAAAGGATCAGCGGAAACAAAAGATACAGAAGAATAATCGCGCCGGTGAACCATTCTCCCAGGATATAATAGTTATCCGGGAAACGGTAATAAAGATAACCGTCCAGCCCCGCGAAGGTCTGAATCAGCAGCCAGGGAGCGCCCCGGAAGAAGATTGCCCCGCTGCCCCGGACAATCTTTAAAAAATACCACGCATAGGCCGCGTAATACATGGGAAAGATGCTTTTCCAGCGTTTATAATAGAACTCCTTTAGCTCCCGGCCCGTCGCGACGCGTTGATACCGCAGACACAGAAGCGTCCCCGACAGCATGAAAAACACCGTAGAGCAGACATTGCCCCAGACGCCGTTCTTATACAGGAAAAAGGGCTTTGACGGACAGTTGGTATAATTGGAAAAATGAAATGCGACAATGCCGAATGCCGACATCACGCGGATAAAGTCAAATGCTGCGATCCGTTTCTCTTTCATGCGTGTCCTCCTGCATCCCTTTTCATGCGTTTCCTCTCCTAGCTCCGAAACGGCGCGGCCGCCTAGCCGCGCCGGCTCAAATCCTTCTGAAGCATCTCCAGATAATGCACCAGCACATCCCGCCTCCGGCCGATCTGCCAGGACTTATCGATCTCCTCATAGGTAAAGCTCTTTCTTCCGCCCTCCTGCATCCTCTGCCAGAAACCGAAAAGCTCGTCGAACGGAATATAGTAAATCTCATCCAACGCCGTCCAATGCAGAATAAGAAACGCTATGCCGCCCTGCTCCTCGAATTCCCGCATGAAGCGGACCTGATGCTCATGCACATTCTGCAGGGGAAAAGTCGTCACCGCGCACTCCTTGGCGTCGAAACAGACCGGAATTCCCTGCACCGCGCCGATGTAGTCCACCGTGCTCTTCTGGTCAAAATACGCCAGCGTAATGTGCCGGCTCTCTTTTTCTATATTAATGGGCGTGATCGGCGTAGGCACTTTCTGAATCAGCGCCAGCTTCCTTTCCCGATAAACATCGTTGGTGTGATTGATCATATCCTCGAGCGTCGATCCCCGCAGGCCTCTGGAATTCCAGGTTCCCATCCCGTCTCATCCTCCTTCTCCCAGGCAAGCCGTTTCAGTTCCTCCGGCAGCGGCGCCGTAAATGTCCGTCCGCTCAGATATTCCATCGGCGGGGGAAGCGTCGGAAACGTGATCTGCCAGGAATGAAGCATCTGATGCCGGATGCCGAAGCGTCTTCCCAGCTCCTCATTCAGCCGCGACGCGCCGTATTTGGCGTCTCCCGCCACCGGATGGCCGATGGAGGCCAGATGGGCGCGGATCTGATGCGTCCGCCCGGTCACGAGCCTCACTTTAAGAAGCGTATACTCCAGACCGGCCCCGGCGCTTCCGTACCTCTGCGGCTCGTATTCCGTCACGATTTCCGCGCCGCCCGGAACCGGGCCGGAATGGACCGTCACCTGATTCGTCCGCTCGTCCTTCGTCAGATATCCGGAAATGACCTGCCTTTCCGCGACCTTTCCCCAGACGACGCACAGGTAATCCTTATGGACCGTGCGGCTGCGAAATACCTCCGACATGATCCGAAGCCCCGTCAGGGATTTCCCGGCCACAATCAGACCGCTGGTATTGCGGTCCAAGCGGTTGCAGACCGCGGGACGGAAGGTCCTTAAGGCCTCCTCTGTCAGTTCGCCCTGTTCCAGAAGATACGCCGTCACATACTCCACCAGGGAACGGTCGTCCTCCTTCGCCTTCTGGGAAAGCATACCGGCCGGCTTATTGATCAGCAGAATATGCTTATCCTCATAAATGATATCTAATCTTTTCCGGAAAGCGTCCTGTTCCTTTGTAAACTTCCGAATCGTCTCCTCCGACAGAAAAAGCCTGATCTCGTCTCCCGCCGCCAGGCGCTCCGCACCGTCGCAGCGTTTTCCGTTCAGCGTGATATTTTTCTTGCGCAGCATCTTGTAGAGGAAACTCTTCGGGGCAAGATTCATATATTTGGCCAGCAGCCGATCCAGCCGCTGACCGGCTTCGTTCTCCGTGACGACCAGACATTTCATAAATTCCGCGCTCCTCCTACATGGACATGCTCTTAAGCACTCCCGCCGCATAGTCCACGCTTCCGTCATCCTCATACGCCGACGCCGGCTTTAAGCCGTCAAGCCGCTTCAAAAACTGCCTCTCCTCCGTGATAATCCGAAGATTCGGGTCCAGCCTCTGCGCTTTAAGCGCCGCGTTCAGCGTCTTCTCCGCTTTCTTCACATCCGTCTTTTCTGCCGGGCAGAAGGCAAACACGCCGGTTGGATGCACCATCGCCGCGTCGAACGGCAGAATCTGCTCTTTTGTGGTGACCACCAAATCGTACAGAAGAATTCCCTTTTCCGCGTAAACGGACACCTTTTTCCGAAATTCCTCCCCCGGCGTGCCGTAGCGCACCGCCGCCAGAAACGGAGCCGCCACGTTGGCCGTAGGCAGAACCGAGAGGATCGCCATCAGCGTCAGCACATTCTTTGCCGCCTGGTTGTCCGTGAAATTTCTGGCAAACAGCTGAATCAAAATCGCCGCGGCGCCGAACAGAATCTCCCCAAACTGCACCTTTCTCCGGTAATTGCGGTAACCGTATTCCCCTTTTTGTTTCTTCATATTCGCTCCTCCGCTCGGTAATGACGCGTCACAATTCCATTCTCTCCAAAATTCCCAGAATCAGACTGTGCGGGAGCAGCCCCACCGCCGCCCGGAACAGCTTCATCACAATTCCGTAGACGGATACCGCTTTCCCGGCCATGCTGTCGCGCAGCGCGGTCCGCACCACCTTTTTCGGGTCGGCCATGACCAGCTTTTTATAAAATGGAATCGCATCCTCATTTCCCGCAGTCTTAAAAAATTCCGTCCGCACAGGCCCCGGACATACCGCCGTAACCCAGATCCGCCGCTGCCGAAGCTCCGCCCGCAGCGCGCGGCTGTAACTGAGCACAAAGGCCTTTGTGGCCGCATAGACCGCAAAGCCCGGCTGCGGAAGAAATGCCGCCGCCGAAGCATACTGGATCACGCGGCTGTTTCTGTCCATATACGGCAAAACCATATGGGTCATGGCGCAGAGCGCCTCGCAGTTCAGCCGCACCATCCCGCACGCCGCGTCCCTGTCCAGCGACGCGAACGCGCCCGGCACTCCAAATCCCGCCGCATTGACCAGAAATTTTACCTGGGGGCGCTCTTTCTGCAGCGCATCCTCGATCTGCGCCCGGCCGGCCGGATCCGTCACGTCAAGCACAAAGCAGCGCACCCGGACCGGTATCTGACCGGACAGCCCGCAGAGCCGTTCGCCCCTCCGGGCGACTGCCCAGATCTCGTCGATTCCGGAAAAGCGGTCGCCGATCTGATACACGGTCTCCCGGCCCATTCCCGACGACGCCCCTGTCACAACCGCAATTCTCATAGGCACACCTCTCCGCTTTCATCAAACAGCTGGCAAAAATCTTCAATAAAGTAATCGGTCAGCCGCAGCATCTCTCCCCGCAGATGAGCCGCATCCGCATCCGCCACGCCGCAGACCGTCATCCCCGCGCGGCGGCCGGCAAGCGCTCCGGCCGGCACATCCTCAAAGACCAGGCAGTTCTTCGGTTCCACGCCAAGCGTCTGCGCCACCTTCTGATAGATATCCGGACTCGGTTTGCCCTCTTTCACCTCACAGGCCGTGGTCACTGCCTGAAAATACGGCCGAATCCCCTGGGAGGCCAGCACCGCTTCCACCAGATCCGCTCCGTTGCTGGTCGCAATTCCGCAGAGAATCCCGTGCTCCTCCGCGTATTTCAGAAGACGCCTGGCGCCCGGCTTGACCGGGACCTCATGCCGGTACTTATCGATGGACATATCCGTCCAGACCGCCTTAATCTCATCGATGGTCAGCGGAAGACGGAAACGCCCGAGAAAATAAGCCGCGGTCTCCGTAAAACTCATCCCCTCAATCTCGCGCTGGAGATCATCCGGGCAGTCATAACCGTAACGTCCCAAAAACTCGATGTCGATCGCCTTCCACATCCACATGGAATCCACCAGCGTGCCGTCCAGATCAAAAATAATCGCTTTGATGTTCTCTAATGTCATGTTTTCTCCTTCAAACGACTTCAAACGCGGCAAGTTCCTCATCCGTCAGCGGCCTGTACTGACCGGGCCGGAGGCTTTCATCCAGCACAAGGCTCCCCATGGAAAGCCGTTTCAGATAAGTCACCCTGCATCCCAGCGTCTCGAACATCCGCTTCACCTGATGGAATTTACCTTCCCGAATCGTGACGATCACCTGCCGGCTCTCTCCGCCGTCCGGCAGTACAGAAAACGTGCCACTGGCGACCTTTCCGCATGGAAATGCATCCGCCGCCTCCAGGCGGGCCGGCATCGTGACCGTACCGTCCGCAAGCACAATCCCCGCCGCAAATTGCTCCGCGGCGTCGTCCGGCAGCCGGCCTTCCACCACCGCCAGATACCGCTTGTCCACATGCTTCTTCGGCGAGAGCAGCCGGTGGGCCAGGGCGCCGTCGTTGGTAATCAGCAGAAGTCCCTCCGTGTCGATATCCAGCCTTCCTACCGGAAACAGATCGCCGCGCTTCCGCTCTCCGATCAGCTCCACCACCGTCTGATACCGGTTGTCCTCGGTGGCGGACACCACGCCCTGGGGCTTATTTAACATATAATATTCAAACGCGGCATAAGCGACCCTCCTTCCGTCAAAGGTCACCGTATCCTCCTCCGGAAAAAGCTTCCTCTCCGGCCGTTTTTCCACAACGCCGTTGACCTGAATCCGGCCGTTTTTCGCCGCGTCCCGGATCTGGCCGCGCGTCCCCGCGCCCATCTCTGCCAGGAACCGGTCCAGCCGCATCGCGCCCGCGGGCGGCTTTCCCTTTCCCGCAGACTGCCCTGTCCTGCCATCAGACTTTTCTTCCATGCCCGCGGGCTTTTCTTCCATGCTCTCGGACTTTTCTTCCACGCCCGCGGGCTTCTCTGTCTTCTCCATACTCACATCCACCGCCATCCCGGATAATATTTATTCTTTAACGTCCGCCCATTTCCCTTGGCAAACCCTAATCCATGCCCTTCCACGCAGACCAGCTGCCAGCCGTGTCTCTCCTCTTCAGCCTCATTCAAAGCGACCGTCTCCCCTTTCAGATAGCGGACCACCCGCTCGTCCCCGTGGGCAAAGGAGACACTGTCCGCAAACCGGGAAGCGCCCGGAACCATCGCAAGCGCCTGGGACGGCTCAAAGCGGCCCTTCCGCAGCGTCCCCACCAAAAGTCCGGTCCGCAGATAACGGATTCCCTTTAACGGAGGCATCTCCTCCGGAAGATAGTAGACGTCGTCTCCCCTCCGCAGAACACGCTTCTCGTCCCAGGCCAGACCTGCCTGGAGCTCCGCCTTTTCCGCCTGCCGCGGTTTTTCGCCAGGCAGCTTCTCCGGCCGCGCGTTTCCTGGCCGCATTCTTCCATCAGCTGGCTCCCCGCCAGGCAGCTTCTCCGGCCGCGCGTTCCCCCGCTTCCGCAGAAGAGCCATAAAGTGGCCCTCGCCCTCCACACGATGGGGGAAGAGGCGCAGACAGCCCGTAAGCCCGATTCCCTCCGACGCGCCTGGAAAATGCGCCAGCGGAACCAGCTCCATCTCCGGATAGTCCGCAAGAAGCCGAGCCACGTTCTCTTCGTCCTCAAGCCTCGAAAAAGTACAGGTCGAATACAGAAGATGACCGCCCGGACGCAGCATCGACACCGCGCTGCGCAGAATCTCCTGCTGGATGGGCGCATAGTATTCCGGCCCGCGTTCCAGCCACGCTTTCACCATGTCCGGCTCCTGCCGGAACATCCCCTCTCCGGAACAGGGCGCATCCACCAGAATCCGGTCGAAGAATTCAGGACAGCACTCCGCCAGATGCCGCGGCGTCTCGCAGGAGACATAGAGATTCGGAATACCGAACAGTTCCAGATTCTTAAGAAGCGCTTTGGCCCGGGAACTGCTGATATCGTTGGCCCACAAAAGCCCCTCTCCGCGCAGCCGCGCCCCAAGTTCCGTGCTCTTGCCGCCCGGGGCCGCGCACAGATCCAATACCCGGTCTCCCGGCCTAACCGGCAGAAGCTGGGCCGGGGCCATGGCGCTTGGCTCCTGCAGATAGTAAAGTCCCGCGAAATAATACGGATCCTTTGACAGCCGGCGCCGCGGGTCACAGTAGAAACCGTTTGCCGTCCACGGAATCGGATCCGGCTTAAGCCCCAGACAGCGGATCGCTTCCTCCGGCTTCCATTTCAGCGTATTGACACGCAGGCCCGGCCGGCAGGACTTCTCCATCGCGGCAAGATACGCATCGTACTCCCCGCCCAAAAGCTCCCTCATTTCTCTCTTGAATTGTTCCGGCAAATCCTGTCTCATGCAATGCTCCCGGCGCGTTTGTGCGCTGTTTCTTTTTCCACAGTATAACATAAAAAACGGTTCTTTGGAATCAATACTCGTATTTTAACCGATATTTTTCCAGATAACGGAGAATCCAATAGGGATTGACGCTCATTTCCTCATAATGATCCGTTCGCAGATACATTCCCAGATGCAGATGCACATCGAAATTGCCGACGGTTCCGGGCACAGCCGAGTAGCCGCTGTCGCCCATGAATCCCAAAAGCTGGCCGGCCTTTACCGCGTCCCCGACCTTCCACTCCTGCGCATAGTCGTAGAGATGCGCATAGTAGAGATACAGTCCGGACGGAGCGCGGATTCCGATCCGCCATCCGCCTTTTTCCAGCCACCCCACCTTTTCGATCACGCCGTCCGTGACGCTGACCACCGGATAGGAACCTCTGGGCAGACCGCTTCCCATAATGTCGCAGCCCTCATGGCCCCTCTCACCGCCGTATGTCCTCCGTTCCAGCCAACCGTTCTCATAGACCACATCCGGCGTATCCGCTTTCGTGCTGGCCGGTATGGGAAAATACACAAGATCCGCCAGAACCGCGGCATAGGCGCCGCGAAGCTTTCGGTATTCTTCCGGCCGGCGTTTCAGCGCCGGATTGACGGCCGGCGCCTCAAGCGCAGACGCTTGCGCACCGGTTAAGTCAAACTCCATCCGAACCATGGCTGCCGTCAGGCCATCCGGATCCAGGCGTTCCAGTCCCGCCGCCGCCTCGCCCAGACGCATCGCCCGGAACTCCCCGCTCTCCCAGGTGTAGGCGTCCAGCTGATAGAAATCAGGATTTTCGATCAGATAGTCCCGCAGGCACAGATTCACCACGGCCAGAAGAATTACGAGAAAAATCCGCATATCCATTTCCTTCCGACTCATACATTGCTGTAAAACCATTCTATTCCGGTTCCTATGGAAAAATCCTCACGCTTTACTGCTCTTCTATCCGTCCTTACTCTGCTTCTGATGCTTACGCACCCGGCCCTGACCCTCTCCGGCGCCAGAGACGGCCTTCTTCTGTGGTCGCGCACCGTGCTGCCGACGCTTCTGCCTTTTATGATCTGTTCCAATGTGATCGTTTCGGCTGGCGGTCTCCCACTGCTCATGACCCCGCTGCGGCCGCTTCTTGGCGGGCTTTTCGGGCTGTCGGACGCAGGCGGCTATGTGCTCGTGACCGGCCTGCTGTGCGGCTGCCCTATGGGAGCCAAAACCTGCGCGGAATTTCTGAAAGAGGGCCGCATCTCCCGCCCGGAAGCCCGATACCTTCTGGCGATCGCCAATCATCCGAGCCCTATGTTCGTGCTGGGTTATATAGGAACCTGCCTAAGCCCGCAGATCCCTGCCGGCCTTGTGGCCGTCTGTCTGTATCTGCCGGTTCTTCCGCTGTCCTTCCTGGCGCGGAAATTCTACCGGTTTATCCCGGAAAAACAGTCCGGCCCGTCAGAAACAGCCGCCGCGGCGGAACAGCCCGATTCCGCCTCCTTTGACGCGCTCATGATGCGCTCCATCGAGGTCATGGTGCGAATCGGCGGATATATCATGCTCTTTTCCATCCTGGCCGCCTTCATCGCCGGTCTCACCATGCTTCCCGCGCTTCCCAAAGCCCTCGCCCTGGGCGCCGCGGAGATCACCACCGGAATCCGGGCCATATCCGAGGCCGCGGACGGTCCGCTGCGGGGCCTCTGTCTGACCGCCGTCACCGCCTTCGGCGGTCTGTCCGGCATCCTCCAGACGAAAAGTGTTATTGAAACAAAAAACAATGCCGGATTATCCATCCGGCATTACATATTCTGGAAGATTCTGCATACGCTCACCGCGTGTCTTCTGTTCATTCTCCTCCTGACTGCGTCTCCATACCTGCGCCTGCCGCGGAACCCGCAGCATCCTGCGGCTGCTGCGGCAAGTACAGCTCGCTGCGGTTACTGGTCACCCGGTCAAAGCTCTGCTTCATCTCGTTGATGTAAGCGTCAAAACGACTCTGTGCCGCCTCGACCGAATGCGCGATGATATTCTGCAGGCCGCGGAGCGCGTCGTCCGTATACTGAATCGCGCCCTGGCGGATATTGTTGGCATCGTTGACAGCCGCGTCCAAAATTGCCTGCGCCTGCACATTGGCGTCGTCAATAATCTGATTCGCCGCCGAGTAGGCAGCCTGGGTGATCTCGTGCTCGTTCACCATCTCGTTGGTCTGGCTCTTGGCCTCCTGCAGCATGGCGTCCGCCTGAGTCCGGGCATCGTTCATGATGGCCTCCTGATTGCTGATCACGCGCTGATACTGCTTGATCTCGTCAGGCACGCGCAGTCTGAGCTCCACCAGAAGCTCCTCCAGCTCCTCGCGATTCACAAGAATCTTATTATTCGAAAACGGAGACGCCTTGCATCCGTCGATATACTCCTCAATCTCTTCAATTAACTGCTCGATCCTGCTCATACTATGTACTCTCCCTCCTGATTATGATTCCCCCGCGAATTTGGCACGTATCTTCTCGGCTATGGATGGATGCACAAAGGCACTGATATCGCCGCCGTACATGGCGATCTCCTTTACTATGCTGGAACTCAGATATGAATATTTCAGGTTCGTGGTCAAAAATATCGTATCAACCCCAGGCGCGATCACGCGGTTCGTCTGGGAAAGCTGCAGTTCATATTCAAAGTCCGTTACCGCACGAAGTCCGCGGACAATCACATCCGCGTGATTCTTCCTCACAAAATCCACCAAAAGCCCGTCGAAGGCCTGCACCTCCACATTGGGGAGATGCTTTGTGACATCTATTAACATATTAACACGTTCTTCCACAGAAAACAACGGCGATTTTGAAGAATTATTCAAAACCGCCACAATCAGCCGATCCATGATCGCGGCGCTCCTCTGAATAATATCAAAATGACCGTACGTAACCGGGTCAAAGCTTCCCGGATAGACACCGACCGCCATACTATTTCACTCTCTTCCTTCCAGTCTCTTAAAAAACAGATGTTTATTCGTCTTATACCGCTTCTCCCGAACCGTCTGCCAGCCCAGCGCCTCCGCATAGGAAAAATCGGTATCGAGGGACGCTTCCACAATAACCAGCGTCTCCGCGTCCGCCAGGCAGGATGTCTTCAAGTATTCCAGCACCTGACGCTCCCACTGCTGATGATACGGAGGGTCCATGAAAATGACGCCGAACGCACTGCCCTCCGCCTCCAGCCTGCGCAGTCCGCCAAGAATATCGCAGGTCATAACGCGCCCGCGCTCTTCCAGATGCGTCGTCTTCAGATTACCGCGGATACAGGCGGCGGCTTTGGGATTCTTCTCAATAAAGACGGCGTCGGCCGCGCCGCGGCTTAAAGCCTCGATTCCGATCGCCCCGCTTCCGGCAAAGCAGTCCAGAAAGCGCACCTGAACCACATCATGCTGGATCATATTAAATAAAGTCTCCTTGATCCGGTCGGTTGTGGGTCTCGTATCCAATCCGTCAGGCGTTTTTAACTGCAGCCTTCTGGCCGTTCCGGCTATCACTCGCATGAGACGCGCTCCTTTCCTGTACCGCGGGTCGATTCGGCCGCTGTCCAAGACTTTTTCTCAGTATAATATGAAAAATGAATTCCTACAAGTATTTTATTGAAAACAAAAAGCCGCAGGGCAGCCGCCGCGCACGGCGCGCAGCGCGCAGACTCCGCGTTTTGTCTCTGGTAATTTTTCAAAAATATGCTAGTGTATTATTTTTTGCCGGACACATAATAGGATTGTAACACAAAAACACATCGTTAGATGAGAAGGAGGCGTTTTATCATGTCAAGCAATTCTTCTAACACGACCAATGTTCCTGAGGCCAAGGAGGCTATGGACAAGTTCAAAATGGAAGTAGCCAGCGAGATCGGCGTGCCGTTAACCAATGGTTACAACGGCAACCTGACTTCTGCGCAGAATGGTTCTGTGGGCGGCTATATGGTCAAGAAGATGATCGAGGCCCAGGAGAAGCAGATGGCCGGCAAGTAAACAGCCGAAATACGAACAAAGCGTCACTGGCGCTTTGTTCGCATACTGACGTAATACGACAAGAAGCCGTTACTCTATCGATGTTCAATCCATGGAGCAACGGCTTCTTTTCTGCTGCCTTACATTTCCCTTACTTTTGCCGGAAAAACGTGCCGTGAGACAGATTTTATGGTAGGATAATACAGATTCCCAAAATAAGGAGGGAGGATCTCCCATGAGCGCCGACTATCTGAAACAAAAACGCATTCTCCTGGTCGATGACGAACCTGACCTGCTGACGCTGGTCGCCAATATTTTACGGCAGGACGGCTACACCGACGTCCGGACCGCCGATTCTTTTGCCAACGCCCTGCATCAGGCGGAGGTGTCGGCTCCGGAACTAGCCGTCCTGGACGTGATGCTGCCGGACGGCAGCGGCTTCGGGCTTCTGAAACGGCTGCGCGGCTTTACCGACTGTCCCGTTTTGTTTCTCACCGCACGCGGCGAGGAGGAAGACCGTATCCGCGGCTTCGGTCTCGGGGCCGACGACTACATGGTGAAGCCGTTTTCCCCGAGGGAGCTTCTGTACCGCATCGCGGCGATTCTGCGGCGCACCTACCGCAGCGAGGATCCCCTCGTGGAGCTTGACGGAAGCCGGATCGACTTTGCCAGGGCAGAAGTCATAAGAGACGGCGAACAGATTCCTCTGACCGCGAAGGAATTTGCGCTTCTCTCCGCCCTCTGCCGCAACGCCGGCCGCATTGTAACCATCGACGCCCTCTGCACCGCCGTCTGGGGCGATAATCCTTACGGCTACGAGAATTCGCTGATGGCTCATATCCGCCGCATCCGCGAAAAAATCGAGACCGATCCGTCCCATCCGGTGTCCCTGGTGACGGTAAAGGGGCTCGGCTATAAACTGATTCTGAAAAGCCGTAAATAGACGAAAGCCGCCCGCAGAGGCGGCAGAATGGAGACGCAATGAACAGCATTCTGAAACTGATCCGCCGCTTTGTCGGTATTATGGTTTTGAGTTTTGTTCTTCTGATTCTTCTGAATCTTTCCCTTCTGGCCGCAATCGCCGCACGCCAGGCGGCGAACCAAAGTCCCTGGACAATCGCCATGGAAACCGCTCAGGCCTTGAAGCCGGCAGACAGCGGCTTTACGGTGACTTCGGAAGCCTTCGCGTCGCTTCGCGCCTGCGGCGCCTGGGCCGTTCTGATCGATGAATCGACAGGAGAGGTCGTCTGGCAGACGGAGGATCTGCCGGTCACCGTTCCTATGCACTATACATACTCCGACATCGCCGCACTGACCCGCGGCTATATCGACAGCTATCCCACCTTCCCGGCCGCGTCCGCTTACGGACTGATGGTGCTGGGCTTTCCGCGCACCAGCTATTGGAAGCATATGTGGCCAAGCTGGGATTACCAGCTGATCGCCCACGCCCCGCAGATCGCGCTGACGGCGGCGGCGCTGAATCTGATTCTAATTCTTCTGATCTATCTGACCGCAAACTACCGGCTGCTTCGGTCCGTACAGCCCCTTGCTTCCGGCATCCAGACGCTTCCCTCCGGGGAGCCCGTCTTCATTCCGGAGCATGGCCTTTTATCGGAACTGGCCTCCAGCCTGAATCGGACCTCCGGTCTCCTCCAGTCGCAGAAATACGAACTTCGGAAAAAGGAGACCGCGCGCGCAAACTGGATTGCCGGCATCTCCCACGATATCCGCACGCCCCTGTCCATGGTCATGGGTTACGCGGAACAGCTGAAAGACGACGCCGCGCTCTCCCGCGGACAGCAAAAAAAGGCCGCCGTCATCCTCCGCGAAAGCGAACGGATGCGGGACCTCGTCAATGACTTAAATCTCGCTTCCAAACTCGAATATAACATGCAGCCGGCACATTTGCGGACTGAAAATCTGACCGCCATTGTAAGGCAGGCGGCAGTGGATTTTATCAATGCGGATATCGCCGGAAAATACCCTGTCGAATGGACCGGAAACCAGCCGCAGATCCCCTGCACCGCCGATGTGGATCGCGAACTGCTGACGCGGGCCGTCATGAATCTCTTTCACAACTGCCGAAACCACAACGAAGAGGGATGCACCATTTACATCTCCATCCGCCGCTCGGAAGCGTCCTGGGACATCCGCGTCGAAGACGACGGCGTCGGATTAAGCGACGAGGAGCTGAACCGTCTGCGCGACGCATCCCAGGGCGCGGCCTGCGGCGCCGGTATTGACGGACAGAGGCACGGCCTGGGTCTTCAGCTGGTCCGCCAGATCGCCTCGGTCTTCGGAGGGGAAATCCTGATGGATCACAGCAACTATGGGGGATTTTCGGTTACCATTTCTCTCCCCGCGGCGGATACCTAAGCGGCGCATGGAAATACAAAAAAGCGCCCCAAAAGTTATTTTGAAATGACTTTTGGGGCGTCCCTCTTCTCTTTCCTTTGCTCCTTAGACCACTTTGTGCTTCGCGATGTAGACCGGGAAGCTGTCGGTGCCCCGAAGCTCCTTGTCGGCCGTGATCGTCACCTTCTTGTCGGTGATCACATATTCCACATCGGCCCCGGCCTCGATGACCGTATCCTGCATCAGAATGCAGTTCCTGACCTTCGCGCCCTTTCCAATCTGCACGCCCCGGAACAGGATGCTGTTCTCGATCTCGCCCTCGATGATGCAGCCGTCGGCCACAAGAACATTCTCCGCCTTCGCGCCCTCAATATAACGGGTCGGGTTATCGTCACGGATCTTTGTGTAGATCGTGCTGGGTCCGAACAGCGCGTCCAGATTCTCGTCGTCGAGAAGACGCATATTCTCGTCATAATAGCTCTTCAGATCACTGATGCGCGCCACATAACCGTCATATTTGTAACCATAGACCTTCACCTTATCCAGATGCGGCGCAAGCATGTCCCTCTCAAAGAACTGCATGCCGCGGACGCTGGCTACCGTGATCATATCGATCAGCAGCTCGCGGTTGATCACGTAATAATTCATACAGAAGTTCGTGATGCCGTCCTGCGTCGGATTCATATACATATAGGTGACACGGTTCTGCTCGTCCATATCGATGGTATAGTACAGATCCATGCCCTGACCGTGAACGAGCTTTGCGGATACGGGAAGTTCATCCTCCGTATACGCCACCGTCACATCGGCGCCGGTTTTAATATGCCGGTCGATCAGCTTATTGAAATCAAAGTTTGCAATGATGTTCGTGTCGGCCAGAACCACATAGGTCTCCTTCTGGCTGCGCAGGAAATCCAGAATGCTGGCCATGGCCTCCACGCGGCCATTATACAGCTTCACGGTCTTCTGCGCAAAGGGCGGAATGATATTCAGGCCGCCGTTCTTGCGGGCTAAATCCCACTCGCGGCCGGAGCCCAGATGATCCATCAGGGAATGGTAATTCCTGCGGACGATCAGGGAAATATTGTCAATGCCGCAGTTTACCATGCTGGAAAGGACGAAATCAACGACACGGTAACGTCCGCCAAATGGGATCGAGGCCATCAGACGCTCGTTCACCAGCTCCGGCACCAGAGAATCATAACTGTTCGGGAACAGAACTCCTATTACGTCTGCGTTGGATTTTACCACTGCTCCTCACCGCCTTTCACATTATTCCTGACCATGGCGTTCGGCCCGATCTTAGCGCCGTCGCCGATAAATACGTTATTGCCTACGGTCGCCACGCCCTTTTCGTCTCCCGTGGGCATAGCGCCGACAATGGCATTCTCTCCGATCTCCACGTTCTCCGCGATAATGCAGTGCTTGACCACCGCGCCGGAGCGGATAACCGTACCGCCCATAACGACGGCGTCCTCCACCTCAGCGCCTTCCTCCACCTGCACGCCTGCGAACAGGATGGAATGCTTCACCTTGCCGTAGATACGGCAGCCGTCAGTGATCATGGAATTCTCCACGATGCCTCCCTTGCCGATCTTATGGCCGGTCATGCCGCTGTTGCGGCTGTAGATCTTCCAGTCGTCATCGAACAGGTTGATGCCGCTGTGCTCCGGATCCAGAACCTCCATATTGGCTTCCCAGAGGGAAGAAATGGTCCCCACGTCCTTCCAGTAGCCGCTGAAATGGTACGCATACATTTTCCGATTGTCCCGGAACAGGTTCGGGATGATGTTCTTGCCGAAGTCATTCTCAGAATTCGGGTCGGCCTCATCCTCCTCCAGATACTGCTTCAGGATATCCCAGTTGAAGATATAGATTCCCATCGACGCCAAATTGGACTTCGGCTGCTTCGGTTTCTCCTGGAACTCGGTGATCCTGTCGTTTTCGTCGGCCACCATGATGCCGAAGCGGGAAGCCTCCTCCCACGGCACCTCCATGACGGCCACGGAGAATTCCGCTCCCTTCTCCTTATGGTAGCGCAGGAAATCGCTGTAATCCTGCTTACATATCTGGTCGCCGGACAAAATGATGACATACTGAGGATCGTACCTCTGAATAAATGAGATATTCTGGTAGATGGCATTCGCCGTGCCTTTGTACCAGTCAGAACCGGAAGCCTGCTGATAAGGCGGGAGCACATGGACACCGCCATGAAGACGATCCAAATCCCAGGGCTGTCCGTTGCCGATGTACTCATTCAGAACCAGGGGCTGATACTGGGTCAGGATTCCCACGGTATCGATGCCGGAGTTGACGCAGTTCGAAAGCGGAAAATCGATAATCCTGTATTTGCCGCCAAAGGGAACTGCAGGTTTTGCCAGATTCTGGGTCAGCGTATACAAACGGGAACCCTGTCCACCGGCAAGAAGCATTGCTATCATTTCTTTTGCCATGATAATCTCCCCCTCATATCGTTTGAGTTACTATAATTCTACCATAAAATTGTAAACTTTGATACCCTTTTCGGAAAATATTTTGTAAATTATGGCAAAAAATACAATCGCCGTGGATAGGTGTTGTTATTCTGCCCAAAATGCGATGGTTTTATAAGCGGTCAACCGGAAACGCAGCGGCGGCATTTTATGTCTGTGGATTATGTTCGCGCCCGGCCTCCTCCAGTTCCCGCAGGTCAATCTGCAGTTCTTCCTCCACCTCGCTTCGGATCTCCTCGGCGCGGACCGGATCCATATCCGGAAGATTCTCCGTGGAACCAATGCCGAAGCGGCGCAGAAATTCTTCCGTGGTTGCGAAAAGCGCCGGCCGGCCGGGGGCATCCAGTCTGCCGATCTCCTGAACCAGATTATACTCCACCAGACGGTTCACCGCGTGATCGGAATTGACGCCGCGGATCTTCTCGATCTCCATACGGGTCACCGGCTGTTTGTAGGCGATGATAGACAGCGTCTCCAGGGCTACGTCCGTCAGCACATGCCGCTTCGGAGCGGCCGCAACACGGATCAGGTTTTCATAGAACCGGCCGCGGGTACAGAGCTGATAGCTGTCTTCCAGACGGATCACCTCCATGCCGCGGTTCTCCTCCTCATAGCGCTTAAGCAGTCTCTCCACCGCCTTTTTCGCCACATCCGCAGGCTGGCCGATGGCCGCCGCCAGCTGTTCCAGCTCCACAGGCTGTCCCATCGTGAACAAAACCGCCTCCACAATGGCCTCATAATCTGTCTCCGGATTGCCAAGCGGAGCTGGCGGTACATCTGGTTGCTCCTGCGCAGGCTCCGCCTCAGGCGCGTCCGGCTCATGCCGCGCAAGTTCCGCCTCAAGCGCGTCCTGACGCGCCTGAATGGCCTCTATATCGAATTCCTCATCATCCCATTCTCTGTCCATCATATCCGTCTTATCCCCCAAAGTCCTCCAGGCCGTCCAGATCCAGCTCCTCCAGCCCGCTCTCCGTATCCACCGCCTCAATATCCATATCGTCAAACAGCGCTTCCTGCGTCAGGCGGATCCGTCCCATCCTCATCAGTTCCAGAATCGCTAAGAACGTGACTACCACCTCCGTCTTGTCCGCCCGGCCCGTAAACATCTGGCTGAAGCGGAAGCGGCGGTTCTGTCTGGCATATTCCAGGACTGAGCCGATTTTCTCTTCCAGGCTTACGCTCTCCTTTTTGATTTCGCCGAAGCGGCTACGGATCGGATCCACCCGATCGTCCTGCCGCTTCATAAGCGAAGCGAAGATACTTTGAAGCCTGGAAAGCGTCAGCCCGCCGAGGAGTGCGTCCAGATCCACAGGGGGCTCGTATTGCGCCACCTCGTCCGGGACGGTCGGCGCTTTATAAAAATGCTTCTCCGCGTCCTTTTCCATCCCCTGAAGCTGATACGCCATCTGCTTGTACATCTTGTATTCCAGAAGTCTGGCCACCAACTCCGCCCTGGGATCTTCCTCCTCGCTGTCCGCATCCTCCGAAACCGGCAAAAGCATCCGGGATTTGATATCGATCAGCGTAGCTGCCATAACCAGGAATTCGCTGACCACATCCAGATTCTCTGTCTCCATATGGCTGACGTATTCCAGATACTGCTCCGTAATCAGCACGATCGGAATATCATAAATACTGACTTTATTTTTCTCAATCAGATGAAGAAGAAGGTCCAGCGGGCCTTCAAAATTCTCCAGCTTATAGGATATGCTCATCCGTCGTAAATACCCTTCCTGCCTGAAATTTGTCTGCTGCCTGCGATTTTCATCCGCAGACCAGACTGTTTTCCATCACACCGGCAATCCTGTGCCGTCCCAGTATACCAGAAATATCCGCTTATGTAAATGCCGGCCTGCCGCCGGTCCGATCCCGTCTATCCGCGCATCTGCGGCCGTCTTGTTCTTTCCAAAGGATTCCCTTCTCTCAGCCGCGGCCGGCTTTTTGTCCGGACCCCTTCACCTCTTGCCCGGGCCTCACCTTCACGACCACCAGCTGGGCCCTGTCGTTCAGGCGCAGGTTGATCGAATGGGTTCCCAGCCCGCGGCTGACAATCATACACCGCTTTCCCTTTTTATGAAGGCCCTGACAGTCCTTCCGGAAAAACTCGTACTGCGGCGTCATGACGCCGCCCAGAAAAGGCAGCCAGATCGTCCCGCCGTGATAATGACCGGTCAGCGCCAGATCAGCCCCCCAGCTACAGTACGCGTCAAAAAACTTGGGAGAATGCACCAAAAGGATCTGGAAGCGCCGTCCATCCGCCTGTCCGAGACGCCGGCTGATAAATCCGTCCGCAAGCAGGGATGGGCACCGCTTCCGATAGTATTTTCTCGGCAGATCCAGACCGCTGATCTGCACTTCGCCGTCAAAAACGGCGCTGGCGTCGGACAGATACGTGACGCCGGCCGCCGTAAGTCCCGAGACATATCGGTCGTAGCGGTCGCCGTAATGACGCCTGTCCCGATCCAGACGGTTCTCATGATTGCCGTTGCCGCAGTAAACCGGATAGCGGCGGGCCAGACGTTTTAGGAAATACAGGGCGTTTTCAATCTCCACCCCCTGTTTCACCACCATCATATCGCCGCCGATCAGCACCGCGTCCGGCCGGACGCGGTCTATCGCAGCCAGAAGCCGCCGCTGTCCCGGACCGAATTTGTTATCGTGCAGATCCGAGAGAAAGGCAAAGGTATATTCCTTCGTCACCTTCTCCGATCGCAGCTCATAGACGTCCGTAGTAAATACCTTCCGCTCAAAAGCGGAGCGCAGGCAGAGCCACACAGCGGTGGCTGCCGCCACGATCCACATCCACATATTCTGTTCTCCTGTCCCGCCGTACAGCTTACCGGATATACGGCGCCATTTCCAGGCGGATGAAATACCCCTGCTCATGACTGCACACCGGACATTTCTCCGGTGCCCGGGCCGCCTGAACCACAAAACCGCAGTTCAGGCACATCCAGCCTGTCGATACCTCCGATACGAACAGCTTCCGCTGCTCCAAAAGCTCCGCAAACATGCCAAAGCGGTCTCCATGCACCTTCTCGATCTCCGCGATCTGATGAAAGATCCTTCCAATCTCCGAGAATCCTTCCTCCTTCGCTTTGTCGCCGAACTGACGGTAAACCACATCGTGCTCCTCGTACTCGTTATCCGCCGCTGCGCGCAGAAGCTCCACGGTACGCTTCGAAAGATTCACCGGATATCCGCCGTCCACAGTGATCTTCCCGCCGTTTAACTCCTGCAGATATCCGTAGAAAACCTCCGCATGTTCCTTCTCCTGCCCCGCCGTAAACTGAAAAACTGCTTCGATCACCGGGAGCTTTTCTTTCTTCGCCGTGCTGGCCGCAAAGGTATAGCGGTTGCGGGCCTGGCTCTCGCCGGCGAACGCCCGCATCAGATTCTTCACCGTCTCGCTGTCTTTAAAATCCTGCATCACACATCTGCCTCCTTCCTCTTTCCGCGGTCCAAACCGCCCGGCATCCGCCGCAGCCATTTTATGAATGGCTCCGAACCGAATGCCGCAGAGGTAGTATGCGAAAACAGCAGGCTGCTTATGCGCTCTTTGTACGCGGAACGGCAGACAGCCTATGCGCGCCGGTTATTTCTGGTTCTTAAACACCGGATCCGCCGGATGCCCTCCCACCAGCTTCTGCATGGTTCGCTGCACAGCGTCACGGGAGTTCTTCCAGTCCTTATCCTTGTTCAGATAATCATACTTCTCAATCAGCCAGTCGATATCCTCCTGAATCCGGTCCAATTCCCGGTTCATCTGCTCAAACAGCACCGGAAAGACCTTCTCCTGCTCCTTCTTGTCGAGCCCCTGGCCGCAGGCATCGACCAGATCCGCGAAATGATGTACGCAGAAGCCCTTGGACTGCTTCACCAGCTCCAGGAAATCGCTCTCATGCCTTACCTGATGGAGGAAGGTATCGATGACGCGCCGGTAAGTCTCATCCACCCGGGCGCAGACATAGCAGTGGCTCTCCTCCTGGCGGATCCAGCCGCCCACGGAAGTTCCGCCCGCTGCCGGCTCTTTCTTCTTAAAACGGTCAAACACGGACGTCTGCGCCGGCTCCGCCTTGAAGGACGCCATCTCCTTGCGGAGTCCCTCCCGCACATGCTTCATCCGGGTTTTCAGAATCCAGGCATTGCCCAGACTGTTGCCGTAATCGTACATCATCTTCGTGTGATGCCGGCAGAAGCCCTGACGGTCCGTCTGATCCCTCGTATCGCTCTCCATATAGGACGAGCCCAGCACAAACTCGATCGCCTTCTGCTCCAGATCCCGTTCCAGATAGCAGAACGGACACTCATCGCCGGAAAGCAGCGCGTCGTGAAGTTCTATGGTATACAGTTTTTCTTTCAAAATCATCCACCCCCGTATCTTCTTTCTTCTATCCCGGTTCCCCGCTGACAAAGACCTTTCCGGCCTTCGCTGACAACGAGTTTTCCGGCCTTCGCTGACAACGAGTTTTCCCAGTCCTCGCCGGCGCAGAACGGAACCTTCATAGTACATCATACACGGTAAAACACTTTCCCGTCAAGCAGAGAATATGCGATTCTATCTAGGTCGAATTGTCGACCTATTTCGTGCTTTTTCCAATATTATCCAAATATGGTCAATGTACAAGTGAAGATTTCTGTCGTTTAATGGAAATATGAGGTGAAAACATGATTATTTACGAACCACTATGGCAGACGATGAAACAGAAAAAGATTACACAATACCGTCTGATCAATTATTTCGGGGTAAGTCCCGGACAGATCAGCCGGCTTCGGAAAAACGAGTATGTCTCCACGCACACCATCGGCATGCTCTGCACCATCCTCGACTGCTCGGTTCAGGAGATCATGGAATTCCGCATGGACGACAGCGAATACAAGCTGTCGTCAGAACGCCTCAAAAAGAATAAAAAGGAATAACAACCGGCTGTATTTCGAAATCCCGAAATCAGCCGGTTGTCAGTTTATAGCCCAGACGGCGCATGGTCACGATCGACACATGAACCTGAAGGGCTTTCAGTTTCTTGCGGAGAAATGAGATATAGACCTCTACGTTATTATCGATGGCCTCCCCGCGGCCGCCCCAGACCCGCATGAGCAGCGTATCCTTGGAGACCACAATACCGCTGTTCACCATAAGGATACGCATCACGTCGAATTCCTTCCGACCCAGCTGAAAGGAGCCGGCCGGTCCGGACAGCGTAAATGTGGCCTGATCCAGAAAAAGATCCCCTACAGACAGGCGCTCGGGGAGAAGATCTCCCCGCCGCCTGTCAAGCGCCTTCAGCACAGCCAGCAGTTCCCCGCCGTCCACCGGCATACTCAGGCAGTAATCCGCTCCGCTCTCCAGCGCCTGTATTCTCTCCAGGACGTCAGCGGAACGGCTGCTCCGCTCCGTCGCCGTGCGCTCCGCTAAGCCGCCTTCGGCCCTGTACTCCCTCCGCCTTCCGGCTTCCTCGCCAAACAGCATGAGAACCGGGGTTCTGCAGCCGCTCTCGCGGATTCTCTTAAGCAGCGAGAGTCCGTCCGCGTCATCCAGGGTCTCGCCCAGAATTACCGCGTCGTAATTTCCCTGCTGTAATGCGCAGAGTCCCAAATCGGCTTCCGTCCAAACATCCGTCTCACACCAGACCTGGCGGAGCGCTTCCTGTATATATCTGACCGTCTGCCTGTCATTTTCCAAAACCAGCACTCTCATAGGACTTTCTTCCTTCTTCCACCTCTCAAGACTTGCTGTCCCCGCTCAGCGGCTCCGTACTTCCCTGCGCATGAATCCGATATAGGAGCAGGCAAACATCACCGCGGTCAGGGCCAGAAGCCCGACCATATGCGGCCATACGAGAAGCACGCTCTGTCCCAGGGACAGATAACCGGTAATCGCGCCGGACAGCTGCTGCGGCAGAACCAGATTCGTCGTCCGGACTGACGGATCCATAATCGTGGACACCGCCTCGCTGTACAAGTAGTACGGCGACATCCGGTTGATCATCGTCTGACATTCATAATTGTCCAGCACCTGCCCCACTGTCGCCATATCATTGATCGGATACAGGGCTCCGGCCACAATCGAGGCTACCAGGCTCATAAACAGGGCGAAAAAGATCCACAGCCCGATCCCCAGCATGGCCGAGGTGGCCGCGTGCCGGCAGATAACGGAGAACAGAATCGCCAGCGCCAGCCAGAAACAGATATAGACGGCCGTAAAAATCAGAAATACGGCTGCTCTTCCCACTTCCTCCGCGGAGGGCGGAATCCCCGTCTTTAAGATACCAACAGCGCCGATAAACAGTCCCATGGACAGCACCATCACAAAGATAATCGTAGCCCCCGCCAGGAATTTGCCGTTAATCACCGCGTCCCGGTAAATCGGCTGGGAAATCAGGCGGTTCAGGGTTCCCTCGGATCTCTCGCTGTTAATGGCGTCGAAGCCCAGGGTCAGTCCCACAAACGGGCCCAGAAGCGCGATAAACGTTGTAAACGACGGAATCGTGCTGCCGCTTAACGTAAACAGCTTTAAGAAAATGAAATCCGAGTCCTGGCTCACCGCGTCCGACAGATTGGACACCGCCCCATAGAGGCTTGCGTAGCTGGTCAGAATAATCAGACCCAGCACGATCAAAAACCGGCCACTGTTCAGATGATCGGCCATTTCCTTTCGGTAAAGGGCGGCCAGACCGCCGTGCACACGGACAGTCTCAGTCTGCGCGCCGGAATCCGAAGCGTTTTGCCTTCTTTTCAAAACCGCTTTCATGCTTCTCACCTGCCTCCTCTGCTTCCTCAAAATATCTGCGGTAAATCTCGTCCAGATCGTTCTCCCGCTGCCGCAGAAGCGACAGGGTATAACCTCCGTCCAGAGATTTTCGCAGCAGCTCCCTCTTTACGTCACAGCGGGAACGCACGACATAGAAATCCCCTGTCCGCTCCACGCTGTCCACATTTCCAAGCCCATTCAAAAGCTCCCGAAAGCCCGCGTCGTCCGGGAACGCGGCAGTCTCCAGAATACTGATTCCCTCCTGCTGCATGCTGCGGGCCAGCTCATCGATCTTGCCGCAGGCCACCAGCTGTCCCTCAACGAACAGCCCTACGCGGTCGCAGATCTGCTGGATCTGATAAAGCTGATGGGAGGAAATCAGGATCGTCCGTCCATCCTCCGCCGCCAGCTGCCGGATCAGTTCCATCAGTTCCCGCATTCCCTCGGGATCGATGCCAAGGGTCGGCTCATCCATGATGACCACCTTGGGATCCTTCATCAGCACGTCCGCTACTCCCAGTCTCTGGCGCATACCGCGGGAATAGGTGCCCGTCTTCTGGTTGGCGGCCTCCGTCATGCCAACCTTCTCCAAAAGCTCATCGATCCGCCGCTCGATCAGGCTGTCCGGCAGACCGTTCAGCTGTCCCGTAAAACGCAGGTTTTCACGGCCTGTCATATCGGAATAGAAGCCCACGTTATCCGGAAGATATCCGACCATGCGCTTGATCGCGATCGGCTCACGCGTGCAGTCCTTCCCGTCAATCTGCGCACTGCCGGACGTAGGCTCCGAGAGTCCCAGAAGCATCAGCGTCGTCGTGGTCTTACCGGCGCCGTTCGGCCCTAAAAGTCCGAAGATCTCGCCGGGATAGATGTCCAGGTTTAAGTCGGATACAGCCACTTTGGAACCATAGCATTTGGTCAGCCCCTCCGTATGGATGATCGGGCTTTTCTCTGTCACATCCATCGCATTTCCTCCTCTCCTGCTCCTAGCGTCTGCCGAACTTGCGGAATACATATTCCAGTCCAAGCGCCACGACAACAATGATCAGGATCGCCACGGCGCCCCACATGGTGCTCGTCTTCACGGATACGCGGAACTCCAGCATGTCCGAGGACTGCTCGCTGCTGACGCTGAACGACGTCACATAGTCTCCGGTAATCGCGTCGTTGCTTGGCTTTACGCTGGCAATCACCTCTGAGGTGCTGCCTGCCGGCAGCGACTCGATAATATTGTCCTCCAGATTATAGGATACGGTCCATCCGCTGGGAGCGGAGGAATTCAGGGACACATTCTCCAGATCCACATTGCCGGTATTCGTGATGTAGAGCGTTACGTCTGCGGCCTTTCCCGCATTGGCGTCAAAGCTGAGACGTCCGTCCGGCGTCGCCAGCTCCAGGCCGTAGGTTCCCGTAATCGTGACGGTCAGATCGACCGACAGGGTTTCCGTAGCTGACACGGCGCTGCAGGGGATCGCGTATTCTCCGGATTCCACACGCTGAGGCGGTGTTACCGACACCGTAACTGCCTGGCTGGAGCCGGCCTCCACGTCAATCGCGGCCACGCCGGCGCTGCCGTCCGCAGGCACAAAGCTGACATTCCAGCCGGCCGGCGCGTTGGACGACAGGTTATAGGTCTGCGGCTTCAGGCTGTTATTGACCAATGTGGTGCTGAAACTGAACGCGGTGCCCGCAGGTCCCTCCTGACTCGGATACTCCGAAGTAAAGCTGCCGCGCCCTGCTTCCTGGCTGGCCGCGCTGAAGAGGAATTCCAGTTCATCTGCGGCGTCGCTTCCGACTGCCCTGGCCTGAACCTTTACCGTGTAAACGCCCTCCTCCAGCTCGCTCGGAACCGTCATCCGCAGCGTCATCGACGCGCTCTTCTCTCCTGCCGGAACATGAACCCGGCTGACCTCATAGCTTCCGCCCTGCAGATAGCCTTCCCAACCGTCCGGCATGGCGGAAACCGACACATCCGCATCCAGCGCCGCGCCCGTCATATTATCCATATCAATCGTCAGGCTTAAACTGTCCCCCGGCTCCACAGACATGCCCGGATAATTCGTATGAAGCTCCAGACCTCCCTCCGCACGCGCCGGAATCATCCATGCCGCGCAGAGGCAAAACGCCGCCAGAATCGCCGTCAGGAGCTGTAACCACCAAAACTCCCGATGAAGAACGGCGGTTCTTCCTATCGATTCGCTCTTTCTGATTGACTTGACTGAATGTACCATAATCTCCTCCTTCTGCCGCGTTTCCCGCGGCATTCCCGTTTCTATCGTCCTTCATCATAGAGCGAAAACCTTTAGCGAATCTGAAGCGTTTATGTAAATATTGTGAAAATGATATACCGCCGGCGGATGTTTTTGCTTACTGACGTAATACAAACGGAGCGTCACTGGCGCTTCGTTTGCATGGAAATACAAAAACACCCGAAGCAGCGGAAGCTTCCGCCCCTCGAGTGTTCTCCTTTCCATGCAAGCGGAGCGCCGATGACGCCCTGCTCGTATTTCCCTGCGAACAAGACGCCGGTGACGCTCCGTTTGTATTATATCTTTTTGCGTCAGTTACCTGTCCATACGCCGTCCGCATCCAGCGTATAACCGTCTGGCGTCACCGTATTTTTAAGCATCGGCCCCTGGTCCCCCACGTAAAACCATTTGCCGTTGTCCAGAACCCAGCATTTCGTCGCCATGGCGCCGCTGCTGTGGAAATAATACCAGTCTCCGTTGACAAACAGCCGCCATCCGGTCGCCATATAGCCGTTGGAATCGATCCAGTAATCGGCGTCCTCCAAAAGCAGCCACTCGCCTGCGGCGCGGCTCCCATCCGCCTTCACATAGTACCAGCCGGTTCCGTCCTGAACCCAGCCGAACGACTGCGCGGACGGGGACGGGGCAGGCTGTGTGGCGGGAGATTGGGCAGGCTGTGCGGACGGGGACGGCTGCGCGCTCCCCGAATCCTGAATGGCGGACGGACCCGCTGAGGGCAGAACTGCCGGACCCGCCGAAGCGGTCCCGCGGGCCGCCATCTTTGCAAACCCGTAATCCAGAAGCGCCTTGGTATCCGTATAGTGCGTACCCGAAGCCTTCATCACCACGGCGACCAGACGCACGCCGTTTCTCTCCGCGCCCGTCACCAGCGTATTGCCCGCCAGGGATGTGAAACCGGTCTTGCCGCCGATGATCCCCTCATAGTAGCGGGAATCGTTCGGATACATCATTTTATGCCCCATGGAAATCGTCCTCACCGCCGACGTCTTCGTGGCCGGGAGCTTGTAGGACAGCGTCGTGTCGATCTCCCGCAGGACCGAATTTGCAAAGGCGGCGCGCGCGATCAGCGCCATATCGTAGGGCGTCGTATAGTGGTTGGAATCATTCAGTCCGTGGGGATTCACAAAATGCGTGTTCGTGCAGCCAAGCGCCGCGGCCTTCTGGTTCATCAGATCGGCAAACGCGGAAATACTTCCCGCCACATGCTCCGCTAAAGCGTTCCCAACCTCGTTGGCGGACTTCAGAAGCAGCGCGTAGAGACATTCGCGCACCGTCAGCTGATCTCCCTCCACCATTCCCAGAGAGACGGCCCCGGATTCCAGATTCGTGGTGGCCGTCTTCGAAAATGTCACCGTGGAGTCCAAACTGCAGTTCTCAATCACCAGGAGCGCCGTCATCAGCTTGGTGATGCTGGCCGGATAGTACTTCGTATCGGCGTTCTTCCCATAGAGGATCTCTCCGCTGGCCGCATCGATGACTACGGCACCCTGCGCCTGAATCTGCGGCTCTGAAAGCGCGGCCGCGCCGGACACGCTGCCCGAGGGAGCCGCGTATATCGTCATCTGCGGCTGCAGCGCCAGGCACACCACCAGCGCCGCGGCTGCGATTCTTCTCTGAAGCAGCTTATGCTCTTTCATCCTGTTCAACTCTTTTCTTTCTCTTTATCGTCCGGAAACCGTCCTATTCCGCTCCGTTTTCACGAAACCGCTGCGACTGCGCGGCAATCAGCTCCTGATCGTCGAAATAATTGATCTTCATAGCCGCCTTCATCTCCGCAAGCGTCACCGCGGCCTTCTTCTCCGCCTTCTCGCTCCCCGCTTTCAGGATTCTGTAAACCTCGGGGATATTCTGCTCATAGGCTTTGCGCCGCTCACGAATCGGCGCAAGCTCCTCCTGCATGACTTCATTCAGGAACTTCTTCACCTTCACGTCGCCGAGACCGCCCCGCATATAATGGGCCTTTAACTCGTCCAGGTTCCGATATTCCGGCCAGAATTTTGCAAAATGCTCGTCCCGGCAGAAAGCGTCCAGATAGGTAAACACCGGATTGCCCTCCACGCGGCCCGGATCCTGAACACGGATATGGTTCGGATCGGTAAACATGCTCATGATCTTCTTCCTGACGTCCTCGGGCGTATCCGACAGATAAATGCAGTTGCCCAGGGATTTGCTCATCTTCGCATTGCCGTCGATACCGGGCAGACGGCGGCAGGACTCATTCTGGGGAATCAGCGCCTCCGGCTCCACAAGCACCTCGTCATAGATATGGTTAAAGCTGCGGACGATCTCACGGGTCTGCTCGATCATGGGAAGCTGATCGTCGCCGACCGGTACTGTCGTCGCCTTAAACGCCGTGATATCCGCCGCCTGGCTGATCGGATAGGTGAAGAAACCGACCGGTATACTGGTTTCAAAATTGCGCAGCTTGATCTCATTCTTCACTGTCGGGTTCCGCTGGAGCCTGGATACCGTCACCAGATTCATATAATAAAATGTCATCTCGGTCAGCTCCGGCACCTGGGACTGAATAAACAGCGTCGATTTCGCCGGATCCAGACCGCAGGACAGATAATCAAGCGCTACCTCGATGATATTCTGCCGCACCTTCTCCGGATTGTCCGCATTGTCCGTCAGCGCCTGCGCGTCCGCAATCATAATATAGATCTCGTCAAATTTCCCGGAATTCTGCAGTTCCACCCGCTGACGCAGAGACCCTACGTAGTGCCCCACATGCAGTTTTCCGGTCGGACGGTCGCCGGTCAGTATGATTTTCTTCAAATCAGCCATAATTCCCTCCTAAATTAGCCATCATTCGATAAAAGTATACCACTCATTTTCACAAATGCCTACTATATTTTTCTGAAAAATCTCTTACAGAAATGTTTCTATTTCGGTCACGGTTCTTCCGTTCTCCTCATATCCTACCACAGGAAGGAGGATTTCTTATGTCACAGGAACAGACAACACCCTCGGATGTTTTCTCCGGACTTCTAAAGGAAAAGGATGCGCAGGCTCTTGCATGGATCCGCGGCGGCGCGCACGCGCCCTACTTAAGCGGCCTGGTCAGATTCTTTGAGACCCATTACGGCGGCGTGGTCATTGAGGCAGAACTATTCGGACTGCCGGATACAGGCGCTGACGCTTCTTTGAACCTCTATGCCATGCAGCTTCATACTGACGGCGGCCGCGATGTTCAGGACGACATCCGTCCGTCTGCCGAAAGCTCTTACAATCACGAAGGAAACGTACACCCCCGCCCTTCCACGGCCCTGCCGCCCCTGTTATCCGGTCAGGGTTACGCCTGGCTGGCCTTCTATGACAGACGTCTCTCCCTGCCGGAGATCATCGGTCAGTCGGTAGACATATATTTTCTCCGCGGCCAGCCGTCCCTTCAACCGAAAGACGACGGCGCGCTTGGCAGCAGCGGCAACCCGATCAGCGGCAGTCCGATTGGCAGCAGCGGTAACCCGATCAACGGCAGTCCGCTTGGCAGCAGCGGTAACCCGATCAACGGCGGCCCGGGCAGCGAATGCCCCGTCGGCAGCGGCGTCATCCGTCCATCGGAAAGCGAGAGCCTGACGCTGGCAGCATTTTAGCGCTTCCGCAGCGCGCTTTGCTTTCGCTCACGGAGCGGAGAAGCGCTGTTGCCGCGGACAGAAAAAAGAGTCCTCACCTCTGAGGACTCTCCTATGGAGACAACAGGGCTCGAACCTGCGACCCCATGCGTGTGATGCATGTGCTCTCCCAGCTGAGCTATGCCTCCGTCACATATTGTACCATAAGACAAAAAAAATGCAAGCAGTTTTTTTGAAAATTTTCACTTTCGCGAAAATGATCTCTGCGCATCGCTTTCATGGGTATCTTACTGCGGTATAGGCAGCGCATTGGCCGCGGCGGTGCGCGGCAGAAAAAGGGCGGGCTCTCCGTCGGAGAAGCTCCCGCCCTCAGTCCTATATTTATTATTTCCGGCTGTCCGCGAATCGCTTGATATTGCTTGCGTTCACAAATTTCTCAATCTTTCCGTCCTTCACGAGCACCAGCGTCGGCGCCTGCATAATTCCGAACTCATCGGACAGTTCCGGATTCTCCTCCGCGTCGATCACCTGATAATCCACATCCTTTAAGAATTCCTTGGCAATCCTGCAGTTGGGACAGGTCTTGGTCGTAAACAAATAGGTTCCGGAAGCGGAAAGCTGCGGCGCGCCCGCACTTGCGGCTCCGGCAGCCGCGTCTTCTCCGGACTTGGCGCCCGCCGCGGAAGCATTCGCATCCGCCGCGCTCCGAAGAATCGCCTGGGCAGTCTTCTCCGCGACCGTGTCGGCCACATGAACCGCGGCGTCTCCGCCTCTCTTCAGGACGGAATGAGCCACGTCATAGGTCGTGCGGTTCTTGTACTCCTGGGTCTTGCCCGCGTTCCAGTTCTTCACCGGACGGTAATAGCCGGTGATACGGCTGTAAACCTCGGCCTCATTGCCGCAGATCGGGCAGGTGAAATGCTCGCCGATCAGATAGCCGTGATCTTTGCAGATCGAATAGGTCGGCGACATCGTATAGTACGGCAGCCTGTAATTCTCCGCAATGGTGCGCACCAGCTTCGCGGCCGACTTCCAGGAGGGCAGCTTCTCGCCGAGGAACGCGTGGAACACGGTTCCTGACGTATAGAGAGTCTGCAGCTCGTCCTGAATATCCAGCGCGTCGAAGATGTCCGCCGTGTAGTCCACCGGCAGATGGGAGCTGTTGGTGTAGTAGGGCGTATCGCCTTCACTTCCGGCGGTAATGATATCCGGATAGCGGCTCTTGTCATGCTTCGCCAGACGGTAGGAGGTGGACTCTGCCGGCGTGGCCTCCAGATTGTACAGATCGCCGTACAGCTCCTGATAGTCGGACAGGCGCTCCCGCATATGGTTCAGCACGTCCTTCGTAAACTTCTGGGTCTCCGGATGGGTCAGATCCTTGCGGAGCCATTTCGCATTCAGGCCCACCTCGTTCATTCCCACCAGTCCGATAGTGGAGAAATGGTTCTCAAAGGTTCCAAGATAACGCTTGGTATAGGGATAGAGACCGTTGTCCAGAAGCTTCGTGATGACCTCGCGCTTGGTCTTAAGGGATCTGGCGGAAATATCCATCATGCGGTCAAGTCTCTTGTAAAAATCCGCCTCGTCCTTGGCCAGGTAAGCGATCCTCGGCATATTGATCGTGACGACGCCGACAGAACCGGTGCTCTCCCCGGAGCCGAAGAAACCGCCCGTCTTGCGGCGCAGCTCGCGCAGATCCAGGCGCAGGCGGCAGCACATGCTTCGCACGTCGCTGGGCTGCATATCGCTGTTGATATAGTTGGAAAAATACGGCGTGCCGTATTTGGCCGTCATCTCAAAGAGAAGCCTGTTGTTCTCCGTCTCGGACCAATCGAAGTCCTTCGTGATGGAGTAGGTGGGGATCGGATACTGGAAGCCGCGGCCGTTGGCATCGCCCTCGATCATGGTCTCGATGAAGGCGCGGTTGACCATATCCATCTCCCTCTTGCAGTCCTTGTACTTAAACGGCATCTCCTTGCCGCCGACGATCGCCGGCATCTCCGCCATGTCGTCCGGCACGGTCCAGTCCAACGTAATGTTGGAGAACGGCGCCTGGGTACCCCAGCGGCTTGGCGTGTTTACGCCGTAGACGAAGGACTCGATGCATTTCTTTACGCTGTCATAATCCAGGTTGTCCGCCTTCACAAACGGAGCCAGATAGGTATCAAAGGATGAAAATGCCTGGGCCCCCGCCCATTCATTCTGCATAATACCGAGGAAATTGACCATCTGGTTGCACAGCACGGACAGATGCTTCGCCGGGGAGGACGTGATCTTGCCGGGAATGCCGCCGAGACCTTCCACAATCAGCTGCTTTAAGGACCATCCCGCGCAGTAACCGGTCAGCATGGACAGGTCATGCAGATGGATGTCAGCGTTTCTATGGGCGTCGGCAATCTCCTTGTCATAAATCTCAGACAGCCAGTAATTGGCGGTCACAGCGCCGGAGTTGCTCAAGATCAGGCCGCCGACGGAATACGTGACGGTGGAATTCTCCTTCACGCGCCAGTCCTCAACCTTCACGTAGCTGTTGACCACATCGCGGTAATCCAGGATCGTGTTTTTCATGTTGCGGATTTTCTCACGCTGCTTCCTGTAGAGAATGTATGCCTTGGCCACATCTGTGTAGCCCGCCTGCTCCAGCACATGCTCCACGCTGTCCTGAATCTGCTCCACGGTGATCTTCCCGTCCTTCATCTTGCTCTGGAAATCCGCAGTCACACGAAGGGCCAGAAGCTCCAGAATCTCATGGTTAAACTCCTTCTCCGTGGCTTTAAACGCCTTCTTTATGGCCTCTGTAATTTTAGTCAGATTAAACTCCGCGATCTCGCCGTCCCGCTTTACTACGCTGATCATCAATAAATCCCCTTTCTTCCCCTCCCACGGGGTCTTCTCAACTGTCCGCTTCTCTTAATCCATTCCGTCTGCCCCCACTGCCGCAGAAGCGCCGCTCTTACCATTATAGCAGAGGTCATACAAAAACACAATATCTTGTTTTGTATTTTTTCAAAGTCAAGATATTGTGTTAAAATTCTGTCATGCGCCCAGGCAATTCCGGTCCGTCCGTGTGAGTTCACTCACAACGGACGGACCTCTACACTAATCTCCCAAACACCTCTGCCGGCACATACGCCTTCACCCGGATTCCCTCGTCCGTGTACTCTTCCTCCAGAAGCTCTCCATACTCGCGAATCTCCTGAATTCGCCCCGCTTCCCGGTACGCGTAGGTCTTCTCCAGATAAACCTTCTGCGCCCGCAGAATCTCTTCCAGCGTTTTTAAAAGCGTCTCCATCCCGTCCCCCGTCCGCGCCGAAATCTTTACCTGATAATCCGCCCGCAAATCCTTAAGAATCACTTCGCGTTCCAGGAGGTCTGTCTTATTAAACACGGTCACAATCACCTTGTCCGCAATCCCCAGCTGCTTTAAGGTCTCATAGACAATGTGCATCTGCATCTCCATCTGCGGATTCGCGCAGTCCACGACATGCAGAATGATATCGCAATACTTCGCCTCCTCCAGCGTGCTCTTAAACGCCTCAATCAGATGATGCGGGAGCTTCCGGATAAACCCGACCGTATCCGTCAAAAGAATCTGCTGTCCGTCCGGCAGCCTTAAGCTGCGCGTCGTCGGATCCAGCGTCGCAAACAGCTTATCCTCGGCCAAAATCCCCGCATCCGTCAGATCGTTAAGAAGCGTGGACTTTCCCGCGTTTGTGTATCCGACAATCGCCGCCTGGACCACATGCGCGCGCCCGCGCTGCTGCCGCTGCACCTGGCGGTGCCGCTCCACATCCCTTAAATCTTCCTTAAGCGCTGAAATCCGCTCATGAATCCGACGACGGTCGATCTCCAGCTTCGCCTCGCCGGGCCCGCGTGTTCCTATACCGCCGCCGAGCCTGGACAGGGAGCTGCGCAGACCAACCAGCCGGGCCGCCCGGTAACGCAGCTGGGCCAGCTCCACCTGCAGCTTTCCTTCCCGTGTATTGGCCCGCGACGCAAAAATATCCAGAATCACCATGGTGCGGTCCATGACCTTGCAGTCCAGCGCCTCCTCCAGATTCTTAAGCTGCGCCGGGGACAGTTCGTCGTCACAGACTACTCCCGTAGCCTCCGTCTCCCAGAGAAGCTCCTTCACCTCATCGATCTTTCCCTTCCCCAAATAAGTCCCCGGATGAATCTGCTCCCTGTTCTGAATCACGCGGGCCAAGACGACGCCTCCTGCCGTCTTCACCAGCTCCTCCAACTCATCCAGGCACGCTTTTGCTTCCGTTTCACCTCCGGTATCCACCGAAAGCAATATCACCCTGTCCTGCACATCCTTTATCTCATATAATTCCGCCAAAGTTTCCTCCTGTCAGCGTTCTCCTTGCTCCCGCGAAGAGCCTTTTACTGTGAAACAGCCAGCTTCAGTCCGCGCGCGTCCGCAGAAAAGCAATCTCTTTCTCCACTTCCTCAGTCGGTCCGAATTCCGCGGCATAGGTCTGCAGCGTCCGCAGCGCGGCCGCAAAATCCAGCTTCTTCTCATAGACGGCCGCCTGATTAAATAGGAGCTTCTCTCTTGCCTCGTCCTCGCAGGCCAAACCTTTTTCAATAAAGGCCAGCGCCTGATCGTACTCTTCGAACTCCAGCTCATTAAGCGCCAGCTGGTTATAGATTTCTCCATTTCCCGCGCCGTCGTCCACTGCCTGCTGAAAAAGCTCCGTGGCCTCCGCCCCGCGGCCTGCCTCCCGGAGCGCATCGCCAAGCGCCAGAAGCACCTCCATCGTCTCGCCGCTTTCCGGCTGGGACTTATAAAGCTCCCTGTACTTCTGCCCGGCGTCCTCCAGCTGTCCGGCCCGGATCCGCGCAGCACAGCAGCGGGTCAGATACTCTGTCTTCTGCCCGTCCGTCTGCCACAGCACATCGTAGGTATCCGCCGCGGCCTCATAGTCCCCCAGCCGATACTCCGCCTCCGCCCGGTATTTCAGCACATCAAGTTCAAATTCGCCTACCATGCCGCTTGATTTCTCCAGCGCCAGATTCAACGAATCGACGGCCGCGGCATAATCCCCCGCCTCCATCTGGGCGATGGCCGCCTCCCTGCACTCATATTTTTCCTTCGAACCGCAGCCGGTCATAAGCAGAAGCACCGCCGCCATGACCGCCAGGTATCGGATTTCTCTCCTCATCACATGATTCCTCCTATTGCCCCATCCCGCCATTCCGCGCGGACGCGATGACCGCCTTTTTGCAGCGGTATCCGGCTGCTCAGCCGCGGCATCTGCGGTATCCGGCCGCTCAGCCGCGGCATCTGCCGTCTCAGCGAACGCCGGTGCTTCCGAAGCCGCCCCTGTTTTCCCCGGCCAGATGCTCTGTCGTCTCAAAACAGATCTCCGGCTGGTGCTTCATAATCCGAAACTGACAGATTCGGTCGTTGCACCGGATTTCCGTGTCCCTCACAGCCAGCGCGGGGAAATACCACTGGTCGCCGTCTCCGCAGTAAGTCTCGTCAATGATTCCGAAATGGTTCGTCTGCAGAATCCCAAAATTCCGGTACGTCGAACTGCGCGGCACCACATGGGCCTCGTAGCCCTTGGGCAGTTCCATGGCGACACCCAGCGGGATCAGCCGAAATTCTCCCTTTTTCAGGGAGACATCCTCCGCGGCCCGCAGATCGATCCAGTCCGATTTTCCGTCAATGTACGCCAGCCGGTCAATCTTATCCGTAAAATATTTAATTCGAATGGTTTCCATGCGCAAACTCCTCCCCTGCCTGCTGCGTCAGCAATCCGGATCCTCCTCGATCACTACTCCCTCCGCCGCAGTATCTTCTATATCTTCTGCCTTGACCCCCGCCGCAGTATCCTCTGCAGCTTCTGCCTTGGCCTCCGCCGCAGCATCCTCTGCAGCTTCTGCCTTGGCCTCCACCGCAATAGCTTTTATATCTTCTGCTTCGGCCTCCGCCTTTTCCTTCTCCCCAGGCAGAACCGGCCATTCCCTGAGAACCCCGGCCCCGGATTCCTGCCCTCTCGGCGTGCTCTCCGCGGCGGCGCATTCCCGAATCTGGCGAATCCGCTCCTTCTTTTCCTCAACCTCCGCCAGTTTCCGCTGGATCGCCTCAAAATGCTTCTCAAACTTTCCCGCATCCACAGCCCTTTGTCTCCGCATGGAATACATCGTCATGCCTACAGATACATAAAGCTCCTTTATCTCCTTTTCGAGAGCGGCAATCATTCCCCGCAGCTTCGCTTCCTCAAGAAGAGCAGAAGCCTTCTTCTCAAACCGATCAAGCTGTCTGGCAAGGTTCTTCTTAACTCCCATCTCACATTCCCCTCATTCGTACAGGCTGCACCTTCATTCCATTATACGTTTTGCACTTTCCACTGTCAATCCTTTCAGGATGTCCGACCGGGGAAAGTATGGCCGTGGAAAGTACGGCCGGGAAAATACAGCCGGGAAAATACAGCTGGGAAAGTACGGCCGGGAAAGTCCCTAAAACGAGTCTCTAAGACAAAGTCACCAAACGGCGGCATAAAAGACGCCGCGCAAGCGAACGGTGCGGGCGCAAAAAAGAAAAATGAGACTGTTGCGAAAAGCAGCCTCATTTTTCTTCTCCATGCAGAAAGGGTGCCAGTGCACGCTTTCTGTATTTCCATGCAAACGGAACGCCAGTGACACTCCGTTTGTATTTCCACGCGAGCAGGGCGCCAGCCAATCAGCAGATTGCCGTCACCGTATAATCCTGTGCCTCGACGGCGGCCTTGAGGACGGAATCGTCAACCGGCGCGGACAGAGTCACGACCGCATTGCCTTTCTCATGGCTGACTTCCGCCGCGCTCACCTGCTCGATCGCCTCCAGCGCCTTCTTCACGCGCGCCTCACAGTGTCCGCACATCATTCCTTCGATTGTCATTGTCTTTGTCATAACTGTTTCCTCCTTATGGATATTTTTTTTGTGTTTTATTTTTTTATCCCTCGCTGTACTGCTTATGTCAAACAGGTTCAGACGAAGGGCATTGGTAACGACGCAGAAGCTGGACAGGCTCATGGCCGCCGCCCCGAACATGGGATTCAGCTTGAGCCCAAACAGAGGATACCACAGACCTGCCGCCAGGGGAATCCCTATCACGTTATAGAAAAACGCCCAGAACAGATTCTCATGGATATTGCGGAGGGTTGCGCGGCTTAAGCGGATTGCGGCCGGCACGTCGCTCAGCCGGCTCTTCATCAGCACCACGTCCGCCGCATCGATGGCGATATCCGTCCCCGCGCCGATGGCGATGCCGATGTCGGCCCGGGTCAGGGCCGGCGCGTCGTTGATGCCGTCGCCTACCATGGCCACCTTCCCCTGCTTTTTCAGGTCGCGGATCACGCTCTCCTTGCCGTCCGGCAGCACGCCCGCGATCACCTGGTCAACACCGGCCTGACTGCCGATTGCACGGGCTGTCCGTTCATTGTCCCCGGTCAGCATCACCACGCGGATTCCCATATTCTGCAGCTGGCGGACGGCCTCGGGACTGTCAGTGCGGATCACATCCGCCACGGCGATGATGCCCAAAAGTTTTCCGTCCCTGGCAAAATATAACGGCGTCTTGCCGGAGGCCGCCAGCGCGTCGGCCTGGGCGCGCAGTGAATTCGAACAGTGCGTCTCGGGGCGGCCGTCTTTTAATTGACTCTCAATAAACGCCAGATTTCCGCCGCACACCGTCTCGCCGCATATATTCGCTGTCAGACCATTGCCGGGAATGGCGGAGAAATCCTCCGCTTCCCCGCCCGAAATTCCTCTTTCCTGCGCGCAGGCCAGAACCGCCCGCGCGAGCGGATGCTCGCTTTTCTGCTCCAGAGAGCAGGCCAGACGAAGCAGCGTTTCTTCCCCGACCCCCTCGGCCGGAAGAATATCCGTCACCTTCGGCTCGCCGCTTGTGATCGTTCCCGTCTTGTCCAGGGCCACAATCTCCATCTTTCCGGTCTCTTCGAGGGACGCCGCCGTCTTAAACATAATTCCGTGCCGCGCTCCCATACCGTTGCCCACCATAATCGCCACCGGGGTTGCCAAACCGAGCGCACAGGGGCAACTGATGACCAGCACCGAGATACCCATGGAAAGCGCAAACCCGATTCCCTTCCCGGCCAGAAGCCAGCCCAGCGTCGTGACCACCGCAATCGTAATGACTGCCGGCACAAAGATGCCGCTGACTCTATCCGCCACTTTGGCAATCGGCGCCTTGGTAGCCGCCGCGTCACTGACCATCTGGATGATCTGGGACAAGGTCGTATCCTCTCCGACACGCGTAGCCTGACAGCGGATGAAACCCGACTGGTTTACCGTGGCGGCCGATACCGTATCCCCCGCCGCCTTATCCACCGGAATACTCTCACCGGTCAGGGCGGCTTCATTGACCGCGCTCGTCCCCTCCAGAACCACGCCGTCCACCGGAATATTTTCGCCGGGACGCACCACAAAAATATCGCCTCTCTGCACTCGGTCGATGGGAACCTCCGTCTCCACGCCGTCATAGACCACGGTCGCCGTCTTCGGCGCCAGCTTCATCAGACTTTTGAGCGCATCTGTGGTTTTGCCTTTGGAACGGGCCTCCAGCATCTTTCCCACGGTGATCAGCGTCAGGATCATAGCCGCCGACTCGAAATAAAATTCGTGCATATAGGCCATCACGCCGTCCATGTCCATCCGCATCTGGGCGTCCGTCATCGCAAACAGCGCATAAGTGCTGTAGACAAACGCCGCGGTGGAGCCCAGCGCCACCAGCGTATCCATATTCGGGGCCTTATGCCACAGGGATTTGTAGCCGCTGATAAAAAACTTCTGATTGATCACCATGATGATAACCGTAAGCAGAAGCTGGAGAAGCCCCATCGCCACATGGTTTCCCGCAAGAAACGCCGGCACCGGCCATCCCCACATCATATGTCCCATGGAAATGTACATGAGCACGATCAAAAATCCCAGCGAGGCCGCCAGCCGGCGTTTCAGAACCGGCGTCTCCCGGTCTTTCAGCATCTCTTCCGCCTCAGACGCATATCCGCGGGAAGAGGCCGCCTCCCCGGTCCGCCCGCCGCCCGCGGACACGCCGCCCCGGCCCTTCAAAGACGCCCCGTACCCTGCCGCCTCCACCGCGCTTATGACGGCTGCCGGATCGGCCGTTCCTTCCACGCCCATGGAATTGGTCAGCAGACTCACGGAACAGGACGTGACGCCCTCCACCTTTGACACCGCCTTCTCCACCCGGGCGCTGCAGGCCGCGCAGCTCATTCCGGTCACTAAATACTGCTGCATGATCCAACATCTCCTTCTATTTTGACAACCTGAAAACCTGCCTGCTCCACCGCCCGGGCAAGCTCCGCGTCCTCCACAGCGCGGCTTAGGGAAACCACGGCGATATTTTTCTTCAAATCCACCTTCGCCGCAGCGCCGTCGATGCGGTTGATCTGCCGTTCCACGCTGTTTTTACAGTTTTCACAATGCATACCTTCGATCGTGATAATCTTCTCCCCGATCTTCTCCCCGTCAAGCGTCTTTCGCGGCGCTTTCGGAACAGAACCGCCGCAGCAGCCGCTCTTCACGCGCTTTCTCATACTGCGCGCCGCAAAAAAGAGACCGACCGCCACCACTGCAATGATAATAATATCTCCCATATTCTGAACCTCCATACTTCATCCGCCTTTCAGCTCCGCCAAGCCATCGGCTTTTTCATACTGCGCTTCTGAAAAGTTCTCTCCTCCCGCTCCGTCAGCGCATCAGCTTCTTAAGCGTCTCCACCAGCTCATCCAGCGTCTCCTCGCGGCCGTCGCGAATATCGCGGACCACGCAGCTTCGGATATGATTCTCCAGAAGCACCTTATTGAAACTGTTCAGCGCCGCGTTCACGGCCGCCACCTGCACCAGAATATCCGTGCAGTATATATCATTCTCCACCATGTTCCGGATCCCGCGCACCTGACCCTCGATGCGGTTTAAACGATGGATCAGATCCTTGTACTCTTTCTCGGAACGTTCCTTTATCTTCGGATGACAGCATTCCCTCTGTTCCACTGGCACAACTCCCTTCCGTTTTCGGCGGCACTCGCGGCCGTCCGATCCGCCTCTTTTTGTTCCTTCGTTATTATATACCCCCTGGGGGTATATTGCAAGACCTAATTTTTATTTTTTCAGGCAGTTAATTCAGGTGCGGCCCCTGACCGCAAAATTCGCACCGGATGACCATGCACGCCGCGCCCCCGCCCTCATATGTTAATGATAAACAGACCCGCATAGCCGGCTTCCGCCCCGCAAAGGAGTCCCCATGACTGATCAGAACGAATATTTAACCGCCTTCCGCCGCATTCTCTGCAATATGATTCATCACATGACAAACGCCCCCTTAACAGAGAGCGTTTCTCACAATTTTATTGTTCAGATACTCGCGCATCACCGGGCTGCCGTCGAAATGAGCCAAAATTTCCTGCGGTTCGGCCCGCATCCATCCATGCAGGCCGCTGCCGGCCAAATCATCCGCGGGCAGACCGCCGAGATTGCCGAGCTGGAACGCCTCCTGCCATCCTGCGGCAGCCTGCGCAATTCACCGCGGTGTCTTTGCCTCTGTCAGATTCGGACGAACCAGGCCATGGAGACCATGTTTGCCGAAATGACCTGCGCACAGGAGGACGAGAATATCAGCGTCACTTTTTTGCGGGAAATGCTGCCGCATCACGAGGGCGGCATCCGCATGTCGGAAATCGCGCTCCGCTGCAGTCTCTGCCCGGAGCTGACGCCGCTCTTAAAATCGAGCATTCTCTCCGAACAGCAAAGCGTGCACAGAATGCGGCAGCTTCTCCAGGAAGCCGAAACGGCATAGCCCGAAAGCTACGCCGTTTCCAGAAAACAATTTTATAAAGATCAGTATATAAACAACTGGCACCAGTAAGAAAGGCCGCTTCCGCTGTCCGGATAGTATCCGATCCCAATATGCGTATAATCCGGATTCATAATGTTCTCTTTATGGCCCGGGCTGTTCATCCAGGCGCTGACTACATCGCTGGGGGTACGGTAACCGCCCGCGATATTCTCTCCGCTGAAATGGCTGCTGATTCCCAAATCCGTCAAAACCGTGCGATACCTGCGTCCGTCAGGCCTTATATGGGAGAAAGAGGCCGCAATCTCGCGGGCACGCACATCTGCCGCCGCACAGACTTCCGAAGATTTCTCAAGCGGATTCAGGCCGGCCGCCGTCCTCTGTTCGTTCACCAGATCCACGACCTGCTGAATATAAGGATTCTCCCCCGCTCCGCCGTCCGGTCCGGCCGCCAGCGGAACCTGGCCTTCTTCAATCAGGACCGAACCATCCTCCGGCACGACCAGCATTCCTGTCACATCCGGTTCTCCACTGTGACCATATTCCCAAATCAAATTCCGCGCCGTGAAAGCTCCGGCCACAATCAGCACCGTCGCCGCCACACAAACCAAAAACTTCTTCATCTGCGCTACCTCTTACATTATACTGTACGCCAGAAACCATAACTTTGCCTTCAGCTTCTTCCGTCCTGCCGCTGGAATACCAAAAGCCTCATTTGCCGAGGCCCGCTTACCTTTAGTATACTCAAAATCCGCCGCATATGCAAGGCTTTTCTCAATTTCTCTCACTATCATATACATAGACCTGCGTCATATCATTTCTCCTTCCTCGCCCGCTTCCGGACCGACAGTTCCAGATCCTGCATGGTCCTTCCCATGACGTCGTCCTTCGCCAC